>CAZBCR010000028.1:1467-13750 GCA_964490565.1 uncultured bacterium
GTAAATAGAGCCATTAAAACATTGGTTTCAGGCCATTCAGATAAGAACCCAAGGCCATTTTGCACTAGATAATAGTAGTCGCGCACAAACTCTTGAACTTGCTCTCTGCCCAGGTCTAGGCCAAAAACGCCTGTGGCCATGTAGGGAGCATGGTAAATATCAACACCTGTCGTATTACGCAGGACCTCTCGAGCTACTAAGAAGTAATCTACGAGTACACCTTCACGATTCATCCCCCATCCATTGGCAAGAGCGCCTGTTTTTTCGATGTAGTCAAAAAGAGGATCGGGATTATTTAAGGGTAAAGCCGATGAGTCGATCCAGAGCACTTTATCAAAACCCATTTTTTGCGCTTCTACCATCATAAAAATCTTAAATGCGTAAGGGACTCCGATGTACTGAATTTCTGTACCTGTTGGATTGGGAAATCCGCCCATGCGGTATAGAAAATAGCCATTAAAGCCGCACTTCTCGAGTGCTCCTGGGATCGCTTTAAGCATGGTGTAGTAATTCTTATCGTAGGAAGCAAACGAAACGACGCATCTGTTACCGCCACTACCAATTTTAATGAGTTCCTGGACGGGGAAGAGTCCTCTTTCAGGAGAAATGATTGTTTGCCTAACTCCAACTGTACAACGCGTATAGGGATAGTACGTTACAAAAGCACTATCTTCGGGTCTGATTAAATCATCTAAAAATTTGCTTTTTGCCAAATTAGAAAGTTGTTGCTGAATGTTGATGTAATCTTCATTCGTAACGTTCTCCTTGGGACCAAAATCAATTAAGAAAGGGTTCCCTGATAGATTGACAGTGATGAGCATTAAGCAAAAGAATACCAAACGCATGAGTTGCCCCTTGTGAGTGAAGCAATTAGAATGAAAAAGTGAGTAACTTTCAATAAATTTTTTTTAGAAGAATGGGCTTTAGATTTTAACGACTTTGCGCAAGGTAGAAGCTTTTTTCTTTGCTTTGTTAGCATCTTTCTTGGCTTTTTCAGCCATGCGAGCTTTTTTTAATGCTTCAGCTTGGCGAGCCAGATGGGCTCGCTCGGCTAAGAGGGCTGCTTTTTGTGCTTTTAGAGCTGCCTGCTTTGTTGTAAACGCCTTCTGACGGGCAGCATAAGAGGCTTTTTCAGCAGTGAGAAGAGCTTGTTTATCTGCGAGTTTTTGTGAAGCATGGACAGGGCCAGATCCTTTTCCTTGAACAGAGATTTTTGGGGTGGATTTTTTCACCCGCTGATCGATTTCTTTAGGAGCTCTTTTTTTGCGCGGTCTTTGTGAGAAGCCGGGAGCTTGATCTCTTATTGCATTAACCATAGTTAATTTAATGCATAGGAGATTTGGGGGTATTTACAAAAGAGATTTGTTAATTTCTTTCGTCAAAGGAGGGTATTGGAAAAAGCAATTTGACCTTGGGCAATTCGTCAATATACTTTGTCTTTTCTTTTAAATGCTGACGGAATTGGGTGGGGGTAGTGAAGTAATTGAGGTTTGTTTCTTTGGAGTCTGTTTGATATTGGTGGCCGATACTGCCGCTTTTGGGATATTGAACAGTGGGTAAACGACAGGAATAACGATAGGTTTCATCTTCGAGTGGCTTCATAAGAGGTCCTTGGATGCACTGAGAAGCAATCACTTGCATAGTGACCGTTGTTCTAGAATTTGGATCAGCAAAATATAATTCTGCATAATATTTGCGCCAAAGAGCGATGGTTGCTTCGATTTCTTTAAAGTTATCGAAAATTTTGACAGAAGTGCATATAAAATCGTCCGCTGTAGTTCCTTGGAGCGTGAGTTCATTTGTTGCGATGAGGAAATAATTCGTATTGATGTCAACGGTGTTATCAAAACAGGGCCGCAGGTTTTTTTGCATACTTTCAAGAACTTCAGGTGCTGTTACCAGATCTGCTTTTATTTCAACGGTCTCCCCATAGAATTTTTCTTTTGTCAAATCACAAAGTGTTTTGATCTCGCCTGCGATGGATTTTGCTTTTTTATTTCCATCATCCAAGCACCAGAATATCCCTCCGAGAGCAGCAAGACTAAAAAGACCTAAAATCACAGAAGATGAAGATGTAACTGCAGTCTTAAGACCTGTTCCTGTTACCTTGTTCCATACGAGCTTAACCACAAGAGTGGCTAGTGAGAAAAAAAATGCATTTGCTAGATGGTTGATCGTATTTTTCTGAGCATGATAGGCAGTTATTTGTGTTTCGATAGATTGGATAGTTTTATGTGTGCGCTGATAAGCGTTTGCGTCAAATTTTGTGAGACCTGCAATGATGGACATAACGACCTTTTTCTGATCAAAAAAAGTAACTCAATCACCGATAATAATATATAAATTTTTGAACTAGCAAGAGCTTAGAAACAGCCGCCGATGCCGCCGCCGATTTTTACGCCGCCGACTTGGACTCTGTTTTGGAACTGGATCGTTTGGTAGAGATAATCAACGAAAATTTCCATAAAAAGGTGAGTTGTGGGCTCAAAGTAGAAACCTAGTTTTGCAACTCCACCGACTCCGTTTTTATTGACATTCCTTTTGACAAAAGAGGAATTATTATGGACATGGACAAAAGCTCCATTGATGCCAAGTCCCAAATAGAGGTTGGCTTGAGGATGGAATCGGAAAACATATTTGCCACCGCCGCTCAGATTAACGGCTTCATAGCTTGTTTTGCTGTGAAAATTGCGTGTCGATCCGTGTGTTGTCACATAATCAACGTTAGCCCAGATCTCATAATGCTTATCAAAGATCTTTCCGATCTCAAACTCATAAGCGGCAATAGGGGATCCATAGATGCTGCGAAATCTTTCACCTGTAGGGATAAAAGCAGCAATCCTGCCATCGAAATGGATTGTATCAATGCTTGCTAGAGGAGTCTCGCATTCAGTAAGCGGGGTATTACAGCAAACCTGTTGATACTTCATTGTTCCGAAAAGAGATTGCGAAGCTAAGAGAGTTAGAATCAGAGATTTTTTCATGATTACACCTTAAGGATCGTCTTGAATATAGAAATTTTGAACTTTGATATCAAAGAGTATCAATGCCGCTGCTGGACTTTTTTTTAGTTTAAAGCGTAATCTTGCCAGAACATCATATGAATCATATTATTCAAGAGATCGTGCAAGAGGCTAATGAAAACGTTTTTAGCCCAAAATCGCAGCAGTTGAAGCTGCTGAGGGACTGTCCAGAAATGATTCCTCAGATTGCTCAGTGGCAATATAACGATTGGATTTCGTATGACACCACTTTAACTTTAGAAAAACTTGTTAAGAGCTTCGAGAAGCAGCTCACAGCAGTAGATTTCCCTTTTACACTTGTGGTCTTACAAAATGGCATGCCCATTGGAAGTATCTCTCTTAAAAAAGAGGGTGAACCTGAATTTTCTGATATTTCTGATAAAGGTCCCTGGGTCGGCAGTTTCCATGTGATCCCTACAGAGAGAAACAAGGCAATTGGTCCCAAATTGGGAAAAGTTGTTCTGACGATTGCTAAACGGCTGGGATATCAGCAGGTTAATTTTTACACATCTAACTTTTCTAATGTGGGCCGCTACGTTAAAAAAGGAGCTCAAGTTGTGGAGATGCGTCCTTTTCGCGGCCACACAGTAACACTTATGAAAATCAATACCTAAAAGGAATGGAAAATGCAGTTATTCATTTTGTCCCTCGTGATTTCTCTGATTTTTTCTCCACTTCTAGCAAATCCTTTTGCCATGACGGTTCCTGTGAAGGAAAATCTCACGATCGAAGACTACGTTGAGGTGCAAAAGCAGCTTCAAACGATTAATCCGTCTCCGCTCGTGCAAGAACTGCATCCTCTGACAGAGGATTTTTTGAAGGTTGAGATCTTTCAAGCGCGCTGTGCTCATGGAGCAAAACAGACGATCATCGATGTGGAAAAGGGGCTTATTCCTCGTTGGAAATTGGAAAAGATCGGCAAGGGGAGTGATCGCTGCATTGTTTCCTATGTTCCTTTTGCTGGTGATGAATGGGGAAGGACAGTCAATAACTATGCTCTCTATATCGAAACGATCGTGGAAGCTCTTAAAGCTACAGGGTTTAATGGGTATTTCTACTATATGATCGGAGGATTTCCCAATCCTACCGGCAAGGAGATGCAGTACGCGGCAGTTCCTAACTCTGCGAAGATTTTTATGATGCTGGAGGCTCAAAGGCTAGGATTTAAGAAGGTTTTATGGATCGATTCATCACTGATGCCTTTAAGAAGTCCTTCCTCCTTTTTCGTCTGGATCGAAACAAGAGACTATTTTCTTCGAGGTTGGCTGGCTCCCACGAATGCATCATCATTCATTCTTCCTTCAACGCGGATTATATTACACAGCATGACGGGAGTTGATGTGCTCAATACTCCCTACATCGACACCCGCATTTTTGGACTTAAGATGGACACGCCGCTAGCTCAGAAGTTTATCAAAGACTACTATCAGATGGTAGAGCTGGGGACGCCGTTTCTTTCTTGCTTTCCTGAGGATTTTGTCTTGAGTGCTATTTTAGGCCAGCCAGAATTTAGTTCTTGGAAGGCATTTAATATGGATGTCTTTCTGCAGACACATGAGGCATTTCCTCCAACGCAAGAAAAGCTTGATTTTCTGAAAAAAGAAGGGGTTTTCTTCTATCAACGGGCGCAGTAGCTTTTCATCCGTGTTTTTTGAAGAACCAAATCTCTTGCTCATGTTTAAGAGCAGCAGCGCGTGTTGGAAATGTGCCTAGGTTTCTGCGTTTTCCTGTTCTGGGATTTATCTTGCGAGAATACAGACGGTACTTTCCTGAAGCAAGCTTGCGGATCATAGGTGAACTTCTCCCAGGCTCAGTAGAAGGGTTGTATAGAGCAGAGCTCCCAGAACAAACCAGAGGTAGCCGCTTTTTTCTTTCTTCGGCAGTTCATATTGGAAAATATTCAAGAGGATCCCTCCTGCAACAAAAGAGATTCCGATAGCAGAGGCTGCATCGGGGATTTTGGTTAAATATCCGACAAGATATCCGGCAAAAAGCGACAAGATCAGAGCTCCTAAAACAAAAGGCTTTTTTGTGACACGGGCCATATGGTCCCGGACAAAGTAGTGCATGCCGATCGCAATGGTAAAAAGCGTCACAGGCTGAATTTCCGGATTAGAGCTGTCTGAGAGGCTAGCTCCAATAAAGAAGTTAAAAAGAAGGTAGCCGCTGATGGGCAGCCATTTGCTCTTCTTTGTAGATGTAGCCGACTGAACGCCGTAATAGA
Source organism: uncultured bacterium (assembly GCA_964490565.1). GTDB lineage: Bacteria > Chlamydiota > Chlamydiia > Chlamydiales > Rhabdochlamydiaceae > PALSA-1444. Next base: position 6,715 of record CAZBCR010000028.1, read on the forward strand.
AAAGAATCCCCAGAAGAGCAATCAGATAGGTGTGCAGTTCAAGGAAGGGGAGGACATCTTCAAAGGTCCGTCTTAAAACAGGCTCTCCTTTTTCTAAAGCTGGCAATAGATCGACAAAGACGTAGGAGAGTGAAATCCCCGAAGCGAATGAAAGAAATTGTCCGCGCCAGACCCATCCCAAGACTTTTGCTCGGTTGGCAAAGAGGTGGATCGCAGCTAAGACTAAGAGGGCAGTAAAGCCAGGGCTCATCTAATTGAGATCCTAGGGGGAATTCAAAATTATTTCTATTGAATTTTTCCTCTTTCTCCCACTTTTACTAAATGGTACAATGGAGCCCTGAAATATGGGTGATATATGAAGGAAACACGTTTTAAACTCCAATACCGCGCTTCTAAGTTCTGGCTTATCTTCTGGTTCATTGTATGCTTTCCAATTGCTCTAGTGCTGCTTATGACTGCTAGCACGTGCAAGGTGAATCAGACAACTTATAATTTGAAATATGAGGGTTCTAGATTCTGGCTCTGTTTCTGGGTCATCTTCTTTTTCCCTATTGCCTTCATTCTCTTGTTTGTCAATGGGTTTTCAGCCCTAGCTGAAACCCCTTGTGAACGATTATCTTCTTAAAAAAGTCGATAAAGTAAGTAAAAAAATAACAGACTATGTATAGTTACTCACTTTACACCATCTTACGATCTAACAGTCGAGGACGGTGTAAAAAGTGAAGTTATAAATATAAACGAGGAAATATCGTGTCAAAATCTACAGGTACTATCAAGTTTTTCAACGCACAAAAAGGATTTGGATTCATCACACCTGATAACGGTGGGAAAGATCTATTTTTCCATACAAACAACGTTAAAGGTGATGCTCACTCTTTGCGTGAAGGACAAAAAGTTTCATTCGTAGAAGGACCTGGACGCAAAGGGCCTGAAGCGACTGAAGTTTCTGTTGCATAATCAGTTTTTTTCAGTTCTTACGAACCAGAAATAAAATCGGTGAAAGAGGAGAGTACTACCTGTTCTCTCCTCATTTTTTTTCCTTCTTTCTCTATGAAGCCTGCAATTTTTTGAAAAATATCCTTGCAGAGATTCAGAAAACCTTTTAAATCAGCTAATAGAAGACATGGAAATATTTGAAATGATTTTCCATCTTAAACAAGGTAAAAGGAAAAAGTTATGGCAAAAAAAAAGACAGCAGCGAAAGGTAAGAAAAAATCAGGACTGATGATGACAGAATGTAAATTGTCTGCGGAACTCGCAGCAATTGTCGGTTGCAAATCAGCAACACGTCCTCAAGTCGTGAAAAAACTCTGGGTTTATATCAAAAAACATAAACTCCAAGATGCAAAGAAAAAACGGATCATTAAGCCTGATGCAAAATTGGCTGAAGTTATCGGCAAAAAACCTGTCGATATGCTCAAGCTCGCAGGTTTGATCAGCAAGCACATTAAGTAATTCGTTTTCATTATCTGGCGCATCCTTCCGGATGCGCTGATTTCAATCAACATTCGACTTTAAGATCGCTGTCAATAATAATTGCTTGAAATTGTATGGCAAAAGTTTTAGTCAGCGGAGCGACAGGATTTGTAGGGAAAAGGTTAGTGCTTCATCTTCTGGAAGAAGGGCATGAAATCTATGCTTTATGCCGTGTCAAGGGGACAAAACTCTTTGCTGAAGAAAAGCAAAACCTCCACTACATCTGGGGTGATTTAAAGAAAGAAGAGACATTGAAGAGCATCCCTTCGGAAATCGAGGCGGCTTATTACCTTGTTCATTCAATGGCAGAAATTGTCAGTGATTTGTCTATTGTTGAATTAGAAGTTGCCAAGCACTTTATCAAAGGTCTGGCGCATACACGGGTTCAACAGATCATTTATTTAGGAGGGATTATTAATGATGAAAAGCAATTATCTCCTCATCTTCAGTCGCGTTTATTAGTCGAAAAGACCCTCAAGGAGAGTGGGATCCACGTGACGGTGCTCCGTGCAAGTATTATCATAGGATCAGGGAGTGCTTCTTTTGAAATCATCCGAGACTTATGCGAAAAACTTCCCGTCATGATAGCACCCAAATGGGTTAGTACTTCCTGCCAGCCGATAGCAATTAGAGATGTGATTTTTTATCTGACAAGAGTACTTCTGAATAAGCAATGTTATGACCAAACATTTGATATTGGCGGACCTGAAGTTTTGACTTTCAAAGAACTTTTGCTCCAATACGCGAAATATAGGCATTTAAAGCGATTCATTATTAAAGTTCCTGTTCTGACACCCCGTTTATCGAGCTTTTGGCTTGTCCTGATAACATCGGTTCGTTTTTCTCTCTGTTATTATCTAGTCGAAAGCATGAAAATTAGCTCTATTCAGAAGTTGGATGGCATCAAAAAAATCATCCCTCATGAATGCATCACTTATACAAAAGCTTTAGAATTAGCTTTTCAAAGGATTGCCCAGAATGAAGTTGTCTCGACATGGATGGATGCGTGGAATGTTAAAGACTCCAATCCCAGTATTGAAAAATATATCGAAGTTCCCAAAGAGGGCTGCCTTAGGGATGTACGTAGAGTTTTGGTCAAAGACGGCAAGGAAGCTGCCATACAAAGGATTTGGTGTATTGGAGGAGAAACAGGTTATTACTCGGTTGATTGGGCTTGGAAGCTCAGGGGGTTAATAGACAAAGTAATTAGGGGTGTCGGACTCAATCGTGGAAGGAGGCATCCAACTGAGATTCAAGTGGGCGATTCAATCGATTTTTGGAGAGTGCTGAGGGCGGATAAAAAAAATGGAGAACTGATCCTTTTTTCTACTATGAAAGTCCCAGGAGAAGCTTGGCTGGAATTTAGATTGGAAAAAAAAGAGAACTCATGGATTGTTGCACAAACGGCAACATTTCGGCCCCGAGGAATCTTAGGACGGCTCTATTGGTATATGATCTATCCTTTTCATTTGGTGATTTTTCAAAAAATGGCAAAATCTGTAGCTGGTTACTAATATGAAATATCATCGATTTATCTTCACAGCGCTTTTAGCAGCATCTCCTCTTCTAGCAGACGAACAAGGACTGCATCAAGAAACGTTCACCGGCACATTCACGCCTTGGTTTACAGGGCCTTTGATTGCATCTTCGGGCTACACGGTAAGGCCTGGTCATTACAACGTTGAGCCGTATCTATATGCCTATGTCTACAACGGCGGGTACAACGAAGATTGGAAAGTAGTTCCAGTCCATAACTTCTATTACAATCTCCTGCAGATTCAATTTAAAATGGGGATTGCCGATCGGGTTGATTGGCAGATCTATCCTCAGGCTGTTTACAGCGAGTACCAAGGAAGTCATAATTGCAATATAGCCGATTGGCCCCTAGGTGTCGGTTTTCAGGTCATTAAATCCTCTGTCGAAGATCCTTATCCCGCGCTTAAACTCACTCTTAGAAGTAATATTCCCTTTGGAAAATATCAAAAGTTGCAAGCTGATAAACAAGGAACAGATGCACTTGGAACAGGCTCTTGGCAGCCGAGTTTTTCCCTTGTCTTTGCAAAGCTTTTTCATACAGCAAGAAAACACTACCTCGATATGCGGTTTGCCTTTAACTATCAATTTGGCGTTCCTGTCCATGTAAAAGGGCTGAATAGTTATGGGGGAGCTCGCAATACAAGAGGAGTTGTTCATCTGGGGGATAGTTTTATCCTCGACGCTGCTTTTCAGTATAACTTAAATCAACGCTGGGCGCTCGCTTGCGATGTCTTTTATACTCATACGAATACCAACCATTTTTCTGGAAGAACCGGCACGACTTCTACTGGAGCCCCCGCTGTCAATACAGAACCGTCTAGCGAACAATTTAGCTTAGCCCCCGCGATTGAGTATAACTGGAGCAAAAGGATAGGACTTATCGCAGGTTCTTGGTTTACATTTGCCGGAAGAAACAGCAACCGGTTTGCTTCTGGTATCATTGCTCTTAACATGTATCTCTAAACCATGACACTACTTTGGAAAAAACCCCGCCTGCATGAAAATCCCACCGAGCACCGGAAGGTGAGTTGGCTGGAGCTTTTTTTTGATCTGGTCTTTGTTGCGGTGATCTCAGAACTTGTTCACTTGCTGTCAGCAAACCCCTCAATGGAAACACTGTGGAATTATCTGTTTCTATTTATTCCAGCCTGGTGGGTTTGGCTGGGAGCGACTTACTACAATGACCGGTTTGAGACCGAAGGGCTCGATAGCAGGTTTTTTACTTTTTTATTGATGATTCCAGTAGCTGGACTTGCGATCTTTGCTCATCATATGCCGCATAATTTTTCTGTTGGGTACGGACTCTGCTACATGTTTGCTAGAATTTTAATCGTTTTGATGTGGACACGGGCGGCGGTCCATGAAGAAAGATTCCGTCCTGTGGCCACTATTCTGATCTCTGGGTATAGCTTATCCATTTTGCTTTTCATCTGTTCTCTTTATGTCGAAGCGCCTATCCGCTTTGTTTTATGGGGCATTGCGTTTATTTGCGATCTTCTCACGCCCACTTTCACCTTAAAAAAACAGACTTTGCTGCCGAGCTTTAATCTCTCAAAACTTCCCGAAAGACTAGGCCTTTTTACACTGATTGTTATTGGTGAAACTTTAGTCGGGGTCATCCGAGGAGTTGCAAGGCACCACCATTTTACCTTCAAGATTTTTTCTGAAGGGGTCATGGGGGTTGCTATTGGCTTTGCTCTATGGTGGATTTACTTTGATTATATCGCTAAAAGACCTCCCAAAAGTAAGCCCAAGACAGTATTTCTTTGGAGTTACTTGCATTTGATTTTGGTGATGTCAATCGGAGCTGTTGGAGCTTCCCTTCTCAATGTTCTAATCTCAAAACACCATCTTCCCTCTGATGGCACTCGGCATCTTCTGACGGTTTCTTTAGCGATGAGTTTGATCTTCATGGGACTCATAGAAATGCTGCTCAAAAAAGACCCCAGCGAAGCCAAGGCGTTAAAGGTCAGCATAGGACTGAAATTTCTTTCAGCGGTTCTTATTTTACTCTTGGGATTATTTGGACATTGGATTCATTCACTGGCACTTCTTTGTCTAGCTTTTGGAGCGCTTTTGATCCCCATGTGTTATGGGGTCTACGCGTGGGTGAGCCAAAAAATCGTCTATCAAGAATCTTAATTTCTTTTTTTTCTTCGAAAAAGATAAACAGCAGCGCCGCCTACAACGACTAAGACGATGCCGATATTTTGAGTGATCATTGCATGCTCATTGTGCTCGGGCAATTTTTCTTGAGGCTTGCCGCCGAAAAACTTGATGATAGGATTCCAAAGAGGATTATGCGTAAAGAAAAGTTTGATAGAACGGGTTTTTGTTTTGCTTTTTTCAAATTGATGGTTCGAATGTACAGCGAAAATAATAGTAATAATGCCAGCTAAAACAGCTACCCAGCCCATCAGTTGCCTGCGATTCATAATGTCCTCTAGTTAATTTCCCTTCTACTGGATCAATGAACAGTTGTAAAGAAGAGCCTGATCGACAAAGATAATATTGAAGTAGAGGAGTTCTAATATGCTCGATTTTCTTGCCGCTTTACCTGAATGTGCTCAAGTTGTGGTCCCTGAAGCTACCCAGCAGGCGATGCGCTATTACAACAGCGGCAACATCCTTTGGATCGTGAATCAAGCCTGGAGCCTGATTGTTCCGTTACTTTTTTTACTGTGGGGATTTTCAGGCAAATTATCAGGGTTTGCTCAAAAGTGCGGCAGGATGTGGTATTTTACCATTGTCATCTACTTAGTTCTTTTCCTATCAATCTCTCAGCTTTTGCAGTTTCCTCTCGATTTCTACGCCGGCTATCTCCGGCAGCATGAATATGGACTTTCAACCGAGGCATTGGGACATTGGTTTAGTAATTACGGAAAAAGTTTCTTGGTCGGGTTGATCAGTGCTGTGGCATTCGTGTGGATCTTCTATCTAGTGCTTAAGAAAAGCCCCCGCAGATGGTGGTTCTATGGAACGTTAGTCAGCATCGTGATCGTGTTCATCACGTCGATGATCCAGCCTGTTTGGATCGATCCTCTGTTTAATAAATTCGGGCCGATGAAAGATAAACAGCTGGAACAGCAGATCTTAGCCTTAGCTGCAAAGGCCGGCATTCAAGATAGCCGCGTTTTCGAAGTCGACAAAAGCCAAGAAACAAAGGCGCTCAATGCCTATGTCGTGGGTTTTGGATCGACGAAGCGGATCGTTCTTTGGGATACCACGATCAGCGCGATGACGCCTGACCAAATCCTTTTTGTCATGGGGCATGAAATGGGCCACTACGTCCTCAATCACATGTGGTGGGGCATGGCTTACTATAGCTTGCTTTCGTTTTTGATCTTCTACTTGACCTATCGATCGGCAACCTACTTAATGCGTAAATATCAACACCGATTTGGGTTCAGTGAACTTTCCAATATCGCCTCATTACCGCTTTTTCTTCTCTTGATCGGGATTTTCATGCTGCTCGCAACGCCGCTTTCGAATTGGTTTAGCCGTCATCTGGAGCATGAAGCAGACCGTTTTGGACTGGAGATCACGCAAAACAACCAAGCAGCAGGTGAAGGCTTTCTTGTGCTTCAGCAGGGGAATTTAGCAAACCCTCGTCCGGGCCCGATCTACAATTTCTGGCGCAGTTCGCATCCACCTCTAGGTGAGAGAGTTGATTTCTGCAATAGCTACTGTCCTTGGAAACAGCAAGAGCCTCTCAAGTACGGCAAGTATTTCAAAGAGTAGTTACTTTCTAGGGCAGCTGCTTTTACCTAGGATTTGATAGAGGATGCACCAGCTCATATACGCTTCAAAGAGCGTAAAGAGCCCTAGGATCAAAAGAACCCAGCTCATCTGCACGTAGGCCCAAACAAGCAAGAGTATCCCCGCTATCAGTCTCAGGATCCGATCCGGCTTTCCGATGTTTTTCTTCATAAGATCAGTATGGATTTAAAAATATTTATTGACAAGTTCATAGGGGATGAAAAATAGTCCAAATTAAAAGGTGGTACTATGAAAAAGCTGTTAT
>CAZBCR010000029.1:0-13434 GCA_964490565.1 uncultured bacterium
ACTTTGCCTTTGCAATAGTCTTCTCATCATCTCGTACAGCCCAGTTCAAATATCGATTTAAGTTTTCTCCACGCTGGCTTTCAGGCACCCTTCTTATTACTTGCATCAAAGGCTCGAAACGATCTATCGCTATGTTATAAATTCTTCTCCACTCAGAATGAGTCTTCCCATTAAAAAAAAGCCCAGCGTCTTCCTCTTCTTTTAATATTTGCGGAACGACATTATAACGATAGAGCTGCCCATCAACTTCAGGACATCTGAAGAAAAAGCCCATGCCGCGAACGGTTCGATAAATATCGAGAAGTGTGACCGTTTCTTCACAACAGAAACGACGATAGTAATATTCCGGACCTTGCTGACTAGTTAGAAGCTCGGCCATTTTTTCAAAGCGAGAAAGCCTTGGCACCTCTGAGGTAGCTTTGTCAAGATCTCTATAAAGCTCATGCATTGCTGCAGCAGCTTCATTTATCAATGCAGTGGCAAGTCGTATTGTTTCAGGCTTTTGCCATCTCCTTCGCATCTCATCTTTATACTTTAACGCTAATCTATCTAATTCCCCTCTATCTTTGCCCTCCAAAGAAACGGTCACTATCTCTATTAATTGATGATATTTATTCCGAAGGGACTCCTCAGAAGAGAGATGGACAGCAGGAGTTGTCGGCTCCTGGGGCTTATCAGTGCCCCAGCCAAGTGTTTTTGGGAGCCAAGGAAGCGTTTTATAAGCAATATAGAGACTACATGTAATCACTCCAGCTGCATCCCATTTCGGAACTCCAGAAGTTAAATAGACAGCTGTAAAAGCTGGATAACCGGAAATACTCCATCGGACATTTAAGGGTACTTTACATTTCATAAGTACCATGTTGGTGATCACATCGACTGCAATAGGAATTGCAGCCCTGCCTAACACCAACCCCACCGCATAAGCTCCGCTAGAAACCGCTGATAGTGCCATGGAATTCTACCTTTTGAGGGAGCATTTTAGTGAAATGAAGCTATTTTTTCTTCGTTTAAAAATTTTCATGTGAATGTATTTAGATTGAAATCCCTCCCCTCATCACTCTATGATCTCGCTTATGAAACGATGGATTCTATTCCTTATTCTCCCCTGTTTGCTCTTCTCTGAAGATCTTTTTTTAAAATCCCGACTGAGCAGCTTAGATCCGCTATCTGTTTCTGAACACCTTGCCTTCTATGAACTCTATCCCAACACCGACGAAGGGAAAAAAGCCCTTTCCCAAGCCTGGCATCTTTTGTCAGGAGGAAAAGTCAACACAGCCGGCATTGAAGTCACACTCCCTGTTTTTGATATTCAAGCCGTCATCTCGCTGATCACCAGACAAAACTACGAAAAACCTGCAAAGCTCTCTCCCCAGCAGCTCAGCGCCATCGAAGATCTAGGTGGACGCCTTGCCAATCGTTTTATCAAAGGCCATCAAATCTGGACACGGGAGCAGCTCCAATCTTTGCAGCCCCATGAGGTCGATTTAGGCCGCGGACTTCTCATCGAGCAGTTCAATGAAAACGTCGAAGACATCCGGCAATATGAAGCAGGGCTTGATCTCATTGCTCTGCAAATTTTAGCAAGACTTCCTCAGAGTGCAAAACCCGAAGACTACATCCGCGAGATCAACCGGTTTGTCTTCCAAGAGATGAAGTTCCGTTTTCCTCCTCATTCTCTCTACGTCAAAGACATCGATCTTTACACTTTTCTACCCTCCGTCATGGATAGCAGAGAAGGTGTTTGCTTAGGCGTTTCTATTCTTTATCTTTGTTTAGCTCAAAGAATGGGACTTCCCTTAGAGATCATCACGCCTCCGGGCCACATTTATGTCCGCTACCGCAAAGGCGTCAAGGTCGTCAACATCGAGACAACTGCACGAGGAATCGATCTTCCCTCAGAGACTTATTTGGGAATCGACACCCGCCGTTTGATCGAACGGAATATGAAAGAAGTCATCGGAATGGCGTATTTCAACCAAGCTTCTGTTGCTTGGGGACTCAATGATCATAACAGAGCGATCGAGCTCTATGAAAAAGCCCGTCTTTATGTGGGAGATGATCCACTTGTTCATTTCTTCCTAGGCATGAACTACCTCTTTGTCGGAAAGAAAAAAGAAGGGAAGGCTCTTTTAGAGCCGATGAAAAAACATACGTTTGATTGGGCTGTCTCTCCTGAAACAGTCGTAGAAGATTATTTAGAAGGCCGTGCGGATGCCGATGCTCTCAAGGCCGTCTATCTCCATGTCGATGAAAAAAGACAGTCTGTTTTAGAGAAACAAAAAAAACTCCAAGATGTTCTAAAAAAATATCCCCGTTTCCGTGCGGGCATTTTACAACTGGCAGTCACATGGCTGCAGCTCGGACGGCAGCAAGAAGCCCTGCAGACTTTAGAGATGCACCATCAGATCGATCCGACCAACTGCGTTGTCGAGTATTACCTTTCAATTCTTGCTCTGCAAAGACTCGATTATAACAAAGCCTGGGAGCACCTCCGTTTAACGGAGAAAATCCTCACCAGCCGCGAGCACAAATGTAAAGCTCTACGGGGTCTTAGAGACCACCTCCGTAGACTTTCTCCTGAACCTTCTCTATAAACCTCTTGCAATATTCAAATAATTTTTTTAAAAGACAAACTATACAGCAGAGGTTCTATGCATCCCATCCGTGCCATTTCAGCAATTGTCGTTTTTGCGACAGCCATCATTTATTCCAATAAGCTTCTAGGCACCGTGAGCCTAAACGACGTGATGTCGATGGATGAGCAGAAGAAAACAGGCGTTGTAGGACTCTCTGCCATGCAAAAAAAAGAACTAGAAAGCTGGATCAACGATAAATTCGTTCTTAAACCCGTAGCAACTTCTTCTACGACAATCTATCTCGAACAAAATATGCAGAGCGGAGCTCAACTGATGTTCAGCGATGGATCTATCTATGAAATTGCTCCAACAGATCGTTCTAAGACTGTTTTTTGGCTCACTCCTATTCCATTAAACGTTGAACCGAGCGGCGATCCTAATTATCCTACGAAGATCACCAATACATTGACCAAAGTCAGCGTCAATGCCAAGATGACTCGAGGTCCTAGGCCGCAGGCTACTCCCCAGAAATAGCCCTCTAACTTATTTGTTTTAAATCACTTAAAACATAAATCTTGCACTCGACATGCCAATCTGCTAAATTCTGAGGAAAAGGAGTTTTTATGAACCCTCAACTCACAGAAGCTGTTGCAAGTGCCCTCCAAAATGCTCTTGAAGAAGCCCATTCAAGCCATCTGACAGAAGTCTCGGAAGCAGGGCTTCTTAAAGCTCTTTTTGAAGATCCCCAGGGGTACTTTTCAACTTTTGCTGCCTCTAATAACCTGGGCAGAGAAGAACTCCTTGCAAAACTCGAAACAGCTCTCAAGAAATCCCCTAAATATGAAGGAAGCGCACAGCAACCTGCGATGTCATCTTCCATCCAGACCCTTTTTCAAGAAGCTCAATCGATAGCTAAAAAATGGAACGACTCTTATATTGCTAGCGACCACCTATTAATGGCGTTTTGGCAAAAAGGAAAAGAGCCATTTGCTACCTGGAAAAACAAATCCGGTTTGTCTCCCAAGGACGTAGAAAATAAAATCAAAGAAATCCGAGGAAATATGCATATGGATTCTCCCACTGCTGAACAAGGCCTCCAAACACTCGATAAATATTGTAAAAATCTCACAGCCAGAGCACGCGAAGGCAAACTCGATCCCGTGATCGGTCGCGATGAAGAGATCCTCCGCACCATGCAGGTCCTTTCCCGCCGCACTAAAAACAACCCCCTCCTTATTGGAGAGCCCGGCGTTGGAAAGACAGCGGTTGCTGAAGGGCTTGCCCAGCGCATCATCCAAGGCGATGTGCCAGATTCTCTGAAAGGAAGACAACTCTTTGCCCTTGATATGGGAAGCCTGATTGCCGGAACCAAATTCCGCGGAGAATTCGAAGAACGTTTGAAAGGCATTTTGCAAGAAGTCGAACAAAGCGACGGGCAAATCCTCCTTTTTATCGATGAAGTCCATACACTCGTCGGTGCAGGCGCAACTGAAGGCGCAATGGACGCAGCTAACCTTCTAAAACCCGCCCTTGCCCGTGGAACACTCCACTGCATCGGAGCCACCACATTAAAAGAATACAAAAAATACATCGAAAAAGATCCCGCCTTAGAGCGCCGTTTCCAACCCGTCCTCATTGAAGAGCCCACCTTAGAAAATGCGATTGCCATTTTGCGCGGTCTAAGAGAGCGTTATGAAATTTTCCATGGAGTACGCATCACAGAACCTGCGATCCACTCGGCCGTTTTTTTGTCCGCCCGTTATATCATGGACCGACAACTGCCTGATAAAGCAATCGATCTGATCGATGAAGCTGCAAGCTTGATCCGGATGCAGCTTGGAAGCCTGCCTCTTCCTATCGACAGAAAAGAACGAGAACTCTCCAGCAACATCGTCAAACTAGAGGCGCTAAAAAGAGAAGACTCTCCTGTCGCTCTAGCAGAAGCAGAAAAGCTCAATAAAGAAATCGCTCGTCTCAAAGAAGAGCTCTCCCTCCTCAAACAACGGTGGAATGAAGAAAAAAAACTGATCGATTCTTTGAAAGATAAGAAAAACAAACTCGAGCAGTCCAAATTCCAGGAAGAAGAAGCCGAGCGCTCTGGCGACTATAATAAAGTCGCAGAAATCCGCTACAGCCAGATTCCTGCGATCAAAAAAGAGATGGAAGAGGTTCAGAAAAAACTCGGAGATCAAAAAGAGAGACTCCTGCAAGAAGAAGTCGATGATCAGCTGATAGCGCAGATCGTTTCAAAATGGACCGGTGTTCCCGTCCAAAAAATGTTAGAAGGCGAAGCAGCCAAATTAATGAATTTAGAAAAGGTTCTTGGTGAATCCGTTGTTGGTCAGCCATTTGCTGTTCAAGCTGTCAGCGAAGCGATCCGCAGATCCCGTGCAGGTCTTAGCGACCCTAATAGACCCGTCGGTGTTTTTCTCTTTGTCGGTCCGACAGGTGTGGGAAAAACAGAGCTTGCAAAAGCGCTCGCTCGTCAGCTTTTCAATCAAGAAGAAGCGATGATCCGGCTCGACATGTCGGAATACATGGAAAAACATACCGTTTCCAAACTGATCGGATCGCCTCCAGGATATGTCGGTTATGAAGAAGGCGGGCAGCTGACAGAAGCCATCCGCAGAAGACCGTATAGCGTGGTTCTTTTAGATGAGATCGAAAAAGCCAACCCCGATGTTTTTAATATCCTTTTGCAAATTTTCGATGACGGTCGTCTGACCGACAGCAAAGGCCGCGTGGTTAATTGCAAAAATGCTCTCTTTATTATGACTTCGAACTTAGGATCTGGTGAGCTGCTTGAACACATCCGTGCGAAAACAGTTGAAAAAGAAGCGATCTTGAAATTTCTGGAGCCAATTTTGCAGAAACATTTTAGACCTGAATTTCTCAACCGGCTTGATGACATCCTGCCGTTCTTGCCGCTCCAAGAAAAAGATATGGAAGCGATCGCAACGATCCAACTCAACCATGTCAAAAAACGGCTGGCCGATCGAGAAATCAAACTCCATTGGACCAACATCCTGGCTCACCTTGCTACTAAAGGATACGATCCAATTTATGGCGCGCGTCCATTAAAACGGCTCATCCAAAACGAGATCGTGAACATGCTGTCGAGCGCACTTCTGCAAGGCAAAATCTTGCCTCAGCAGACAGTCGAACTGAAGTTGAAAGAAGGTGCAATTAGTTTTTGATTTGATTAAATCAGAAAAGTAGACTGGCTGACATCATTTCGGAGGAAATATGTCAGCAGTCACCAGTTCACAGAGACCAGAACCGACACAGCACTCAAATTTCATGCATGAAACTCGGAATTTCTACCTGAAAAACAATCCTTGGGTAGCCGTCAATAACACTCAAAAACAGTTCCGCTTTTGCATTATGTGCGGAGACAACAGATTTTCTGATGAAGAATGGGCAGCACGGCCCTCAAAATATCATCTCGTTGCTTGTGATAAAATCCGCTGTCGGAGCGATTTTAGGTCTGCGTTTTGCTTCATTAATGTTAGAGATATCTGCGTCGAAGAGGCGCACGATCTTGAGCAGGCCGAATATCGCCGTCTGCTCTCTAGCATAGCGATGAACAAGATACGACAGCACTTGGAACCAGCTTAGTAATTCTTACTTCAAGAACTCTTGAAACTGCTCTTGGAGTGATCGTGGCACGACTTCTTGGATGCCTTTTTTGTCGTACATCATAAAGTAGGTGCAAGCGATCATGATGCCAAGGGCAGGACTGAAAAGTGAGATGAAAAGAGAGACGCCGCAGATGCCGGATCTTTTTAGAGAGATCCAATTCTTTTGAAGCAGTCTATCAAGTACGCTAACTCTGCCGAAAGTCACGAGATTTAAAGATCCTAAGGTCAAAACTAAGCTAAGAGCGTAGATCCCCCAAAAGATATCCCCCACAAAGAGCAAAAAGAAAAGCACTCTTGCTGTGAGAGAAGAGAAGAATCTGTCCTTACCGGTCGACAAGATTTCTGCTTCTGGTTCCATTGCTGGTTCAGCTTCTTTCGTCGCAAAGATATCATAAATGGGCATACACTTTCCTATTTCTTATGTTTCACTTTGTTAAAACCATTCAGCGCAGCGATCCGATAGCCTTCAGCATAAGTCGGATAGTTGAAGACTTGATCAATAAAATAGTCGATCCGCGCATTAAAACTCATTGCAATTTGTCCGATGTGGATCACTTCAGTGGCAGCACGTCCTATGATATGGATGCCAAGAATTTCTAAAGTGTCCGCATGAAACAAAAGTTTAAACATTCCTGGGTCGTTTCCGGAAATGAGATTGCGAGCAATCTCATAATAGTAAGCCCGGCCAATTTCGTAACGAAATCCCAGTTCTTTCAGTTGTTCTTCAGTATAACCACACGACGAGATTTCTGGTATCGTGTAAATCCCAATCGGATAAAACGTCGGGAAGTGATGCGTCTGCACACCGAACGCATGACGCGCGGCTAATCTTCCTTGCTCCATACTTGTCGATGCAAGCGACGGCCCGCCGATCACATCACCCGCTGCATAAATATGCGGCATGATCGTTTGAAATAGTGCGTTGACAGGAACATATCCTGATCTGTCAAGAGTGATTCCAGCTTTTTCAATATGGAGATGTTCAACATTAGCTTCCCTGCCTAACGCATACAAAAGCATTTCAGCTTCGAGCTTCGTTCCATCTTTGAAATGCACTTCCGCATGTTTCTTCACACGTTTGATCGACTCTAATTCTTTCCGACCTATCATCTTCAGTCCGATCGTCGTCAGCGCTTTTTGCAAATGCGTTCCGATCTCGCTATCTAAAAGTGGAAGCATATGTTCTCGCTTATCCACAACAGTCACTTCGGTTCCCAGTGCTGCAAAAAAACTGGCGTATTCCGAACCGATGATTCCACCGCCTAAAACCAACAATGTTTTTGGCACATGGTCGATACTCAGCAATCTAGTAGAATCCAAAATCACTTCGTTATCAAACGGCACATTCAAAGGATTGCGAGGCTGCGATCCGGATGAGATTAAGAAAAAATCCCCCCGCACCTTATATAAGATACGGTCTTCATCATCCAGCACCACCATATGATAAGGATCGACAAACCGAGCTTGTCCAAACAGCAGCTTGATCTTATTTTTTTCAAATTGTTTGAGCAGCATTTTCCGTTGTTCATCGAGTACTTTATTCAGGCGGTAGTTCAAATCATTAATTGAAATTTGTTTTTGAGGCTTGTCTTTTCCATAAAAACTTCTTTCATAAAAGTCTGTCAGATCGATGATCGCTTCTCGTAAAGATTTGGACGGGATCGTTCCAGAATTGAGCGAGGCTCCTCCAGGATAGGGGCCTTTTTCAACGACAATCACCGTCTTGCCGAGCTTAGCAGCTTGGATAGCTGCTTTTTGTCCGGCAGGACCCGATCCGATTATTATGTAGTCAGCTAAAAGTTCTTGCATGTCAAATTAAAATTTATATTTAACACTCTGACCATTCAAGATCAACCGATTTGTGGATCGATTATTTCAAGTTCCTTAAGCACCACCAACTTACGAACAAAAACTTGTTCGATAACTCCTAGAATGGTATAGTTTCCCACTAAATATAGAGGTTATTATGCCAAGACAATGTCAAGTGACTGGAAAAATCCCAATGAGAGGCAATAGTTATGCTCTCCGCGGTATCGCAAAAAAGAAAAAAGGTGTTGGCCTTAAAGTCACCGGAATTAAAAAACGCCGTTTCAATCCTAATCTGATGAAGAAACGGTTCTGGTTTGTTGGAGAAAAGCGCTTCATCACCCTGAATGTGACTGCACACGGCATGCGCAAAATCGACAGAGTCGGCATTGATGCCGTCGTTCGAGACATGCGTGCTCGTGGCGAAAAGATCTAAGCTACTTGTTAGTTTAATTTCTGTAGCCGCTCTTTATTTTTTTCTGATAAGAGCGGCTCTTAATCCTTCTCTTCCGTCCCCAAAAAATCCGATCGTTTTCTATTCCAACCAAAAGCGCGATGATTTCCGCCTTGTTCTGAAAAAAGCCTTTTCTGCTGCTCAAAAATCAATCGCCATCACCATGTATGCAATCACCGATGATGAACTTCTCAAAAACCTTTATCAGAAAGCCCAAAACGGGATCTCTGTCCGCGTCTGGCACGACCATAAAAGTGGATCAGCTCCGATCCTAACCCCCATTATTTCCACCCCTGTTAAAGCAAAAGGCCTGATGCACCGTAAAATTATCTCCACCGATGATGCTTATGTCTTTATCGGTTCTGCTAATATGACCACCTCTTCTTTGGTCCTACATGATAATTTATCCGTCGGATTTTACCACCCGCCTCTAGCGCAGTTTTTAAAAAGGCCGATAGATGCTTATTTTGACTTTGATCTTCAAAATCAGCCTTGCAGGATTTGGCTGCTCCCTGACCTCCAAGCGCTAGACTATTTAGTCGAAGAGCTCGATCAGGCGCAGCAGTCGATCTTTGTAGCGATGTTCACCTTAACCCAT
The DNA here is from genome assembly GCA_964490565.1 of uncultured bacterium. GTDB lineage: Bacteria > Chlamydiota > Chlamydiia > Chlamydiales > Rhabdochlamydiaceae > PALSA-1444. The sequence goes on from CAZBCR010000029.1 coordinate 9,079, forward strand.
CCCCGTCTTCTGCAAGCCCTCGTCGATGCTCAAAACCGCGGCGTCCATGTCACGGTTTCTGTCGATCACTATGCAGCGAGAGGCGCCAGCAAAAAAGCTGTGAAGTTTTTGCAAGACCACAAGATCCCCGTCACTTTTAGCCAAGGCCTACAACTTCTTCACCATAAATGGGCTTACATCGACAGATCTCAAGTCGTCTTTGGATCAACAAACTGGACCAAAGCCGCTTTTGCAAAAAATCAAGACTGTTTGGTTTTCTTAAAATCCCTAACTCCTGATCAACAGAAGCTCTTTGACAACTTAAGCCGCACTATCGCTCTAGAATCAAACGACAATCTTTGATATATGTAGAGCATGAAGATGCTCGCAATGGCTTTTTCCCTTTTCTTACTGATGGATTCCGTCGGTAACGTTCCCCTTTTCATCGCCATTTTAAAAGGCATTCCTCGTAAACGTCAGCTCCAGATCATTTTACGCGAGATGTTGATTGCGCTGGTGATCATGGTTCTTTTTAATTTCCTGGGCGACTATTTGCTCAACGCTCTTCAAGTCACCCAATATTCTGTCTTGATCTCCGGAGGCATCATCCTGTTTTTGATCGCTCTGAAGATGATCTTCCCTTCGAAAGAGGCAGAGCACGCTCCTACACCTGATAAAGAGCCGTTTATTGTCCCCCTCGCAGTTCCGCTTGTTGCAGGCCCTGCGGTACTCGCTGCAATCATTTTATACTCCAGACAAGAAACAGGATCATTCTCTTCTGTTTTGGCTATCGTTGCAGCCTGGGTCGTCACCACCCTTATTCTTCTCTCATCAACGTTTCTCAATAAGATCATGGGCCCAAGGGGCATCATCGCTTGCGAAAGACTCATGGGGCTAATCTTGACCATGATCGCGATTCAAATGTTCTTAGAAGGCTTAGCGCAGTTTTTGACTTCAATCCATTGACTGAAGTAGCCTTGTAGAATGCCCCCAGCAAAACCCCCATTCCTCATTTTACTTCTCTTAGTCTCTTTTGGCTCAGTGGGCGCTGTGCTTTTTACTCCTGCTCTTCCAGCGATCCAACAGTTCTTCCATGTCTCTGTGGGACAATCTCAGATGACCATGACTTCTTATTTAATCGGTTATGCTTTAGGACAACTACCTTACGGCCCTTTAGCCAATGCCTTTGGCAGAAAAAAAACGCTCTCAATTGGGATTTGGCTCTCTATTCTTGGATGTCTCCTGTGCGCTTTTTCAGCTATCATCGGTTCGTTTGGCACTCTACTCTTCGCAAGATTCTTACAAGCGTTAGGCGCAACTGTCGGCCTTAAGATCAGCTATACCATGGTCGCTGACACCTATGAGCCCGCAGATGCAACACGCATCATCTCCCGCTTTGTTTTGGCCTTTGCTGTCATGCCGGGTATTGGAATCGCGATCGGCGGCCTCCTTACACAATGGTTCCGATGGGAAAGCTGCTTTTATTTCTTAGCGCTTTTTGGACTCTTCATGCTTTATCTTTCCAAACGGCTCCCTGAAACCGCTAAATCGATTGATCGAGCCCATCTTAAGATTGCTGCGGTGATCGAAGGGTACCGATTAACGCTTAAAAACAAGATCTTGGTTGTTTGTTCATTTATGATGGGGTGCGGCGGCGCGATTATCTATATCTTTGCTTCGAAATCCCCTTTCATTGGGATTACTTTGATTGGACTCAGCCCGGATAAATTCGGACTCTACAACCTAATCCCTCCCATCGGAATGGTGATTGGTTCATTTCTCGTTTCTACGTTGATCGGGCGTCCCGTGATCAAGATTATCTACTGGGCAACGATCGGTTCGCTTATTGCTGTTTTAACGATGCTCATTCCTTTTGCAGCTTGGGGACCTTCTACTTTCTCTCTTTTTGTTCCCATGGCCTTAATCTTCTTAGCTCAAGCGATCGGTTATGCCAATATCTCCTCTTACGGGCTATCAACAGCTCAAAATAAATCGAATGCCTCTGCTGTATTTAATTTCCTCAACATCAGCACCATCGTTGTTTCTGTGCTGCTCTCTGAGTTTATCTTCCCTGAAGCAGCTCTTGCTATGCCTCTATTCTTTATGTTTTTCTTCGGCTTGATGCTTCTCCTCTGGACCCGCCTTAAGAAGCTTTCCTCGCAACAACCTTAAAATAAGACAGTTAAAACATATATTCTCAAGACCCATAAAAGCAATACTAGACATGAATGTACCTAATTTGGTACATTCATGTCATGAGGCTAGTGTGGAAACAAAGGAAAAGCCAGATTTAGACGTTAAGTTCTATAGATCTCCGAGTGGCAACGAGCCCGTGAAAGAATGGTTACGATCGCTTTCAAAAGAGTTGAAAAGGATCATCGGAGAAGATATACGAACAGCTCAGATAGTATGGCCTTTAGGAATGCCGACTGTTAAACATTTGACTGGTAAACTTTGGGAAGTTAGAAGTTCGATCCCAAATGGAATAGCGAGAGTGTTTTTTACGGTTCGGAGTAAAGATATGGTGCTGTTGCATGCTTTTTTCAAAAAATCGCAGAAAACACCCCCTCAAGAGCTAGAAACAGCGAAACGAAGATTAAAAGATTTGGAGAATTAACATGAGTAGCAAGCACAAAAACATCGGTTCAAGATTTGAAGATTTTCTCAAAGAAGAAGGCATCTTTGAAGAAATTGAAATTGCAGCTGCTAAACGGGCCTTTGTTATCCAACTCGAAGCAGAAATGAAAAAAAAGAAAATCGGTAAATCTCGACTTGCCAAGATCATGAAAACTAGCCGCACAGCTATTGAGAGGCTTTTAGACCCGTGTCAATCATCGAGCTTAACAACTTTAACAGAAGCCGCGTTAGCGCTTGGTAAACATCTAAAACTTACATTAATCTAAAAATTAGCTTTAGCAGGGTAGCTTCATTCCATCTCTGGACCCGCCTTAAAAAACTTGCTATATAGATTATTTATTTGATTGCCCCTGTCTAGAATCTTATAAAACCTCAATGAAATGAACTATCAAACGCATACTCTTAAATGGTTAATTTTTATATAATTTGGCCTAAAATTTTCGAGGTTAACCATGGCACTAAAAATAACAAATTCTTTTGGGCACATCTCGCTTCCACCCATTGAACTGATGTTCGCTTCTTATCTAACTCCTCTTGAGCTCTTGAAATTAGGAGCTTGTTCTAGGGCTTTAAGCAATTTGTGTATTCAGGATGTCTTATGGAAACCCCGGACTAGCGATTTACGCTACTTAGCTGCAGTTTTGGCCAATCCAATCGAAGGTTTAGACGAAGCACCAAAGGTCTTGGGGAATTTTCACATCTTGGCTAGGGCCTTTAGGACAAATGACAAAAAACTAGTCTCAGGAGTCTTAACAACTCTTGGATATCCCCTTGAAAACCGAGACAATCGATTCTGCCAAATCTGTTTAGGCGATGACCCGCAAGGTAAAGAATGGGCCTGTTACCGAACATTCATGCTAACCCTCAAGGCCGCAAATCAAGATGACCGTAATGTTATTCCTGTAAATGCTCTCCAATGGGGTCTTTCGTGCATTGCTTTCCACATCAGTCAAACAAGGCTTTATACCGACTATATAGCAGTACTTGAGTCAGCATTCAAACGAGAACAATGGGACTGGGTTAATGAACTGCTTGAAAAAGCCCCTCCAGAATCTGCAGCAACATATCGCCTCAAAGCTCTTGCACTAGCTCAAGATCGAAACCGCCCGGATCTCGTCAACGAACTGAGCGCTAAAATTGCACGTCTTCTATGAGAAATATCAAGCTAATTATTGCCTATGAAGGCACTCAGTATCTGGGATGGCAAAAGACCATCACAGGGCCGAGTATCGAGGAAGAACTGGAAAAGGGTCTGGCTCAAATCCTGCAACATCCAGTCAATCTCCAAGCAGCGAGCCGCACCGATGCAGGCGTCCATGCAGAAGGCCAAGTCGTGAACTTCTTCACAGAAAAAGACATGCCTTTGGACAAGCTTCAAAAAGGGCTCAATAGCATCTTACCCAGCGATATTTCCGTTTTGAAGATCGAAGAAGCTCCTGAAACATTTCATCCGACACTGCAGAGCCGCGGCAAGGAATACCACTACTCCGTTTGCTTAGGATCTACGCAGCTACCCTTCTATCGAAACTTCTCATGGCATTTTTGTTATCCAGTGAATATCGAAGAGATGAAAAAAGCTGCTCAACACTTAATCGGACGGCATGATTTTTCAGCATTTACCAATGAACGGCAGGAAAATAACACCAGAGAACTTTTCGATATCGTGATCGAGTCGTTTGATAATCGATTGAAAATTCGGGTGTCAGGAAACAATTTTCTCTATAAAATGGTCCGCAATAT
>CAZBCR010000030.1:0-11912 GCA_964490565.1 uncultured bacterium
ATTGTTGTGTTCATTGCAGCTTGCATTGAAACCGATATCTATTTGCCTGCTTTCCCTGACATGATGGCATGGTTTTCTGTTTCAGAAAGCGCAATTCAAGGACTTTTAACTTGGAACTTTGTCGGTATCTGCGTTTCTGGACCGCTCTATGGACCTCTATCAGATGCTTACGGTCGTAAAAAACCGATCATGGCAGCGCTTGGAATATTTCTACTCGGAAGCATCGTTGCACTATTTTCTCAAAACATCGATCAAATGCTCTGGGGACGTGTGCTCCAAGGGCTCGGAAGCGGAGGCTGCTTTACTTTAGGCACTGCGATTATTTTTGATGCCTTCAAAAAAGAGCGAGCCATTGCCGCTACAAACAATTTAAATACGATCGTCCCGTTAGTGATGGCTGCTGCCCCCATGATCGGAGGATATCTCAACAACTCCTACGGATTTAGATCAAACTTCTTAGCCATTGTTGTCTTCGTTCTCTTAAGCTTTATTGTCTGTTTGTTTTTCTTCAAAGAAACGCTTCCAGTTGAAAGCAGAACACCGATGCGCATTAGCAGTATTTTGAGAGATTTTAAACGTGCGTTTACAAGCCTGCCCTTTTGGCAGCTGACAATCGTGACAAGTCTTCTCTTTGCAGGTTATATTGCGTTTCTTTCAGGCACATCGATTCTCTTCGTTGTTGAGTTTGGAATGAGCAAAGCCGTGTTCCCTTTCATTCAAGGAGCTATTTTAGGCGGTTGGGTTGTGGGAAGTCTTGTTCTTAACCGCTCAGTTGCTAAATGGGGAATTCCCAAAGTCAAACGAACTGGCATCTTTTCGTGCATCGCTGGAGCCGTGATTCTTGCTCTAGCAACCTTGCTCGCTCCCCGCGATCCTTACTTTTTGACTGTTGGAATGGTGATTTATGCCTTTGGCGCCAACTGGCTTGTCGGACTGTACTTCCCTGAAAGTATGGAGATCCTTCCTGAAATCAAAGGAATCGCAGCGAGTCTTTTGACCAGCGCCCGGCTCTTTATCGCAGCTGTTGTCGTAGGACTCTCCGGGGCTCTCTACAATGGCACGATCTATCCTCTTTCTGCCATTCTCTTGGGAACAACCGTCCTGATTTTGCCGACCCTGTTTTTTTACGAAAAACGAAAAAACGCGGCAGTCAGCGCATAAATTCGAGTTAGATCACAACTATTTCGGCAACCGATCTAGCTACAGCGTTTACAATGCTGTTATGCCCATGACCCGGGACGATTGCATAGCGTGCGTCTCGGCCATGAGTTTCCATTAAAGTAGAATCATAATTTGTCACTTGCCAGTCATGGGGTGAAGCAATGAAAGTATATTCACGTATAGGTCCTTCAGACAATCTCTCCATCCACTCTCGATTCAATCGTTGGATACGATCAGAATCTGTGGCCATTTCTGCAGAGATGTTTTTTGACATGACCCATGATAAGCCTACTCTTTTAGCAAGGTTCACTAAAGAGGATCCCTTGCAGGCTCCCACAATTGATACAAACCGCAATTTTTTGATATTTGCACAACTTTCCGATTTTGCGATTTCAGCCTCAATAGCCCGTGAAATTCTTCCACCATTGGATATGCCAACTAAGACCAATTCTTTATCATCAGAAGTTTTTGCCCATTTTTCAATCTCTTCAACAATGGGCCTCACCATTTTATCTAATTTTGAATTTCCTTTTTTATGAACATGAGGGATAAAAATTTCCGTTTCAGATAGGTCCTTCTTCTTCATTTCATTGACAATTGTTTCAAATTGAGCTGGTTTGCTATTGAGCCCATGTATGCAGACAACAAGTCTTTTTTTGGATGGATCATTAATCTTTGTTAATAGATTCATCTGGGCGTCAACTCCGCGCAAAACAAGACTAATTTTGTATAAAGCGTAGGCTAAAAAAGTTCCAAAGCTTTGAATGATGCTGAGTGCTTTTTTTACCAAAGGCGTTGCTTCAAAATGAGAAATACAAGACGGCGCACTGTCAAAAAATTTTATACCGTGAATTTCAGTTGTCTGACTCATTGATTTTAGCCCCTTTTGGAGGCTAAATTTTACACTAAATCCAAGTAAAAAAAAATTAATTTTAAGACAATTCTAATACGACCACGCTGAAGACTAAGCTAAATTGACCTGCTTTCTCTTTTGATAGGCACTCCATCCCATTTCTAGAAGAATGCTCAGACAGATGACAAGGGTCGCTATCCCCATCAGAAAAAAAGCATCATTCATAGAGGTCGCATGCGACTGTGTTAGGACATTAGCCCGAATGATCGACTCGGCTAGCTGAGGAGCCTCTGTAGGGGAAGCCCCCGTGTTGTGAATAAGATGTGATTGGAGATTGCGGAAAACGGCTTGAAAAGCCGGAGACGCCGTATCGACTTGAGCTCCAAACATCTCGTTGTGGAACTCCTGCCTTTCTATTGTGATCACCTGTGCGCTTAATGACCCCAGCGTTCCACCCATCTGACGAGCAAAAGTGACAAATACAGAAGCAGCTCCTGCTAAGGCTGGAGCTATGTCAGACATCGCATAGGCCGTCGCAGGCCCCAGAGCCAGTGCTATTCCGACCATGCGGAGGTTCAACATCCAAAGCAGCTGACCATGGCTGCTATAGATCGTAATATCAGGATTTATCAAGCAACTGAAGGTGATCAAGGCCATCCCCGTAAAGGTCAGGATTCGGATATTGATGAATCGTGTCAAAAACGCGGCACAGGCGCTGACCAATCCCAACGTCAGCCCCAAGGTATGCAGATAATAACCAATCATATCTTTTGCATAGTGGAGGTCGTTATCAAGAAAAGTCACCGATAAGATCTGAGTAGTGTAGAGCGGTGCACCGACAAAGAAAATTGTGATACAGCCGAGTAAAAAGGACCTGGTCTTAAATAAAGAGAATGCGATCAATGGATAGGGATTTTTAAGCTCCAAAGGAATCAAGATTAAAAGACTCAGCACAGCTAAGATAGAGCAGGTGATGACGAAAGGCGACGTCCATCCTTCCGAATTCCACTCAGCTTTTGCGCTATTTAAAATGAGCAATATGTTCGTAACGAAACAAATGAAAGCGACATATCCCCAGATATCAAATTTATGGGAAACTTCCGGGGAGGTCTCTTTATGCAAAAGTACGGCAGCAACCATTGAAATTAGACCTAGGATGAAACAGATGAAAAAAGACGACTGCCAGGAGACATATTGAACACAGTACCCTCCGACGATATATCCCATAAAGCTCCCGATGCCAAACCCAAGACCCACATACAGCGCCAAAGGCAGCATCAGTTTACCCTTGGGAAAAGTTTGCGCGATAATCGCAATACTTAGAGGGAACAGCGCTCCTCCTCCAGCTCCGGCTATTGCTCGAGAAATCAAGAGCGACCAAAAATCAAAAGACAGGCTATTCAAAAGAGATCCAAAAACAAAAACTCCTAGCCCCCAAATAAACATGGTCTTATATCCATATCTTCGCGCCAAGTAGATCCCTAGAGGAAGGATGATGCCGAGCATCATAATGAAGCTAACAGAAATCCATCGCAGATCGTCATTGCTCATCTGAAGCGCGCCTTGGATGGTCGAATCGGCAACATATCCTGCAGTCGCAGAAATCGATCCAATGACGGTAGCAAAGATGACGTTAGCTAGGATCAGCCAAGGGAGAAACTTAGACGCTGGATTAATGAATTGCGGAGTCCGCCAATTCATTGCTTAACCTTGATTTTGACTTCTGCTGACATGCCAGGAAATAGATAGAGGCAATCATCAGATCCATTGGATTCTTCAATCGTGATTTTTAATGGAATGCGCTGAGCAACTTTCGTGTAGTTGCCTGTCGCATTGTCTTGCGGAATCAAAGAAAATTCAGAAGCTGCAGCTCCCTTGATAACGAAGATCTTTCCATGGAACTTTTTATCAGGATAAAGATCGACACGGATCTCGACTTCATCGCCGATTTTGACGTTTTCCATCTTGGTCTCTTCGAGATTGGCAAGCACCCAGACATCTTTTAGATCATAGAGGGAAAACATTGCTTGGCCTGCTGCCATCACATCTCCTTCATAGACCCAGCGTTTGACAATCTTGCCATTGATGTGAGCGTAGACCTTCGTGTGAGTCAAAATGGTGTCTATGACGCCTAGTTGTGTGATCGCATGTTCAAGATCGGCTTTGGTCATTTCGAGCTTGGATTTAGCTATCGCAAAGTTTTTCTGAGCATGGTCAAGCTGCTGAGCAGAAGTGACGCCTTCTTGAAACCCTTTGACGGCTCTTTCAAAGTCGTTGCGGACTTTTTCAAAGTGGAACTCTTCAAGCATCACAGAAGCCCGTAAAGAAACGATCTTGGCTTCAGCTTCGAGCTTTTGAGATTGCGGAACCGTATCATCCATATCGGCGATCAGATCGCCGGCTTTGACAAAGTCGCCTTCGTCGACATAGAGCTTGGTAACGCGTGCTGAGATATCCGAGCTAACAGTGACTTTAAAACCATCGATCAGAGCATCGTTGGTTCCGACATAGGGACGGTAATAGGTAAACCAGATCACAAGAATTGCTGCGCAGCAAACGATACCAACAACAATGTAGAGCGGGATTTTTTTCACTTCTGGCACTCCCCTTCTTTTGTTTTTCCGCTGGCATGCAGCAGTGCATAGTACGATGATAAGAGATCAAAACGGCCTTCATCTTGCGCTGTTTTGGCCCGGATCAAGCCATCAACGGAAATAAGGTAGTCATAGATCGTTGTAAACCCAATGTCAAGCTGGCTTTTAGCCTGCTCTAGTGTCTGCTGGGCTAATTTGTAATTGGCAGAGGATGTCACGTATTGAGCCATCGCTTTTTGCATGCTGTAGAGCTGTTCTCTAACATCGGTATGAGCCGCTTGCGTCACTTTCTTAGCTGTGAATTTGATCGCTCTGGATTCAGCTCTTGCTTTTTTGATCCTTCTCTCTCTTCCTGTTCCATCAAAAATCGTCCAATTGATCGAAAATCCCACGGCCCATTGGAAGACCTGGTTATTAAATTGGGTAGAGGGTTGAAAGAAATAGGGTGTCATACCACCGCCGTAGTTTCCAATCAGAGAGACTGTCGGCCAATATTCACCTCGCTTAAGTTTGACAGTTTCTTCTGCTAATTTGACATTGGTTTCACTCAACCGAATATCGGGCCGGTAAGCATCTGCATAGGTGCTCCATTTAGAAAATTCCGACTTCGAAAAGATCTTGTCCATGATCCTGGTCTGCATCGTGACAAACTGGCTTTTCAAGATGCATTCCTCTTGGAAAATCGTCTCTGCCGCTGCGACTTTGTCGGCCAGCTCTGGGATCTGAAGCACATCGATGTCTTCTTGGTTGAACGTAAACGGTGAATCGACAGGATCATAGCCTAGGGTTTTAGAGAGCTCGTCTTCGTGCGTCTGGAGCATTTGGACAGTCTTGTAGTAAGTATCGGTGACGTTGGCCACGGCTACACGGGCTTGATTGACATTGTAGGCCGTTGCTTCCCCGATGTTATATTTGCCCTGCATCCGGTCGGCCAAATAGCTCAGCAGATCGATATGCTCCTGGGCGGTCTTGACTTTCTTGTGATCGAGGGCCACCTGGAAGTAAAGGGTCCGGGTTTGGTAAAGAACATCATTTTTAGCCGCTTCTAGAAGCCTTTCAAACTGCTCGATCATGAGCGAAGAAATGCCGATTTGATAGAGGGTCTGACTAGAAAACAGTGTCTGAGTCATAGTCAATTCGGTTAAAAACGTCGATGGTTTGGTGATCTTTAAGAGAGGCATGGTCGTCTCTGTCTTAAAGCCCTGCGTATAGATATTGAGCTGGGGAAGCCACTTGGAGATCGCATCTAGGCGGCCTTGACGGGCCATTTCGATCAGCTGCTCAGATGCCTGGACCTGGGGGTTGTTTGACAAGGCGATCTCTTCCGCATCTTTGAGCGTCAGGGCCTCCAATCCACACACGGCAGTTACCAGCAGCAATATCCACTTCATAATTCTATCTATAATGTAAAAAATTATTTTACAAAGATAAATCCATGGATCCTTAAAGAAAAAGGCCCCTTCCTTTCGGAAGAGGCCCTATATCAGATAGATCTTAATTCCACTTACGCAGCGTCGGGTGATCTAGTAGATGGGAAGGCATAATAAGCGACGATGCCTCCAGCAGCGGTAAAAGCAGCGCCGACAACCCCTAGAGCATTCTTGATCATGTCCCAGAAGCTTTTCTTTGGCGGAGCTGTTGGAGCAGCAGGTTGAGGCTGTTCTACCTTTTCAGCAGCTTTAGTCTTAAACACGCTTATTTCTAAAGTTTCGGCGAAAGCTTTAGTATTTACTACGCTTGTTTCTTCCATGTCTTTAAAGGCATAACGAGTGGACACTGTAAGAATCTGCTTAGGCGCTTTAAAAATTCTCATCACTGTCTGTGCTAAGGAACCTTGTGGGAGTATAATAGGCTTTTTCGGCTCGAAAACAAATCCTGACACATCTGGCGCATCATCTTGAGAAATATCACCATCACCATCATCGCCATCGAGATCATCTTTTTCCACTTCAGGAAAATCGCTATCCCTATTGTCTTGAGATTTAGGCTGCCCAAATAACCAAGACTGAAAGGATTTGGCATGTACGGTTGAACTTGTAGCGTAAGATTGCGAGCTGCTTTGGATGGCTGAAGCCGCAACTACACCCACTTGTTTCCCCATGTTTGAGGATTGGTGAAGCATAGCACTTCTGACTAAGCAAGCGCCCCTAGTACCTACAGTTTTCAAAGACATCGTCAATTCCCTTAGTTAAGTTTAAGATCGATTAAAACTCTGTGCTAACGAAGTCAAGGTCAGGCTTTGCTTTGGCGTAGAAGTAAACGCTAGCACCAGCAGCCGCTGTGACCAAGCCAGCTCTGATAATACTGTCCGTCCAGGTACTTTGTGCTTTCACTTGAGCCTTTCTAGCACGTGCAGCTGCTGTTGCTTTTTTGCCTCTTGTATTTCTTTTTGCTTTAGAAGCTTCAATCTCTTGAGCTTCTTCTTTAGTAATCACTTGGATCGATGGGTCAGCTATAGAACCTGTGATTTGTAAAGGAGCAGACTGAACTACTACTTCATCTTCTTGCGCAACATCATCTATCTCCAATGCAGGAGCAGGCTGATTTGATGGCATAAAAGGTGACGCTGTCAAAACGACGATTTTTTTAATGGCCATCCCAACATATGTTTGATCACATTCATGGCTGAATCTATTGGCAACTACTGTACCTGCACCCCACATCGCAGCCTTTGCAGCTTTCCACGCTTGGTTTGCGACATAAAGAAGAACGAGCGTACCCAGTGTTGTTACAATTGTAGTGCTAATCACCGGCAATAGAAGTGGAAGTGACATTTTTGCGGCTGGAATAACGCCTATTTTTAACGCCATATCCGCTAGAAACAACGCATTTGCAAATCCTGGTCGAATGAATAATTGGTGGGTATTCATCGCAACAGCTCTACTCGTATTACCAATCGTTACGGCATGTGCAGCAGTAGCCACTGGGAAGAAATAATAGGCTGCTGCAGCACCAGCTACAGCGGCAACAGTACCAGCTACAATCAGGACTTTAGGCTGGGTAACAGTCTGCCAAAGGCTCTTCTGAGGCTGAGTGTCTAATGTTTTTTTGACGGCTTGAGTTGTTTTTGCTTCAACTGCAGGAACCACGACGCCAAAAGCAGGAGATTGAGTGTTCACTTGAAGCATCTGGAGTCTTGGAAGGCCCATCGAAGGCTCGAGTGTGCGAGGAGATCCAAATATTCGCTTCATTTCTCGATTAGTAGTCACGATGTCCAAACCACTAGCTCTATCGGAAAACGGAGAAACTGCTGCAATGCCTGCAAAATTGCCGGGCATAAAACAAGATGCAACGCCCAAATAACCCATTGGAAATCGATTTCCCGGAGATACTACAAGTGCTTTTGAGATGCTTGACATACTTTAATTCCCTTTGTTTTAGTTTCAATTCTTTTTGATTCGTGCATATAGTATAACTATTCTATTTATAACTATGCAACTAAATAATATTATAATTAATTAATAAAATTAGTTATTTACACATTAATAATAATTACTTTTTTAAAACCACTTAGAGTAACAATGTTTTTTTGAAAACTATAAACTTATAAATTTGATTTAACAAAAAGCTGATAATAATATGTTGAATTAGAAAAATAACTTTATAATAAGTTGGTGAAAAGAACTGCTCGCGTGAAATGTATATAGATTATTTTTATCTATAACATACTTATAATTAGATACTTATATAGCGTGCAGGCATTGACGGCGGATGACGTCTTTACCCCATTTGCCAGCCCAGTGAAGGATAATAGCCTCGAAATTGACCCCTTCTCGCATGACCCAGTTATACTTACTAGGAAGCTCAGCGACTTCGATATTCTCACTATTAATGATAAAGGTAAGGACATCTTGATCGCCAAGGAAACGGTCGTTCTGACGGAAGGAAAGGTCTGTCCAATGGTCTAGAAGAGGAGAGCTGCGGTGATAGGCAATAACCCCGGAATTATAGACTTCTTCCTCAGTTGAGCGGTTGATTTCAAGGGCAAGGGCCATTTTAGAATGACTATGAATTTTTTGAAAAAGAGGAGCTAAAGAGCCTGAGATTTCACAGTCGAGATCGACCCAGATGGTCTCATCAAAAGGGGTTTGCTGGAGGGCAAATGGCTTATAGAACCATTTTTCTCTGCCCTGCCAGAGCTCTTTACCGTAGACTTTTTCCCATTCGGAAATCAGCTCAGAAGAAATGAGGCTTTTTGGGAAAACGAAGTTTTTTGGGGCATCTAAGGAAATCCAGTGTCCTTTGCTTTGACACCACTTTTTAGCCTCTTGCGACATGCCGAAATCGACAAAAGCGACAGGATAACAGTTATGCTGGCTGTAGTGAGTCCACCACCATTCTAACATCCATTCTTGATTCTGATCGCAGCCAATGAGGATACCTTTTGTCATTGGACTCCGAGGGGGGCGATCATTTGTTTGAGCTCTTCAGGAGCATCAGCTATCGCTAATTGAGCATGAAGCTTTGCTTTATCGATGAGATTTTTATCTTTGTAAAACTCAGCTAAGATCAGATGACATCTCCAGCGATTGTCTTTATCTTGATCTCCAAAGCGGCGAAGATACCTTGTCAAAGGTTTAACGATATCATCAACCTCTCGCATTTTCTCAATCTTGCCCTGGAAAGCAAGGAGAGCCAGCTGCCATTCAATTTGAGCAGAATCAGGCTTTCGAGTGCGGATTTCTGCTTTGATTTTTTGAGCTTGCTTATGGTGCTTTTGGCAAACTTTAGCATATTGCTCTAAGAGAAAATCTGTTCCTGTATCCAAAGCTAATCCTGCTTTGAGGATCTTTTCTTCTGAACTCTTCATATTGAGAACTTGGCATTTTCTGTAGAATTGAAGAAGCTGGTTTAAGGAGAGCTCATCAATGTTTTGGCAGAGCTCATGAATGGAGAGCATCTCTTTGAAAAGGGAGACGTATTTTTCTGAAGGGATGACTAAAAAACCTAACCGTCCGATTTCTTCTCCCTGAGATGAATAGAGAACAAGCATCGGGGTTTCAGGCTCATTTTGAGAAGCAGGCTGCTCTTCTTTTTTGATATTGGCGTCTGTTAAAAGAGCTTGGAATGAGGGGGTTCCCCAGACATCTTCTCGGAGCTCTTTAGACCAAGGACAGCTTTCGCCTCCAAAAATTCCTACGACTTTTGGCTCGCTATGAAGAAGGCTCACACTAGAAAGGATTAAAAAGATTAGCTTTTTCATATATACTGTTTCCTGTTTAACGCTCGTATTAAGGTTAGCTATAAGAAATGATGCAGTTTCCTCCAACAATTATTTTACGTCACACTAGAGAAAATTTAAAAAAATGTTCTTTGCGTGGTCTGGAATCAAGAAAAGATATGATCTTTTTGACCTATCCGACTTCCGTTTTACCGGACCTGACGGGATACTGTGTTTTGACGCTCGATGCTCCTCCACTATCTCTAGAAGATGCTCACCTAGGTCTTTTTCTCATTGATGGAACGTGGAGATATGCTGAAAAAATGGCTAAAAGCCTGCCATCTCCTGCTCCGTTTGTTTGCAGGAGCCTGCCGTCTCACTTCCGGACGGCCTATCCTAGAAGACAGCTCGACTGCCCTGATCCTGAAAGAGGCCTGGCTTCCGTTGAAGCCCTTTACCTGGCTTACTCGATTTTAGGCAGAAGCACAGAGGGAATCTTGGATCATTATCATTGGAAAGAGCAATTCTTAAGTTCTCTCTAAAATCTTTTGTTTGCCCACATTGACCGTCTTTTGTAATATTCCCGCAAAATTTAGGGAAACATTATGTCTTCATTATACAAAGTCTACAACTCTCCAGCGCTACCAGAAAGATTTATCCCAATGGGCCTTGATCTAAACGAGCTATCTATCGATTTTTCTGATGCAGAAAAGCAATACGAACTTGGAATCGAACATTCCAAAGAGGCTCTCTATCTTGATGCAGAAGAATCAGAAAAAAAGGCTTTTGTTTGCTTTCAGAATTCAGCTTACTTTGGACATGCTGATGCAACCTGCAGATTTGGAAGGTATTATTTATTTGGACGGGTCGTGGATCAATCTGATGAAAAGGCCAAAAGCTGCTTCTTGAATGCAGCGAGTAAGAAGAATGCTGAAGCTTATTACTTTCTTGGGGTGTTATGTGAAAAAAAACTCGGCGTAGGTAAATCAGATCGAGAGGCTTTGGGATACTTCATGATGGCAGGAGAATTAGGCCATATTAGAGCACTCCTTCGCAGCGCAGAGATCTATGAGCGTGGCCTTGGGGTGGAACCATCACCCTCAGATGCTTTTTACTGGTACGAAAAAGCTGCGAAACTGGGAAATACCAAAGCACAATTTAAGATTGCTGAGATGTATGTCTTTGGCCGTGGGGTCGAGTGTTCAGAACAAATGGCTATCGAGTGGATGAACAAAGCCCTTGCATCGCAAGCTGCTGATGAGGATCTCTACGGGTAAATCAGACCTATTCTGAAAATTTCATTTTATTTGATCGCATAGACAGTCTTGGGTAACATTTTCCGCAATTAACATGGGAGTTATTATGTCTTCAGATTTCCGAGTATCCGGTTCTCCAGAGTTACCTAGGCTATTTGTATCAGCCGGAGTGGTGGATGATTTGTATACCGAGGCACCCACCGAGGAAAATTTACCACCTGTATCAGCCAGGGCTGATGCGAAAGCTTTGTTTACCGATAATGTGTTTACTGCTAGGGATAGAGAGGTTCCATATGATTGGAACAGCA
The DNA here is from genome assembly GCA_964490565.1 of uncultured bacterium. Lineage (GTDB taxonomy): Bacteria > Chlamydiota > Chlamydiia > Chlamydiales > Rhabdochlamydiaceae > PALSA-1444. Next base: position 11,334 of record CAZBCR010000030.1, read on the forward strand.
GGGAGCTCCTCCTTGTTGATGGTAGCTCTCTTATTACTGCACTTATGAAAATCGATCGTGTATTTAATTCCTCAACATTACCCGAAGAATTTATCCCTGAGGGCCTCACTCTTCAGAATCAACTTATTTATCTTTTTGGTGATGCAGAAAATATCTATCAAAATGGTATGCAATTCCACAATGAAGCTTGCAACAGTGATGTCTGGGCAAGAAAAAAAGCTTTTATTTGTTTTCAGAAAGCCGCTTTCGATGGACATGCTGGGGCAGCCTGCATGCTCGGAAAATATTACTTGCATGATTGGGTAGTGGATCAATCGACTGAAAAAGCTCGAAGCTGCTTCTTACATGCTGCAGCTAAGAATAATGCTGAGGCTTTTTACATACTGGGAATTTTACGTGAACAAAAACTCGGCAATGGCAATTTTGACCTGGAAGCTTTCGCATGCTTCATGAGAGCGGGAGAATTAGGCCATGTTGATGCTCTACTTCGTATCGCACAAATTTGTGATTTTGGCTTCTTTTCAGCTGTAAGAGGATCAGACTCTCAAGCTTTTATCCACTACAAGAAGGCTGCTGAAA
>CAZBCR010000030.1:12012-13294 GCA_964490565.1 uncultured bacterium
TGCGCATCCTTTCTTGGACATCAAGGAGCAAAAATTAAACTTACAGTTTGTTATACCCATGGGATAGGAGTTGGCACATCTAGTGAAAAGGCTCGCTATTACTTTGAAAGCGCTATGATAAAGCATGATTCTGAAGTGATCTGCTGAAGATTTTAGGGTTCTTGAGTATAACTAAACGATCTCATAAGATAAGATGTTTAATCTTTATATGAACCCGACAGTATACATTTTAGACGATCATCAAATCCCCCTGACTGCTGTAGATCCCGATGCCCTGCGTGTCGTGCAAAATCTTCAAAAAGCCGGCTACGTCGCCTATATCGTCGGCGGCGGTGTGCGCGACCTTTTGCTCCAGCAAAGGCCTAAAGATTACGATATTTCAACATCTGCTAAACCTGAAGAAATCAAAGAACTTTTCCGGAGCCAATGTTTACTCATTGGACGCCGTTTCCGCTTAGCCCATATCCGCTGTGGAAGAAAAATCCTTGAAGTCTCGACTTTTAGATCAGGAGATCCTGAAAGCGATCAGCTGATCGTCCGCGATAATGAATGGGGATCTCCAGAACAAGACGTGATGCGAAGAGATTTCACCATCAATGGTCTTTTCTATGATCCTTCAAATCAAACCGTCATCGACTATGTCGGAGGCTATCCTGATTTGCAGAAAAAATATCTCCGGACAATCGGACAGCCATTTCTCCGCTTTAAACAAGATCCCGTACGGATGATCCGGTTGATTAAGTTCCAAGCTCGTTTTGGGTTTGAAGTCGATCCGGATGCAAGAGTTGCTCTTGCTGAATGCCGTCTTGAGATCATGAAAAGCTCTCAGGCACGAATTTTTGAAGAGCTTCTTAGAATGCTCGAATCAGGCTCTTCAGCATCGTTCATGAGATTGATGAACGAAACGGGCTTTTTGGAACATTTAATGCCGGCTTTCTCAGACTTTTTAGAAACACCAGAAGGCGGAGATGTTTTCTCTTATCTCCAAGAAGTCGATACAAAAACGAAAAAAATTCCGCTCGACCGCGGACTGCTCGTCAGCTGTTTAGTCTTCCCATTTTTACAAAAATGGCTGCAAACCCGCTATGTCGATAGAGGTCGAATCCCACATTTGGGAGAAATCCAGAATGAGACCCATGATGTGATCTCAACTCTTTTCCATCCGTTTTTTCTGATCCCGCGCAAACTCCGTATGAAGATCATCTCAATTCTCTCTTCACAGTTTAGAATGACGCCTTATGAAAAAAGAGTCGGTAAGCGGCCTCGTATCCCCCGAGATCGG
>CAZBCR010000031.1:0-13231 GCA_964490565.1 uncultured bacterium
TCAGATCTGGGATCGATGTATAGGTGGAAAGGGCGTAGTCGTTGGACATTTAATTGGCAGCGTTTGCCTGTGTCTTTCACTTTAACAGTCGAGCCCATGTAGATGATGAAGTTTTCGCCGGCTTTAATTTCCGTTGGAAGGACGAATTCAAACACTTGTGTGATTTTGTCGCTTTTATCAATGGCTTTAGCAGGGATGCCTTTTCCGTCAGGAAGCTGGGCCCAGATAACATTTTTTTTGGTTTTTACATTGGTCTGAGGAAGTTCCCAATCGATGGGGCGTCCCTTTGTAGCGAGGTCAAATCGGAGTTTGCTTCCCTTAGGAAGGTTCACAGCAGGGGTATAGACAAAACGGAAGTTCCCTGATTCTCCAGCATAACAGCCCATCGGCTCACAGACACAAATCGATCGACGCATAGGTAATTACCACAATTTTTTTTAAAAGCACGTTTTGCGATGATTTTGCCTGAAAATCTCATTCTCCCGCAACACTTTATGCAGGTAAATTTTTCTTGTTCATTGTGAGCAAACGCCGAGGATTTTATTATCTCTATCAATTTTAGGGGTAATTCATGAATGTGATGAAAAGTGCAGGGGTGGGAGCAGCAGCTGGAGCAGTGCTAGGCGGATTAGTTGTCATCCCGTATTTAACCTTGGTCGTTGTTGTTGACGCTTTTACGAAGACCTTGTTCAAGTCTTTGATAGGCCGCGCTGATGACCCGTACATTTTTGATGAGAACCTCGTTCCTCAGTACTTGGTCTTGAAGACGGTTTTCGTTGGAACAGTACTGGGAGGAATAACCGGTGTTGTCTGTGCAGCCGCGACAAATTGCTTTTTATATGCTTGGAGAGGTGGTAAAACGAGTTAAAATTAAAATTTGATACCCCATCCTTTCCCTGGTATTTAAGTCTCTTTTATACTATAATATTCATACTATATGTTCTTATCTTTACGCAGATCATTAGCCCGCTTGCTCGACTACGGCCTGTTTTATTTTTGCTCGGTCTTTGTCACCCTCATGACTCCGGTCGAAGTCAACGAAAATTTTTACTTTTATTTTGCTCTAGCTGTCCCATTCGTTTGGGCACCTTTAGAAGCATTATTTATCTCTAAATACAGTACAACTCCCGGGAAAAAACTCTTCGGCATCACAGTCCCTAACCTGACTTGGAAAGAGAGTCTTAAAAGGGCCTTCTTTTTAGGCCAAAGGCCTGGAGTCCTCACTTTCCAAAAAATCACCTATTGGCGCTACCTCATCGCGCTGATGATCGCCTGCTCGGCAGGAAGCGGTCTTTTCTATGGAAAAGACATCTCCGAAGCTGCGGTCCATTATGAAGAGCAAGTCGCTGGATCTGGCTGGGTGGAATACCTTTCAGAGAATGGCAAATTCTCCGTCCACTTTCCAGAAAAACCTGAAGTCACTCAGAAAAAGGTCGAAGTGCCTAATGGCGATCCGATCCATCTCAGTGAATTTAAAGCCGTCAAAGATGCCGCTTTTTCTGTCAGTTATTTAGATCTTCCTAAGAAGTGGAAGCTTTTTAGTTCGAATACTCTTCTTAAAGGCGCCATGAATGTCGTTCATGAACACATGCCTGGCACTGAGATCATCGATAAAAAAATCGTGAAGCATAAGAACTATCCAGCGATGGATTTTAAGATGAAAGAAGGGGAGAATCACATTGAAGGCCGTTTGATCTTAGTAGGCAATACGCTCTACAGACTCATGGTGGTCTACTATCCTGACACTCCACGTGATCAGCAGCACGACATTTTCGTCAGTTCTTTCGATTTGAAATCTAAAACCAATTAAATCTCTTTGACCCAGAAGACTAGTGATTTGGGGGAAGGAGCTTTTTCTTCGACATCTCTCCACGGCAGCTCGCCGATGAGATCTTTTCTTTCAACATAACCTCTTTTTTTCCAGAACGAATCTAAAGAAATATAGTCTTTTGTTTTCTTGGGGTGGTTTTTTGGACGAACGACATTGCTCAAACAGATTTTGCTGAAGCGTTTTAGATGTTTGACGTGTTCTTCGCGATGGTCAAAAAAATGATGGGCGATGCCACGCCCGCGATACGGCTTTAAAAGAGTGCACACGCCAAAATAGTAATAGTCGGAAAGATTAAGTTTTTTTTCGATGAACGGTTTTTGCAAAGCTTGTATCTGCTCATCGAGCGGGATACCCGTGGTGACACCGATGATCTTAGGGCCATCAAAGACGAGCACAGCAATCGAATCTTTGCTCTGACTTAAATTTCTAAAGTATTGGGTATCTTCTTCGACATGACCCACTCGCATGTAGGGATATTCTTTTAAGACTTCATTGCGAACTTTGACGATACTCGGGATATAAGTTTTAATTCCCGCTCCTCGTAATGTCCGGATTTTTATATCAGGCGTCATCTTGACCTCCTCAAAAATCTCTGAATCGATTAACCTGAATTTGCTGCTTGGATTTTTTACCCAAGCAGTTTCGACAGGATATCGAAGTTTTTGTCATGTTCAACCTTAAACCCGGAGCCTAAAAATGGCCAAGCTTTATTTTCGGCATGGAACAATGGGTAGTGCAAAAACCCTTAATTTACTTGCTGTTGCGCATAATTACAGACAACAAGGTAAGAAAGTTTTGCTGCTCAAGCCTGATATGGATACTCGTTTTGGAAGGGAAAGCATCAAATCGCGCGCTGGTCTTCAATGCGAAGCCGATATTTTAGTCGGTCCTACAACAGACTTGACACAGGTTAACTACGAAGGGATCAGTTGCATTCTCGTTGATGAAGCCCACTTCTTCTCTATGGAACATATTGAGCAACTCCGGGACATTGCCCTAGATAAAGACATTCCTGTCATCTGCTACGGCCTTAGAACTGATTTCAGATCTAAGTTGTTTACGGGATCACTCCGTTTGATGGAGCTCTCAGACTCTATTGAAGAGGTCAAAGCAACCTGTTACTATTGTAACAAAAAAGCGACCATGAATATCCGACATGTTAATGGAAAAGCAACCTTAGAAGGACCTGTGATTCAACTCGGTGCTGAAGAGAAATACTTTCCGGTCTGCTACCGTTGCTATCGTCAGCAGCTCGAAGAGTCAGGTCAGAGAAGATCTGCTGCAATGGCTGCGCGATAGTTTTTCATCAGCTCCACCATGAAGTGGAGATTATGAATTGTTGTTAGCGTCAGTGCTGTCATCTCGCGTGCTTTGAAGAGGTGGTTGAGATACGCCTTTGTAAAGTGCGTGCAGGTGCTGCATGTACACCCTTTTTCAATCGGCTCAAATTTATTGGCGTACTCGCCTTTGGTGAGATTGACCGGTCCTGATCCGGTCAGAGCCATTCCATGTCTTGCTGCTCTTGTCGGATACGAGCTATCAAACGTGTCGATCCCGAGTGGTATACATCCAGTGATTGATTCCAAATCTCCGATTCCTAGCAAGTGATTCGGTTTTTCTACAGGCAGAGACGGCATCATCGTCGTCAGCATCCCAATCATCTGTTCTTTGGTCTTGCCCATGCTTCCGCCGATCGCAAATCCATCAAACGCAAGCTTGGATAGAACCTCGCAGCTCTTTTGTCTTAAATCGTCATCAATCCCTCCATGGATCACGGCGTACATCGCCTGATCCCGGGGATTTTTTAAGTGTTCTTGCAGAGACCTTTCTTCCCACCGGTGGGTTCTTTCTAAAGACTGGACGAGCTTTTCCCGATCGATATGATAAGGAGGAAGCTCATCAAAAGGGATAATGATATCAGCCCCTAAGTTCTTCTGGGCTTCAATGGAGCTCTCCGGCGTGAGCAGGATTTTTTTCCCATCTCGATATGATCTAAAAAGAACTCCCTCTTCTGAGATCTTTAAAACCGATCCATCGGTTTTTTTAGTTCCTTGGCTTTTAAGTTCGCTAGCGACCGATCCATACGCCAGGCTAAACACCTGAAATCCACCTGAATCCGTGATAATCGGAAGCTGCCGGTTGATGAAATTATGGATCCCTCCGCCGTCTCTAACGACTTCTGTGCCCGGCTGGAGCAAAAGATGGTATGTATTGCAGAACATCAGCTGCAGTCCGATCTCTTGCACCGTCTTGTTATCCAGAGCCTTTAGTGTTCCATTGGTGCCGACAGCAACGAAGTTCGGAGTGTCGATGATTCCATGAGGCGTGTGGATACGACCCACCCGGGCTCTTGATTTAGAAGAGGTATGGAGAATTTCAAACTTCATGGGTCAGCTTCTTCAGAGGATTGAAAAAGATCGCTCCGATAGAGGTTAGGGCGATCACGGTGCATTTAACGAGGTAGCTCACCACCATCATTGAGAAAAGATCATTGATGATCCCGTAGAGACCTAAAAGGCTGAAAAGAACGGTGTCTAGCGCTTGAGAGATCAAGAGGCAAAAGGTGCTTCTTGTCTGCCAAGACCATCGAGGCAGCTTTTTTTGAAAAAGACCATAAAGCCTGACATCGAATTGCTGGACGATGAAAAAAGTCACCAGCGAGGCGATGAGCAGTCTTGGCGCGGTGCTTAATAGGTAGGTAAAATGGCCTTGGCTAGTGTCATGCGGACTTGGGACAAAGAAAAGGTGGATCTGCGAGACAGCGACATAAAAGATCATCCCAAAAAACGAGATCCAGATCGTTTTCTTCGCCACATCTTTGCCATAGCCTTGCGAGAGCATGTTCAGGCCGAAGATGCTGCCGATGGCAAATGCATCGCTGCAGGTGACGTTCCAACCGAGTAGATGCATCTGTTTGAGGACAAAAAAGTTAGCCAGGACGGTCAGTAAGACACAAAGCGCAATCAGCGCTTCTTTTCCGATCCGAGCGGCCCAAAATAGAGCTCCGACTAAAACTCCGATCTGTAAAACAAAGACCAGCTCGTTCATCGGACAGCTTCTACCGGAACATACGGTGCTTGCTCTAAAGGCTGATAAGAGGGGAGAGACCTGACATATCTGTCATACGAGTTTTGCAAGACCAGCCGGTTATTGAGATGGTCGCTTAACGGATTGGTCCTGTTATAGAGATAAAGGATCTCTTCGATGAACTGGAAATGGCCTGCGGCCATTTCTAACATCGGAAGGATGATCGCCACATCACCGGCAACAGGGAGAAAAACACCGTCTTTGCTCAAGTGTTCTGTCGATATTTTTTTAAAGAGCCCTGCGTAGAAAGTGTGCAAATGAGAGGTTACCCATTTATATTGACGGAACCGATGGGTCCTGAGCACGCTTTTAGGAAATTTTTGGCAGAGCTGAGGCTTTTGTTTATAGGTCGGGTAATCGAGATAATTTCCATACGTCATCCAGACATTGGAATCGGCATAAACCTTATTGAGCCTTTTTAGCACAAACGGCTGAGCTAGAAGATCATCTCCATCGACACGGACAACGATCTCTTGATCGCTGCAGCTATGGATAGCTGTATAGAGATTTTTCAACGATCCTTGATTTTCGGAATTCCTGATCAAAGTAACTTTATCTTTTTTCGAAGATCTATCGACTAAAGCTTTCACTTTTTCAAACGTGTCATCTTTTGAAGCATCATCGATAAAGATCACTCGGAAGTTTTCGTACCGCTGGTTAAGAATTGAGAGGATATTTTGTTCGCAGTAGGGTGAGTTATTATAAGAGGGGACGACGATGACAAAAGCTTTTTCAGGATGAGTTTTACCGACTCTTGGGCTTTTTTTGTCTCGGGGGGATAACAAAATCAAAACTATTGGAATTAAAGACGCTCCCAATAAAACCGCAACTCTAATAAATTTTTTTTTCATAAACCCCGTTCTTTGCTATAGCTAAGATAACTAGATTAAAGAATAGGAAGGTTTCCCGCAATGGTCCTTACAGATGTTTTCAATTATTTCTTATCACTTCTCGTCGTTTGCAGCCCTTTATCGGCCTTGCCAGTCCTTTTAAATCTTTCTTATGGTCAAAACGATGCCGAAAAGAAAAAAATAGCTGTCACTGCCAGCTTTGCCGTCGCCGTGATCTTGGTCTTCGTCACCTGGCTGGGGCTTCCTCTACTAAACCTTTTTGGAATCCGCATCCCGGCTTTCCAGATCGCAGGGGGATTCGTTCTGGCCCTGGTTGCCCTTTCCATGCTCAATGGCCGTCCTAACCGGATCCAGCAATCGAAAGAAGACGAAGCGCAGGGTTTTCAAAAAGCCTCCATCGCCGTTGTTCCGCTCGCGATGCCGATCATGGCAGGTCCAGGTGCGATTACAACTGTGATCGTTGGAGCTTCAATTTGGACAGGCCCCTTAAACCATATCTATCTTTCGATTTGTGCGATCTTAGTCGCTCTGACGACAGGTTCGGTTTTATATTTTGCAGGCTCGATTGAACGGGTGCTTAAAGGCACCGGTATTCATCTTGTGACAAGAATTGGGGGACTTATTTTGGGATCGATGGCCGTTCAGTCGATTGCTAACGGCATCCACGGTCTCTGGCTCATCTACAAATGAAAAATCCCGGGCAAGTTCTGCCCGGGATCTAAAGAATCAGGCTATTATTTGTCTTCTTCTCTTTGAGGGCTTTTATCGCCATTATTGATGGCATTAAAATCAATTCTTCTTGCGGTTGGGCTAGTAGTTTTTACTGCAGGGGATACTCCTGCAAAACTAGAAGCGTTTCCTGTAAGATTACTTGGGGAACTTGTGAAAGAGTTGAATCCAGAAGAGTTTCTACTCGTCTGATCTTTTGCAACTCTTTTAGCAAGTGCATCGAGTCTACCCAGCAGTCCTTGTCCAAAGGAAGAATCATCACCAGCTACTATAGGAGAATCAAGAGCTCCTACCCCAGGTGAATTCACCGATCTCCCTGCTAATGAAATTTGGATATCTCTCCTCAAAGCATCAATTTGCATTCTCATTTCTGGCAATATTTGTTCGAGTTCTAAAAGGCGTCCATTGATCGAATTAACAAGACGAGAATCATCAAGGCCTGCCTCGAGATCGATCTCTTCGTTTGTGGGAAGCATCTCCATTAATCGGCTATTGATTTCTCGTAACGCGCGCAGATTAATTTTTGCTGCCTCCACATCATGATCTGAAGCGATAGGTTGGACATCTCTATTGGTTAGCGATTTAGCTAAGCGATAGAGGCATAGGCAGCCAAGGCCCGTGCAAACTAATGCTGCTGCAGCAAACAATCCACCAGTGCTTTTATCACCGGCGATGAAGCGCTCTACTGACTCAGCGCCGTTTATTCCGGCTCCCAGAATAGTTACAAAAGAGCCAACACCCCAAGCGATGGGTCTGCCATAACCCGGAGATTTATTTTGGCGTGGGGCTGGGGGTTCTCGTCTCTCGAGGAGACGTGTGTCTTCAGAGGAGGATCGTCGTAATGGTGAAGTTGTCATAATTTTTCCCTTAATTTTATTTATTGTTTAGTCAGAATTTTTTCTAAAGAATTCCCATTCTTTAACAGAAAAACAGGAGCAGAGTTTTTTGCTCCTGTTTTGTTTTTACTCAAATTTATTCGTCGCCATCTTTTGCATCGGTTCGGCCATTTGGTGCAAATGAGACGCGTGTTTTTTTAGGTGCAGCAGTTTGTGGAGTCGTAACAGTAGATGGTGCGCTTTTTAAGGCGTCTCGCTCTTTTCGATACTTGACGACCTCACCAGCAATTCTGTCTCGGTCTTTTCTAAGCTGTACAAGTTCGTCCGTACGCTTTTTTCTTATGGCTGCGAATTCAGGTTCAACCTTAGTGCTAGCAAGAGCAATTTCAGCTTCTTCTTTTTCTTGTTTAACTCTGGCAAGTTCAGCTTTTTCTCTAGCAAGATCATCTTTTACTTTTGTTGTCTCAGCTGCAATTAATTGTTGAATTTCAGCTAACGAAGCCCTAGCCTCAACTTTCGCTTTTTCTGTTCTTTCAAGATCTCTGGTAGCGCGCTTTTGCTTTTCCATGATCGTCTTGTAGTCTTCCTGGGGAGTGGTCAGCGTAAGAGGTGTTTTAGCGACAATGCGTGCTGGCGAACCTGCAGGCGTCCGTGAAGGAGATCCAACTGCTATTCTTAGCTCGTTGACTCTGGTTGTAACAGCTTCCTTCTCAGTTTGCTCCATTCTTCTAAGAGTCTCCTCTAACTCTAATCGGCGAGTTTCGTAGGTAACTTCTAGTTGTCGTTGTTCTTCAGCTTTAGCAGTAGCTTCTTTGCTCAATGTTTCAACTTGGGCTGATAGAGTGCGGTTTTGCTCAGTCAAACGCTCATGCGCTACTGTCTCTTCGCTTGTTCTTCTGATAGCAGCTTCTTTTTGTTGTTCAGCTGCACTGACTTGTAGTTGTAGAGGTCCTAATGCGCCTCTTAGTTTGGCTGATTCTCCATCGAGACTTTCTAACTCTGCTTGGAGTGAGGTGCATCTAGCTGTCTTTACTTTCTTTTCACTCTCTAGCTGCGCAACATCTTCAGTCAAATCGACTTTTGCAGCTTCTAGACGTTGCATTTCAGCTGCATGAGCCGCTTTTGTGTGCTCAAAAGTTCCTTTAAGCTGATCGAGTTGTAGATGGGTTGTTGAAATTTGTTCGTTGAGAACTCTTGCCTCGTCTCTTAATCCCTGGACGGATGTTTCGAGTCCGGCTTTTTCTGCTTTTGATTTTGTTAAAACTTGATCCAGCCCTTCGATGTTAGATCTCAGACCTAAGATCACGTCATCAATTTCAGCTTTTGCTCTTTGTGCGTTTTCAAGTTTAGGCTGGAGTACTGCAAGTTCAGCAGCAGCAGCAGTTTTTCTTCCTTCTACTTCACGAGCTTGGCTTTCTAAACTTCGGAGTTGAGTTCCAGCTTGTTCTATTTCAGTCGTCAGAGATTCAACTTGTTGCTCTAGCTTTGTTTTTTGTCCTAAGAGAGCCGTTTTTTGAGTTTCTAACGCACCGATCGCTTCATTTAGTTCAGTCTTACTTCTATTAAGCTCTCTAGCTACAGTTCTTAGCTCTCCAACTCTTGCCTCAGCAGCATTAGCAGCGTCGACTTGGCGCTTAGCTTCATCCGTATTTCTTTGGAGGGTATTTTCCGCTCTACCATTCTCTCTTTGGAGCCTGTCAGCTTTTGTTTCAAGATCAATGACGTTATCTCCAAGATTCTTGGCTCGTTCACGGAGGCCAGCAATGTGGTCATTTGCTTCTGATTCTCCTGCTGCAAGTGCTGTTTTAGCTTCTGCGTATGCTAGTTGCAGTCTTTCCTGCTCGGCACGTTTGGCTATAAGTTCTTGATCGAGCCTTTCAAGGTCTCCACTTTTTCCATTAGCCTGAACTCTCAGTTCTGCGAGCCTTGCTGTTTCAGTTTGGAGAGTTCCGCTAAGTGCTGTTCTTTGCTCTTCAAGAGCTGCGGCTGCTTTTTTTAGATCAGGAATTGTTTGTTCTCTAAAGGTGGTTGCTTCTAGACCGAGTTCGTCAAGAGAGCGTTGCAATTGAGTCTTTTGGGTTTCAAGTTCCTTCGCTGATGCTCTTTGAGCTTCCAGAGCTTGTTCTTCTGTAGCAATTTGTGCGGTGATAGCGTCTTTTCGTCGATCGAGTTCTCCAGCCTCTCTTGTCAGCATCTCATGGCGTGAGTTTAGCTCAGGAAGCTTTGACTCTTGAAGCTCTCTGCATTGAGCTTTCAGTTCGTCGTGTGCTCTTGAAAGCGCCGCTTCTTGTTCTACGAGCTTTGCAAGACTTTCTTGGCTTTTTGATAGAGCAGATTGACGTTCAGAAATTTGAGCTTGTAACTCTCGTAATGTAGTGTTAGTGGATTCTCTGGCTTGCCCAACCTCAGCTGCAAGGCTTGTAAGTATGCCTCTTTGTTCTTGGACTTGTGCTTGTAAGGCTCTTTCTCTTTCCTCAAGTCCTGGAACAGCTAGTTTGAGTCTTTCGTGTTTGGTTTCGAGTTCTTCAGCTTTAGGACGTAAATCTATAATTTTTGCAGAAAGCTTTTCAACTTCAGCTTTAGCGGTTAGGTGTCTATCGTTGATTTGACCAAGTTCTAATTGGATTCCTCTTAACTCGGCTTCTTTTGAGACTTTTTCGCTTTCAAGTCTTGCTAATTCTTCTTTGTGAGCGGCATTGGCGTTTTCTTTCTCTGGTCCAAGGCTCTCGATTCCCTGGCGGATGCCTTGTAATATGGCTAAGGCTGTTCCTTCTTCACCTTTAAGAGCGCCGACCTTGTTTTCTAGCTCAAGAACTTGAGCTCTTAATTGTTTTGCTGCCAATTCGGATTCTGCTTGTTTAGCGATGGTTTCTTGGAGCACTTCGAGCTCGGCTCGTGTTTGTTCCAGCTTTTTATTAGTCTCTTGTATTTCTTCTTGAAGAGCGAGTAATTGCTCATCAGCGACACTGAGTTCTACTTCAGCTGTCTCTTTTCTTACTCTAATTTCTTCAAGAGTGGATTGCTGTTTTAAAGTTTCGACTTGGGGTGTGATTCCTTGGATGTTTTCGAAAAGACCAAAAACTTCATCAGGGAAAATTAAACCTGCGATTGCAAAGAAAGGGAGTGCAATAGCTGCTTTGATGCAGTTAATCACATCGAGAAATCCGTCTCTTGCAATGATATAACCATCTCCTCGGGGGCTAGTGATATCGACAAACCATGTGGCAGTATCCAGAAGTGCCTTGCCAGCTCTGGGAACGATTTCGATTGTAGCTCTAAGAGCTGTAACGCCGGTTAGGTACGCACCATGGATGCGATATTCTTTGTACTCAAGTACGCGTTTAAGATTGTCTCTGATCACTTCGGATTTAGGAGGATTAAATGCAGTGTTCCATCGTGTCCATTGCTGTGGTGCGTCAGAAGGTTGCTGTGGCAGAGTATGTGCTGGTCTTGGGGTTACTACTGGTGATGATGCTGTAGAAGAAGTCGACGACATTTTTACCTCCGAAGGTATTTTGTAAAGATAAGTGGTGGCGATTTTAAATTTGATAGTTAAAAAAGTGCAAGCAATTTCGTCTTCAACTGATTCAGTTTCAACAAAATCACAAACGATTTTCGTTCAGAAAAAACTCAGCAGGAGTTGTTTTTTACCGAGTAAGTTTACTCAGTATCAGATGAAATAAGATGACGCAAAGATTGATCAAAAAAAATAACGTGCTCAGGATAATTATTCTGCAGCCACTGACGCAGTGGAAGCAGTTCTACGAAGATTTCTCGCTGCATTCCGGCTTTGTGACTGAGTTTTGAATGTGCAAGCAGTGAACCAATATCCATCAAGATCATCTGATGATCGACGACACCGTAATTTCTTTCTATGACGGTATCTAAATTGCAGATTCCTTTGTGGCACTGCGAAGCAATTGTCTTCATATAAGATGTGATGAGGCTTTGCGCTTCTGCTGGATGCTTGTCAAAGTAAAGTGTAAACGGGATTGCTTTTTTCTGGACGATGCATTTTGTTTGCGATCGATCAATTGAGTGAGCGATGCCGAGTTTATCGATTAAGATGAGATTTTTTTGGAGAGGATAAGGCGCTAAACCAGCTTCAGAAGCAAGATATTTAAGGGCTAAGTCGGAGCTGGATTCTAAGTTGGAAAGACGTTTTGCACGATCGGCAAGATAATGCGTGCTCCACGACGTGATAAAGGGGAGCTTCGCAAGCCAAGGCAGTGACCTGCGCCTGCTGAACTTCATGAACTTGACGACGTGTTGATGATCGGCGGTTTCAAAAGCATAGAACTGTTTTCCGGCACCTACAAAGGTAAGTGTTTCTGAGGGGCCCGGAGAAGGTGGAACATTCTCAAGGAGCATTTTAGAAAGAATGAATCCATCGGTTTGAAAATAGCAGAACCTCTCTAGCGCTAGAAAGGCAAGAAGAAGAAAGATCCACTTTTTCATGGAAGATGCTCAAGGAACTTCTTGGGAAGATCAGCAGATGCATGAGCATCTTCAATAAAACGGCCCGGGTCAATGAATCCGATCTGACCATCGATCCATCCGAGATTGGACTGGAGGCGAGGATCGTGATCGGCGATGTTGACAGAGGCTCTTTTTTGGAGGAGTGCAGAAACTTGGGTTAAAACCGATTCATCAAAGACGGAGACTGGAGTTGCTCGCTTTTGCAAAACGAAATAGACGGAAGAAAGATCGATGGAATGTTCAATCAAAAGTCTATCAACGAGGGTTGTAGGAAGAGGAGTCTTTGTCGGGGAAAGATGGAGATAGAGCAGGCCTGTCTCTTCACGGAGGCGGTCAAAAGCTAGTTGGTAGCCATTCATTGTTCTGATGAGCTTGCCGAGTTTTTTCTTTTGATAGTTTTGCAGCGGAATCCATGGGCGGGGCATATCTTTGAAGAATTTTAGAACGTATTTTTCATCCGCGGAGATAAAGACATACGATTGCCCGCCTTGGTCTTTTAAGTAGAACTTTTGCTTGAGAATGAGATAAGGGTCGACTCCTCTGGAAGGGCCTAGAGGCTGCGTTGTTCGCAGTCTCGCAACGGTAAATCCCCACGTCGCTTGATCTGTAAAGAAATAAGCGAGACCAAAAAGCGTGAAAAAAAGAAGGGCTCTAGTGAGAAGAGGCTTCAACATGGGAGACCATCGGGGGGTAGTTTTTAGAAAACCAGTCTTTGAGCTCAACTAATAAAGTGGGTAGTTCAGATTTTTCAGAAGAGTTTGTGACAAAGTGGCCAGGATCAATTTGGATCGGTTTATCACCATCGAATCCGAAGTTGGAATAGAAATTGACGTCGTCGTCAAAGATGTTTCTGGAGATGCGCTCTTTGCAAAGAGAGACGAGATCGGTGATTCCTTGCTGGAGTTTGTCGATTTCTCCTTTTTCGATCCACGCTGAGAACTGCTCATAGATAGGCGTGGCCCGTTTTTGGAGGATGAAAGGAGTCTTGTTAAGGTCAAGGGAGTGGACGATGTTCAGAGGATCGTAAAGAGTGATGGTGGGGTAAGCAGTCGTGGGATGGAGATGGACAGAAAGAAGACCGGTCTCATTTCTGAAATGGTCAAAAGCGATCTGGTAGCCCTGGAAGTCACGATTTCTTTTCCAGGACACTTTATCAATCCGTGTTTGCCGGAAGGCTTTAAAACGATTGAGAAGGGGGATTTTTGAGGTCCAGACAGGGGATGTGTGGTGAACGTACTTGAAGAACTTCAGGATGTAGTTGCCGTCTTCAGAGACAAAAGCAAAGCATTGGTTGCCGTGATTGAGGTAATGGAACGGCTGGTTTAAGGCGGCAAGAGTTGCTGTCTCTGGAGAAGAGGCTTGGGGCTCTTCTCCGCGAAATTGGATCCTCTCTAGAAAGAATCCCTTCGTTTTTTGAT
>CAZBCR010000032.1:0-9230 GCA_964490565.1 uncultured bacterium
TTATAACGAAAACATCGGAATAACAGAATCCCTAAAATTTATTGGAAGGAAAAAAGACCTCCGATTTTTGATCGGAGGTTTTTAGTTTATGGTGCTAGATGAATAGTGAAAGCCGTCGGACTTGTCATCGAGTTCGGAGTAAACGAAGAGGCATTTATCACGCCTTGTTCCACGCTCGTGTAAGTTGAAAATGGCTGTAGGAACTGATATTTCGGAAAAACGGTGAAGATGCTGCCATTATACTGGATTTGGAAAGGATTAGAAGTTGTCGATGTGACACCATTCATTGTAAATCCAGTTGAAGCGGGAGTGAAAGATCCGGAAGATCCTTGTCGCCATCCAAAAGTTCCTGTTGAAAATGTGAAAGTCAGGTTGTAGGTGCTCGAATCGTCAAAGACACCTGTAGGAATGTTAGATGTCTGAGCTAAAATAATGATCGCATAAACGTTGTCGGTTGTTGGCGTCGTAGCAGGAGGAGTAATTGCACTGCTAAAGCCCAACGTATCATCGAAATCATATCCATAACAGAGTCCCAGTGTAGGGAATGGAGAGTTAAATGGAGGGCTTGCAGGCAGGATGGCATTATTATGCAAGAGTTGTGCATAGATGTCGTATCCTGGCTTGCTCATCGAGGGTGAAGCGAAATTATTGGTGTAATAAGTCGGTGACAGCGTTCCAGAAGTTTGGGGTAAATGAGATTGTAGATTTGTCTCATTGAGTGGCGCGCCCATGGAGTCATAGAGGCCAGTTACTCCTAACAATCCCACTACAAAAGCGCTTCCAAACAAATCTGCCATAACCCCGATATCAGCTGCCGGTGTAGGTGTAGATCCAGTGCTAGTCATCGGAGGCGTTCCTGAGAACATCTGTTCGATCGTCAGACCTGCCTCGTTCAATGTCACCACATTGTTTATATCGGTCGTGCATGTAAAAGTAAAGACGAAGCTGCCAGCCGATCCACCCACAACTCCCTGATAGATTAGGCCCGTTCCCATTCCAGAATTTGTTTGAATAAAGAGATGAGTAGAACCCGAATAAAAGTTAAATATCGTATCGAGATAATTAACCCCGTTGCCGTTATTCGTCAGATAAGTAGAAGGAAATTCCGGAATGACGTAATTGGGTTGTGGTTGTACAACAGCCCCTCCATGTTTTGGAGCCATGACTCTTAAATACGCTGCTGGAGTCGTAGGATTATACGGATCTGTAAAAAACGGAAGAGCGAGATTTGCCCATGTGCCCGATGCAGATCCTGATGTCAATCCACTGACAATATTGGCAAATAGAGTGTCTCTACTGATTGAAAAACCTACTGGATTTGTCGCAGGCGTGCCAAGACCTCCATTCCAGGGAGTCACAGTGCTTGGATTCATGGGATCGTAAGAATAAAATCCGAGTGCAATTGACAGTGCTAAGCTATCGACTTGCGTTGTATCAAGGGTGACTGTCCAAGGGATATCGCCGCCTGCTGGAGGAGTCGCTGCGGCATAACTGATCTCTGCAAAATCATAAATAACATTGTAATTAGGATCATTGAAGGCATTGCCTATCGCAGGGCTTATAGATCCGGTAGCGGTTTCAAAATAGAGAGGACTTCCTATCGAAAAATAGATTCTATCGCTGCTTGAAAAAGGGATATAGACTAAATAATCATGAGCCCCTGTTGTGCTCGGTTGAAGCGATGAAAGAGGAATACAAAACGATGCAGAGAAAGTAGAAGTAGTAATAGGCGTTGTTGACATTGCACCTGGAAATGCCATCGATTGTACAAAGAACTCTGTGTTGCTATTAGGGAGTCCTAAGAAATATACCTCACTATCAGGCTGTCCTGTCGCATTGCGAATGACAAGAGGAAAGAAGTTGGCCACGGGAGCTGGTCCAACCGGCGAAGAAGGAGGTGCAGGCGGGGGAGGAGGTGACGGAGGCGGGGAAGGCGGAGGAGGAGAGGGTGGTGGCGATGGAGGAGGAGGCGGGGAAGGTGGGGTTGGCGTGGGTGAGGGAGCAGGCGTTGGAGTGGGGGTTGGTGTAGCAACAGAGCATCCTGAGGTTAGACCTGTGGAACCGACGTCTTGTTTTTCCTCGCATGCGTATTGATCATAGAAAGCTTCTAAACGGTCTGCAGAAAATGTGGTGGATTCAGCACTCAGTACCACTGAAGAAAAACAAGCAAGTTGAAAGATCCACTGTCTCATGGGGAACTCCTCTATAAAAAGCCGCAGTTAAAGAGCGCTAAACTTTAAATTTAGTAAAGCCTAGCCGAGCCTGATCAAAAGGATCAAGTAGAATTTTTAATTTTGAAATAGAGGTTGAGAGTATTGAGTGAAAATTCTCCGGTTTAAGAAAAACCGGAGAGAGATAGATCAAAGAATGTTACAGTGATTTAGTAGGGTTTTCTGCAAAATAGGATCAGCTTTTAGCGCTGTCCTGATTTGCTGAATTTGTTTTTTATCTGAACGGTCAATTTGAGCAAGAAAGAATTCTCTCATTTCGCTGTTGGGAGTAGCACTATCAATTCGTTTGATGTAGGGGTGTTGATCTCTTTCGCGATAGTAGTTAAGCCAGCAAACGATGGCTTCTCCCAAATTCTGATATTTCATCTCTACGCCGCCTGTATGTTTTCGAGGAGTAATATTAAATGAAGCGCCGTTTTTGAGGGCAGCTGTTGCTAAAGCGATGTCTTTTCCGGCTAGGGCTTTAAAGAGAGTTTCTTCTTGGGTTGAAGCATATTTTCCACGCGTAATGATGTCCCAAAAAAGGTTTCTAATCCGGTCGCCCAATGTTAATACAACCCTACTTATTTCAATAGCAGCAGGGGCTGTTTTATATCTGTTCTCTCTATTTGATTTAGGGATGCCATTTTATTATTAACTCCATTTTTTTATGTATTTATTATATCAATTTTTTTAATTTATTAAAATAATTAATTACATGGTTAAGTTATTAATATATAGCGTGTTAGGTGTTGTTAATATAACATATTGATTATTAGCCTGATAGGTTGGAGGCCTCACTGCGGCATTCTGGAGGCATTTGGATTTATAAAATTCTTGAGGGTTATTTAATAAGTCCTTCGTTTGTAATTTAACTAATTCTGAATTACAATGCGTCTCATCATTTCTCAATGAGCTTTAGGAGTGCAGATGTCTGTTTTTCCAATGATTTACCCACCGCTTTCACCTCCTACTTTTCTAGCTGTTGCTTTCGATGCCGTGGATGCATTAGCAAAACCCTTTGTATTAACGTCAGCAATAGGATTCGTTTGCGCAAGTAAAGCTTTGTACGATATCTATTCTGAAAATAATAACCCGCAAGTCAACCCATACCTTTATCGTGCAGTAGCAGGGCTTGTTGCTGTAGCCGCTTTTCCGCTTGTTGGGGTTTTTACTGGGAGTTTTGCACTGGGTGCTTTAGGGTGCGTCGGTGCCGGTTATGCTGCCTGGTCCGTTTATCAAATAGGTCAAGTAGATCATACTCATAATGGTCGTGTTAGCCGGGTCTATTTTGGCTTAGGGTTGACGGTCTCCATTCCTGTGATCGGAGCTGGAATGGGTGCGGTAAAGACGATAGTGAGATATTTGCAACCTCACGAAGTAACCATTTGCAATCCGTTTACAAGCGAAGGGAAAATACATGTCATGCGTGAATAGGTTAGAAAGGGTCGTTTTTTCTACCTTTAGATCCATGGATGGATTGTTTTACCGTTCGCTATTCCTGGTCTTGTGTTAGTACCATGCATCTAAATTTTTGAAATCTATTCTATCTTCTGCCATAAATTACGGGACATTAAAATCATTTATGATAGGAATCATATGGTCACTCGAATTTTATCTTTTGATATTCCAAATGCTTTTATCAAGGATTTGTCTGAAAATTCTTCATTGATTGCCGGATCAATGTCCTTTGGTTTTGGAATTGCCATGACTGCTATAGAACAAGTCTCAAGACAAAATAGTTATGTATTTGACGGTGATCGTCAGAAGCGTATAAACACAATGGTTTCCATTCATTTTGCTTTTTTGTTTGCAACAATCATCTCTTCGACAATTGCAAACAGATATGATAATGCAGCTTTTGTTGCACTCTCTGCCGTGGGTCTAGGTGGTGCTTTTTGGTCTCTTCGTCAAATCCTCCAGATAAATACTACTCGATTGGACGGGAATGAAAAGGCAGAGATTGAGTTTGCTGCTAAACGCACTTTGGTCGGTTTAGGGGCCATGATTGGAGCACCTTGCGCTATAGTGGGCAAACTCGCGTTGAGTTACTATACGTCGCAAAGAGTATAGACCCTAGGATCACGTTTCACTAGCCGTGATTTAAGTGGGTGAGGAATTCTTGGAACGAAGCCGTCATACGGAGTCCTTCCAACCAATCATCATCGAGAAGTTCATCTAGACAGGGGAGCGACTTGGCTTCATGGGACTTGTGGATAAAGTGTAAAGACTTGTCGTATTGCTTTAAGAGAGAATAGAGGCAAGCGAGGTGATAGAGCGCCTGGAGGTTTCCTAGACGGGCCGATTGCATCAATTTATTCTCTGCATCGCGGTGGCACTGGTCAGCGAGATCTTTATCATAGGTGTGCTCAGCGATGTTGATTAGAGTAATTCCCCAATCAAGAATGACAAAGTCGTTTTCTTCTTCGTGTTTTAGAGCCAGGCGGTAGTGGTTGAGCGCGCGATAGAAATGATCCATTTCACCGAGGGCTTCACCTAAATGAGAATAAGCTAGGCCTATTCGATAATGGATGCGTGGGAAATCAGGATCGATCATGAGGACTTGAGAGAAGATCTCCAGAGACTTTTGGTAGGCGTTTTGATCTTCATTGGAGTCTCCTAAGAGATCAAGAGTGATCGCATAGTGGTAAAGCCATTCAGGATGGAGATAAAGAGCGTTTTTTTGAGTTTGAAGGGTATATTCGAAGTAAGAAAGCGCGCGTTTAAGAAGCTCGGGATCTTCCTTCATTTCTCCTAAGCGGGAAAGCGCAAATCCATAATCGAAGTAATGAGAGCTGACAGGCTTTAGATCGAAAGCTTTTGCATAGAAGCGGACAGCTTTTTCAAAGGCATCTTCGTCATCATCTGCATCTCCAACTCTAGCATAAACCTGAGCAATGCCGTACCAGTCTTGATAGCGAGTTCTGTCAAATGAGAGCCCTTCTTGGAAATTTTCGATGGCCTGATAGTAGTAGTCTAAATCATCGAAGTAGAGTCCCCAGGAAAAAAGAGTCTTAGCATATGAATGCCAAACTTCTGGGTTTTCTTCTTTAGATATCTCCATTGCTTCGGTGATTTTGTTTTGAGCTTCATAGAGAAGATCAATCCGGTCGGAGATCTGTCCGAGTGTCGCTAAGGCTTCTGCCCAGGTGGCGATCAGCTCAGCATCTTTGGCATTGAAGACATAACCTCGCTGGCATTTCTCTAAACAGGAGCGGAGTCTTTTGGGGTCTTTGGTTCTGCGTCCAGAATCTAAGAGGAATGCGGCCCATTCATGCCAAAGTTCCATGCTATAGGGTTTGAGATGGGCTGCAGCGGAAAAACATTCATGAGCTTGAGTAAAATGGTCTTCATCATGGGTATGAGCATAGAGAAGGCTCATACTGCGAGCTAGGAGCAGCCAGCCTTCAAAGGAAGAAAGGGTCAGCGCTACCGCGCTTTTGAAGCAATGAATGGCTTTAACGACCAGGCGCATGTCGTTGACAAGGTCTGCCATTTCTAGGCAGGCGAGTCCAAAATCATTCCAGAATTCCTGAGGAAGTTGATCGGGACAGTTAGCTCCTTTTTGAAAAGAGTCTAAAGCTTTTTGAAAATCGACAGCTTCTCCTGAATGAAGCGCGATCTCAGTCCAAACTTTTCCGTAATCCCAGTAGAGTTCAGCATAGACATCTGAAGGAGTATTTAGGCTTAATCGTAGGGCTTTACTGAGTTTTTCTTCAGCTTCTAGAAAGTAATGATGTTCTTTATGGGTTTGGCCGAGGAGATAAAGGGTATTTCCCCAGGCTTGCCATGCTTCGAAATATTGAGGATTTAGCTGAGTAGCGGTTTTGAATTTTTTGGTGGCTAAGAGGAGAGCTTTTTCTTTTCCTTCTGTCGATCCGTGTTCAAAAAAGGCTAAACCTTGTCGGTAGAAAATTTCAGCATTGCAAGGTTCGAGTTCACAGGCTTTTTCGAAGAGTTCTAGGCCTTTCAAGTCTCCTTTGAGCAGAGCAAGCTCGCCTTGTGCAAGGTAAGATGACGCAATGTCATCTCCGGAATAGGATGTCCAAGCTAGTTGGGAGTAGGAGCTTTCCGAAACCATTTTTTACCAATTAAAAAGGGCCAACTTTTTTTCTCTAGGCTAGCCAATTAAGTGCCGGATTATAGGAAAGGACCCTATTTCGCACAATCCATTACCCATTTTTAAAATGTTAAAACATGATTTAGCTGTCTTAACATTAAAGAGATATAAAAAGTTTAATACTTAAAATTAGGGAAAACGGATTGCTTCCATAAAAATCACTTCAAACATCTCATAGGTGAAAAGCTTGGCTTTATCACTTTTGAGAAAGTTTCGGATGTTTTCCATGTACGTTTCATAGGTTGCTTTATCCATAGTCCGAACATACTCGTAGACTGCAGGGAAGTCCTTGAAGTCTCTACGGTCGATAAAGCAATTCTTTGGAATATAATCAGTGACGTTGCTCGCTCCCCAGTAGATAGGGATAGCGCCAGCTGCAAAGCTGTCAAAGATTTTTTCAGTGATATAGCCTCTGACGTCATAGATGTTCTCATAGCAGACGTTGAAGCGGTAGTTTTTCAGGGTTTCTAACTTATTGTCGACGGATCCTTTATAGTTTTTATATCCTTTATCTCCCCAAGCAAAGCCGTAGAAATCAAAATCATTTTTATCTTCAAAGAATTGGATGACTCTTTCTCTTTCGGAGTAGAGTTCTCTCTCATGCCTGCTTTTTTTGTTAGAAGACATCTGGGTGATAAGCTTTTTTTCCTCAAAGGAAGGAAGATCTGCCACGATCTGTTTGAGTTCAGGATAATAAAATTTGAAAAACTTCTTGTTGTCGACGAGATCATCATCCCACGTGTAGACCCTTTTGAAGTGAGACAAATAGTCAGAAGAATATTTGATGACAGTAGGGGGTTCCCAAATAAACAAGAGCATTTTCTTCTGAGGGAATTTTTTAAAGAGTTCTTTTGAACCGCAACCCGGCTTATTCCAGACGACGATATATCTGAGCTCATCATAATCTTTTTCTTTTTTGAGATCGGTTGCAAAAAGATTAACGTTTTTCTCTTCGAGTGTTTTCCAAACACGCCCGAGTAAGCCGTTACGGATAAAATTTTGATCGTTGGGAGTCGCTGTCCAATTATGAGCTAGGGCGATCTCTTTCTTTCTCTCTGCACCGAGGAGTAAAGCGGGAAATAAAAAAAGTGTTATGATAATGTTTCGCATAAGATAAAAATTATCGGCAAAATTGGTTTTAAAGACAAGGGCTGATGATTTACCAACATGGGAGGTCTGTATGATGAAATTTTTAGTTCTTATAGGAAGAGTTTTTTATTCAGCGATTTTTATTGGCTCAGGATTCGAGCATTTTAGCGCATCAACATTGCATTATGCACAGATACATAATGTGCCAAACGCTGAAATTCTCGTTCCTTTTTCAGGAGCGCTGGCAATTCTTGGAGGACTCAGCATTCTTCTAGGCTATAAAGCGCGCATTGGCGCTTGGTTGATTATTATTTTTCTGATCCCCGTCACACTGATGATGCATAACTTTTGGGCTATTAACGAAACCGGACCGCGACTGATGCAGCAAACGATGTTTATGAAAAATCTCTCCATGCTAGGCGCTGCCTTTTTGATTGCCTACTGGGGTGCAGGTCCTTGCAGCTTATGCAATAAAAAGAAGAAAAAATAACCTTATTTAAGCCCTTGCTGCACGATGTCAGCAAGGGTTTTTCTATGAGGCTTAAGTCCAGTTTCCGGCAGTTCAAAACACTTAATCGGGATTTTATATTTCGGCAGGTGGTCTTTTAGCATCTCTTGGAGCTCTTCCAGGGGGACGGGATCTTTAAGGAAAACAGCAGGCCTTGCTCCAAATTCCTTATCAGGCATTGGCACAACAACAGCATCGTGCAGACCGCAAATTCTCCGAATCACTTCTTCGATTTCTTCCGGTTGGATATTTTCTCCTCCAGAGATGAAGAGATTATCTTTTCTTCCGATGATTTTAAACATGCCATCTTCCCAGCAGCCTAAATCCTTCGTCTGAAACCAGCCGTCTTTCAATGGAAGGTCGATTTTCCCTTTTTCATAGTAACCTTGGAAAAGGACGGGGCCTTTGACCCAAATTTCTCGATCTTCTGCAATTTTCATTTCTGCATATGGGTGGATCTGGTGGTTGGTGACAACCTGAGAACTCATCTCGGTCATTCCGTAAGTCGGAAAAATATTCCAGGGGGTTTCTAAATCAGGGAGCGGAGCTCCTCCGAGTAAGATTGTCTTGAGATGCGGTAGATCTGCAGGATTCTGCAAAAGCCTAAAGAGCTGAGTTGGGACTAAAGAAAGATGTGTCGCTTGCTCCCAATTCGAGCTGATCAGCACGAAACTTTTAGCTAAATAAGAGCGCATTAATATCCCTAAGCCTCCGACATGGAAGAGGGGAAGCGTCAGCGCCCAGCGGTCCTCAGGCTGCAGCGGAATCATGTTGTATGAGCCAATAGCACTAGAAACCAGATTGCCCAGACTCAAGGCTGCGATTTTCGGACGCCCCATGGAACCTGAAGTAAAAAGAAAAACTCCCATCTTAGAGAGATCCCATTCAGTCGGGCGGGGAGTTTCAGGATCTGGAAAAGTAGGTGTAAAGAGTTCCGTTTCAAGCTCAGCTAAAGCTTGATCTGCACTAGGAAGACGTGTGCTTAAAGGACACGCGATTTTACCGGTTTTCCAACAGGCAAAAAGAGTCAGGACGACTTCAGGTGTTGAGTGGGCCCAAAAAGCAACACGCTCATGAGGGAATGCTTCGATTTGTTTGCACATTCCTTCGACAAAGTCTTCTAATGAAGCATGGTCCCAGGTAAATTCATCTGTAATCAGCATGGTGTTACTCTTTCTTTTTTAATGTGAAATTCGGTTGGAAAATGGATTTTTCCATCTCGAATAAAAGGCGGATCTTCTAGGAGGTCTTCTTGGAGATGCACGGCGGTGCCGATCCCCAGCGGATGAGAAGGTATTTCTAA
>CAZBCR010000032.1:9330-13223 GCA_964490565.1 uncultured bacterium
CTTCTTGGAGATGCACGGCGGTGCCGATCCCCAGCGGATGAGAAGGTATTTCTAACTTTTCTGCTAAGGCAGCAATCTGATGAATGCCAACGGTGCTTTCATAGCTGCTGCTTAAGATCACAGCAGTTTTTTTCTCCGGTAAACCCTTGACCATCGGTTTCCACACAACGGTAGAACCCAAAGAATGATCATCAGATGCCATTGGAAAAGGGGAGATGTCATAGCCTGGATCTTCAATAAATTCGAAATCTTCTGGAGAAAAATGGGCAAGAAAAGCTGTCAGTTGTTCTTGACTCCAAGCTCCTCCGATATCAAGACGAAGACGGAAATCTGCTTTAAGAATCTTAACTAAGAAAAGAGCTGTAGCCAGATCAAACGCTCCTAGTTTGATTTTGGCCATGTGGCAGCCATGATTTTTTTTGGCCTGTTTTAATATGTCTTGGACGGTGCCATTCAGAAATAAGCAAACGGGAGCGTCAGAGATTTTAGGGGAGTTGAGTCCAAAAAGGCCGAATTCAACAGAGGGAAATAACGGTCCTTGATACCCGTTTTGGATGGCTTTGAGCTGTTCAAAGACTTGAGTTAAGCTTTCTTTACTTCTGCCGCGAAGAGGAGAAACCTCACTCCATTTTTGCCCTTGTTGGAGTAAAAATCCTTCTTTTTCACCGAAGATTTCTTGGCGGATTTTAAAATGGAAAATCTCAAAATCCATAGGCTATCGACAAGGTAAGAAGTAGGGTATACAAAATCAGAAGCTTTCCAGTTTGTGCAAATGGGACATTAAGCAGTTTTTTATCGTGGATGGTCCATAGTGCTTTAATGGGAACAAAGGCGGGGAGAAGTAGGACCGGCATTAGATAATGGCCATAAAGGCAAGGAATTAGGCAAGCAGCGACTAAACAGAAGGTATACTCAAGGCGTCCAAAGGTTTCTCCAAACCGGACACAAAGGGTCTTCTTGTTACAATTGCGGTCTTCATTCACATCCCGAAGATTATTCGCCGTGAGGATCGCTGTCGAAACAAGTCCTGGGCAAAGTCCCAAAATTCCGACGTGCAGAGGAAGCTCATGGGTCTGAAGATAATAAGTGATGAGCGTTGCAACAGGTCCATAAAAAAAGAGCACGAAAAAATCCCCCAGTCCTAAATAAGCCAGCGGCATGGGTCCTGCCGTATAGGCTAAGCTCAGGCCAATATATAAAATGGTCATAAAACTAATCAGAGGCCCGCCGACAAACGCTAGGTAAGCGCTGAAAAGAGCAGCTAAAGTGAAAGCGATGATGATGGCTTTTCTCATGACGGGAAGGGCAACAAGGCCTGCCTGTGTGATGCGGCGGGGTCCTTTTCGGTCAACGGTATCGGCACCTTTAAGAAAATCGAAATAGTCGTTGGCAAAATTAGTCCCGACTTGGATCGCAACTCCCGTGAGAAGCGTCAATAGAAAGGTCAAAAAAGAAAATGATCCTGTTTTCCATGCTAAGGCTGTCCCGATTAGTGCAGGGCTGATGCTGGCGATGAGAGTTTTAGGGCGGCTGGCTTCAAGCCAAATAGAAAACGGTTTCATTTTATAGTCCTCAAAAAGCTTTTTACAAAGCATTATCCATTTTTGATTTTTTTTCCATTAGTTTAAAAGTCAGACAGACTTAGTTCGAAGTGACCTTAGAGATTCCCAAATTTACACCCTTTTAGTAAAATACCGCTGTTATGATCAAAAAAGTTGTTATTTTTGCTTTCATCGTCGGGGCCTTTATTGTGGGCCATGATTATTTTCGAGATAAACATCCAGAATTTGGGCCTGGAGACTTTTATCATCCTGGTATTTTGAAAAGAGCTC
Organism: uncultured bacterium; assembly: GCA_964490565.1. Lineage (GTDB taxonomy): Bacteria > Chlamydiota > Chlamydiia > Chlamydiales > Rhabdochlamydiaceae > PALSA-1444. The sequence continues at coordinate 11,163 of CAZBCR010000032.1, forward strand.
CGAGCAATCCAGATAAAGCTTCTAAGCAACTGGCTTCTGAAATTCTGAAACAACGTTTCACCTATCTAGGACGCGGGGGACAGCTGACTGCTTATGAAAGCGCAGATCATCAATACGTGATCAAATTTTTCAATCCTCGCAATTCTCTTTTCAATCGAAGAAAAAACCTGGAGAAAAACTTTAAGAGATACGCCATGTCTCTGAAGGACCTCAAAGAAGAGACGGGTGTTGTTTACAATCACTTTGATCCCTCGACAGTTCTTAATCAATCTGTTGAAGTCGTGGGAAGAAAAGGAAAAGTTTATCAGATCAAGTTAGAAAAATATCCATTTGTCTTGCAGAAGAAAGTGGAGCTTGTTCTGCCTTACTTAGACAAGCTCTACAAAGAAGGCAGAATTGCTGAAGCCAAAGAAGCGACTCGCCAGGTCTATGCGCTTTTTCTCTCAAGAACAAAGAAAGGGTACCGGGATCATTCTCAGCGACTCGCAATTAATTACGGGTTTTATAATGGTAAAGCAGTCCAGCTCGATCCGGGCCGTATTCGCAAAGATAAGTCCGTTGCTCAAAATCCTCAGAAAGAAATGCAGCGAATCACTCGAAATATCAAGAAGTATCTATCGGGCTATCCTGGCCTTGATGAAGTCATCGAAGAGTGCCAAAATAAGCAATAATTTCATCCCCAGCCTTCTTCTGAATAGCAAATTCCGTTTTCAGCAGCTTCAAGGGCCCTGGCAATGTAGGGGATAGTGTTTGACGGAAGGTTTGCTAGTGGTAAAAATTCCAAGGCGGCACATTTTTCTGGCTCTTGATTAACGACTTCTCCTGCCCATGAGGTACACTCGAAAAAGATGTCGACATTTTGCCTGTTTGAGTATCTGTGCAAGATATGAACAACTCTTAGCTGGGAAGGCAAAAGCTCAATGCCGGCTTCTTCTTTGGCTTCTCGGATCATTCCTGCAGTTGCCGGTTCTCCGTCTTCAACATGACCAGAGACAAGACCATATTGTCCGTCACAATACCCGGTATTTTTTCTAAGAAGCAGCAAAACTTCATTGTTTTTTCTTAAAATCAGATACGCGCAAACAGACGTGCCTGTTTTCTTGATTGAGGCTATTTGGGTCATGGCTTGCGTTTAAATTGTTTGAAGTTGGGTTTTCTTTTTTGGACATAGGCGTTGCGGCCTTCTTGACCTTCAGGCGTCATGTAGAAAAGCATGGTGGCATTGCCGGCAAGCTCTTGTAGGCCCGTTTGACCATCGCAATCAGCGTTGAGAGCCGATTTGAGACAGCGGAGCGCAATAGGCGAGTGCTGAAGCATCTCTTGGCACCACTGCAGTGTTGTGGTTTCTAGTTCTTCGTAAGGAACAACGCAATTCACAAGTCCCATCTCTAAAGCTTGCTGTGCATTATATTGACGGCAGAGGAACCAAATCTCCCGGGCTTTTTTCTGACCGACAGAACGGGCGAGATAGCTAGAGCCAAATCCTCCATCAAACGAGCCGACTTTAGGCCCGGTTTGTCCGAAGATCGCATTATCCGCAGCGATCGTCAGATCGCAAACAACATGGAGCACATGGCCGCCGCCGATCGCATACCCTGCAACCATCGCAACAACAGGTTTTGGACAGGTGCGGATCATCCGTTGAAAATCGAGGACGTTGAGGCGTTCATCTCCTTTAGAATCGGCATAGCCGGCATCGCCGCGGATCTTTTGGTCTCCGCCGGAACAGAAAGCCTCTTTTCCCTGACCGGTGATGATGATCGCTCCGATTTCACTGTCGTACCGGGCATCGTTAAAAGCGTGCATCATCTCATCGACTGTCTGCGGACGGAAGGCGTTTCTGACTTGAGGACGGTTGATGGTGATTTTTGCAACGCCGTTATATTTATCGTATTTGATGTCGGTATAAGTACCACAGGCGGTCCATTCTACTTGAGTAGCAAGCGATGTCATATGATCTCCTCAGTTAACGGCGTAGGCAAGCGCTTGGATCTTCTCTTTGATCTTTTCTTCGATCGTTGAATGAAGCTCCCGGTTTTCTACGCGGTTGGTTTTAAATTC
>CAZBCR010000033.1:0-13086 GCA_964490565.1 uncultured bacterium
TCCGATCTTGAATTCGTCCTTCCAACGGAAATTAAAGCCGGCGAAAACTTCTTCATCTACATTGGCTCGACTGTTAAAGGGAAAGACACCGGCAACCGCTGCCAATTAAATGTCCAACGCCGACGCCCTTTCCACCTCTACATCGATCCCCGCGGCAAAGGCGACTTTAAAGAACAAGAGACATTCCATTTAGATGTCCGTGGAAATGTTCTGCACAACATCCGCATCATCGCTCCTTCTCTCGTCGCAAAAAACAAACGTTTTGACGTGCTGGTCCGTTTCGAAGACGAATATGGCAACCTGACAAATTACGCTCCTGAAGGAAGCCTCATTGAACTGAGCTATGAAAATCAACGGGAAAACCTCAATTGGAAGCTGTTTATTCCAGAAACAGGGTTTATCAACCTCCCTAACCTCTATTTCAATGAAGCGGGCGTTTATAAAATTCAGCTCCACAATCTCAAGACGGGCGATAAATACTTTTCTGCTCCAATCAAATGCCTCCCAGAATCTCAAAATGTCATCTGCTGGGGTCTTCTCCATGCAGAATCTGAGAAAAATGATGCGCATGAAAGCATTGAAGCTTGCCTCAGAGAATTCCGCGATGAAAAAGCGCTCCAATTCTACGGCACCTCGCCTTTTGAAAGCACCGATGAGACAACTCCTGATATGTGGAAGCAGATCTCTTCTCAAGTCGCAGAATTTAATGAAGAGCAGCGCTTTTGCACTTTCCTCGGCTTCCAATATCCAGCTGAAGAAGGCCTAAGACAAATTATCTACTTCAAAGATCTCAAGCCGCTGCTCAGAAAAAAAGAAGCTAAGAGCAGTGTCCTTCCAAAAGTCCAAAAACTTCTCAATCCTAAAGAAGCGTTGATCATCCCCACATTTACGATGGGTAAAGGTTATGAGACTAACTTTAATCACTTCGATCCTGAACTGGAAAAAATCGTTGAAATCTACAACGCTTGGGGCTCTTCAGAGTGTACAGCTAAAGAAGGCAATACTCATCCGATCCGTTCAACCTCGAAAAAAGGCGTTCAAGAGACAGAAGTCGGCTCTATTCTCAACGCTTTGAAAAAGAATCATCGTTTTGGATTTGTTGCTGGTGGTCTTGACGATCGAGGCATTTATGCTGACTTCTTTGAAAACGACCAAGTTCAATACACGTCTGGCTTAACTGCCGTCTTGTCAACAGACCAGACTAAAGATTCCATTGTCACGGCTCTGACGCACCGGTCTTGCTATGCAACAACCGGGGCCCGCATCATCGTAGGACTTAATATTGCCGGTACGAACATGGGTGGAGAACTGAACACCAAAGCAAAACCAGGTCTTGTCATCAACCGCCACGTTATCGGCTATGTTGCAGGAACAGCTCCACTTAAAGAAGTGGTGCTTCTCCGTAATGGCACTCCGATCAAAACTTTCCCGATTAAAGACTTTGCTCTGGACTTTGCTTTTGATGATTCTGAGCACCTTTCAAAGTGCGCCCTAGCTTCTCCGGGAGACAAGCCGCACTTTGTGTTCTATTACCTCCGTGTCACTCAGCAAGACGGCCATGTTGCTTGGAGCTCGCCGATCTGGGTTGATTACATGGATTACACACCTGCTCCTGCTCCAAAGAAAGTAAAAAAATGAAGATCATCTTAGGATCGCAGTCACCGCGCCGGCGTGAGATCATGGATTATTTCTCACTGCCGTTTGTGCAAGTGGCCTCTGATTTTGATGAAGATTCCATTCCTTTTGAAGGCAATCCTGCAAAACACGCCATGCTGCTTTCTCAAAAAAAAGCTGAAACGCTTTCTGTCCGATTCCCCAATGAAGTGATCTTGACAGCCGACACCGTCGTCTCCTGCAAAGGCAAACTCTACAATAAGCCCCGCGATGAGCATGAAGCTGCAGAATTCCTCAGGACTTTTTCCGACACTTGGCAAGAAGTCAGTACTGGTGTCACTGTCCGACGGGGCTCTGAAGTCCATACAAGTTTTGAAGAGACCAAGCTTTTGTTTCACAAGCTCACCCCCGAGCAGATCAAAAAATTCCATAACAACGTCTACTTTCTCGATAAAGCCGGCGGCTATGCAATCGAAAAAAGTGCAAATTTGATTGTTTCCCGAATCGAAGGATGTTATTACAATGTGTTGGGCCTGCCCATTAACACAGTGCAAAAACTTCTGATGAAGTTGGGAATTGATCTATGGGATTTCTTAAAAGCCTTCTCTTAACATCCCTTCTTTTTGTCTCATGCCATGCCATGGACAAAGAGCATGTCGCTTATCTGATGCAGTCAAAAGAAATCGATGCTTCGATTTCTCTCTATGAAACCTACAAGCAAGAACTCGGCCGCCACGATTTTGAAATGCTCGTCCATCTGGGCACGATCATTTTAGAACAAGGCATCAAAAGTAGTGATCTTACCATTCAGCTCTCCAGTCTCTATGGAACAGCCTTTGCCGGCATGAGTTCTTCATTGGATATTCTCGAGCAAGGAATCAAAAGTCAGAACTTTGAAACCCAGCTGGCCTCCATTCAGCTTCTGGCCCACATGCATGACGATAGAGGTGATGATCTTCTGACTAAAGCGATGGCATCTCCTTTCCTGATGGCACGGATGGAAGCCGGTTTTCACCTAGCTTCCCGCAAACATCGGAAAGCCGCTGGCCACATCGAAGCTCTCATGTATAAACTCCCCCAGGAATTCTGGTTCTACTTCCCTCAGTTTTTTGCTCTCATCGGAACGAGTGATTCGATCGATGTGCTCAAAAAACTGATGGAAGATCCGATGTCGATGACCCGCGTTGAGGCTATCCTCTGCGCAGCCAAGTTTGGACGCGATGATCTACTCTTCAAAATTAGAGCCCATGCCACCCATCTCAACCACGATGAGCAAGAAGCCTCTGCTTCTGCGTTGGGAATGCTCAAAGATTCCAAGTCGATCCCACAGCTCAAACGGCTTACACAGTCTGCCTCCATTCCGGTGAAACTCGCTGCGCTGCGCTCGCTCTATTTACTCGGAGATACTCAAGCTTTATTTCCGATTTTCGATATGGCGCATCAATACAATCTATTTGCCATCGCCATGTTAGGAGAGCTACCCGGGGGTGAAGAAGTCTTGGCGCCCCTCTTGAAGCATGAAAATATCCATGTTCGGTTCAATGCAGCTTTTTCCCTGCTGCAAAGACGGGATGAAAGATGCGTTCCGGCTCTGGAAGAGTTTCTCTTAAGAAATTCCAAAGACCTCGGCTTTCAGCCCCATACTTCGATTGGTCATTCTCTGATGTCATGGAAAGTCGTCCCCTCCATGCAGCAGCATGTTAAAAAACTCCCGTTTGACTTAGCAGCGATGACGCTGCAAATGCGCGAACAGATGCTCTCGGCCTGCTTGGAGCTTTCAGAAGAAAGTTTTCTTAAAGTGGCAGAAAAAATCTTCATTAACCATGAGCTCGATCTGATTCCGCTACTGGTCCAACTTTTGGAGAACCACCACACTGAAAAAGCAACTCTTCTTTTGAAACGGCATGCCGAGCATGCCGGCGCTCCGCTCATTCGGACCTATTGCAACCTGGCACTCTACCGCCTGAAAGAAAAAGGGCCCTATGAGGCCAGGCTGCGTCATTGGATCCGTAGAGTCCAAACAGAAGAAATGATTAAGTTCCGGCCCTCACTGCCTTGGCACCTTAGAAAAAATGCATCGCCTTACGAGCTAACCCCCGAAGAAAGCACCCGGCTGCTTTTAGAGGGATATCAGGCCTTAGCCGACCGTCATGATGAAAAAGGAATTGAAATCCTCCTGCAGGGAATTAAAGAAGGCCATCCAAAAAATCGTTATGCCCTCGCAGGACTCTTGATCCACACTCTGCAATAAAGTATCCTGTTTCTAAATGAAACGGTTTCTGCTTCCGCTAACCTTAGTCCTGGGATGTCTTTTTGCTGAAGATTACGATATTAATCTGAAGGATCCCGTATTCACAAATGGGACGATTTCGACAGATCAAGGCGGAATCATTTCTAATTCGGAACTTCGGATCCAAGCACGTCATATTGAATATACCAATCGGATTGAAAATGGCGTGGCGATTAGAAAAATCTCAGCAGAAGGCGATCTTCTTTTAGAATATAACGGCCGTATTTTCATTGGTAAAAAACTCGAGTACGATCTTCTAACCAAGACCGGCACGATGTTAGAGGGCCGGACTTCAACAGATTATTGGTATGTCGGCGGAGATGAAATCGAACTCCTTGCCGATGGCAGCTTTTGGATCTCCAATGCTTATTTGACCACCGTCGAGAGCCAAGATACCTGGTGGGAAATTCATTCTTCACGGATCGATATCAACAACAAAAGTTTGCTCTCTGCTAAAAACATCAAGTTTAAGTTCTTCAACATCCCTGTTTTCTGGATCCCAGCGTTTAAATTCGACATGAAAGTGGTCAAGGACTCCCCTATCCGTTACAAAATGATCTGGGATCAAGTTCTGAAACAAAAAGTGTCGATGAGGTACCAGCTCTATTCAACCGAAACATTCGATCTCTTTGGACGTTTAGACTACCGGTTTAGAAGAGGCCCTGGCGCAGCGATTGAAACTGACTACCATTCCCACGATGAAAGAACAATCTTCCAAACAAAAAACTACGGCGCTTACGACAAACTTGTCGATGATGAACAGGGTAACAAACGGTACCGCCTCCAAGGGCTTTTTACAACCCATTCGACCGATGAAAAGACCAAAGTCTACATGTGCTACGACAGGCTCAGCGATGACAAGATGCCTCAGGACTTTAAAAGCGATGATTTTGAACTCAACACCCAAAAAAGAACCATCCTCTGGGTCTCGCATCATCAAGATAATTATTTTGCCCACATGAATGTCCAGCCGCGGATTAACTACTTCCAAAACATCAACCAACAGCTTCCGCTCGTGAATTTTGGCCTCCGTCCTTTCCCTCTAGGAAAATCGGGCATCATCTTTGACAATTGGTTTTCAGCTGGCTATCTCGACTATGTCTACTCACGCGAGCTTTCTAAGGAACTCTCTAGTACCAAAGCAGGACGTTTCGAAAGCAACAACAACATCTACCGTCATTTCAGTTGGGGTCCCATTAACTTCACACCTTCTGCCGGCTTTATCGGGATTTTCTATACCAACAATCCCCATCACCATGGCACAGGACAAGCTTTAGGGAATTTCACTTTTGATCTGAACACCAACCTCTACAAAAGCTATCCGAAGTTCAAGCACACGGTGCAACCATATCTGCGCTACCGAGGACTCACTTCTCCGACATCTCCGACCCACGAGCACTATATCTTCAGCATCGAAGACGGCTACACGCATGAAAATCTTTTCCGTCCGGGTGTTTTCCAGGCTTTCTATCCTGTCAAAAAGTCGCTACTGCCTGATGTTACCTTAGATCTCTACACCAATGTCTTTGTCGGTCATACGCAATTTGGCCGCACAGTTCCCAAGCTCTACACCACATGGGAATTTAGTTATCCTTCCTGGCATGTTGCCACTGACATCGTCTACAACATGCAAGAACTTCTCTGGGACCGCACCAATATTAGATCTGAATGGACGCTTTCTGAAAACGCTGCGCTGGCGATTGAATTTAGACACCGCAGTAAATACGACTGGAGAAAATCCGATCACGATAATTACATCCTCGATATCGACCGGCCGATCGATCAGCTGCTTCACTCTCCTCTTTCGGATGGCCGCGACACACTCCTATCGCACTTCCAATTCCGGTTCTCACCTTTGTGGACCTGCCATATCGACACGCACCATGGCTGGGGACGTAATAACGAACCTCGTTATGATTCGTATGAAATACGCCTCTCTACCCTGCTCACCGGCAGATGGCAAGTCTCCGTGGGTTACAAATACACTCCTGGTATCAAAAGCGAGTGGATCTTCCCTTATATCAAATTGCTGGGCGCCCAGTTTTAGTCATATTAGAACAACCTCATAATTAACCACTTACACCTTAGTTGATTTATATTAAATATTTTAATATAATAGTTATATTAATAGTTTTAATTTAATACAAAAAAAGGAGTTTTTTATGTCTAACTTTATTCCGCTTTCAAGCAAATCAGAACTAGGCCATTTAAAACACATCATGTCTAAAGAAGCTTATACATCGTTATTAGACTTGCAGAAGCATCAAGAGACAATGGAGACAGAAAGCAAGACATCTAAAGTCTTTACAGCTGTGACTCCAAAACTGAACGACGGATCAGCAAGATCAAGCAGCTCATCTGATTGGAGTGATTACAATATAGACAGCGAAGGCTCATCCAGTCCAGAAACTAAACCTGCTTCAGTTTCACAAAAATCTAAAGCAGCAAAAACAGTGTATCGCAACGATGCTACGTCTTCAGAGGCTCACGCAATTTTAGCAGATTTAGAAAGCTATAATCAGAAAGCAGAGTCTGAAGAAAAGACTTCATCCGGCAGCAATTCTCCTGTGAGTTCGCAGGAAAATCTTACCCCGCCTGATACAACAGTGAATGATTTGCTCAAAACTTCGAAGGCAAAAGCAAAGGAACTCTTTGCTACCTTTACAACATCTTCAAAGGCTGCTTTAGAGAAGATCTTGAAGTAGTTATTGGTCAGCAAGTGCTATGAAGTCTTCTCCGATCCAATTCATGAATGGGAGAAGACTGATGGTAATCATGTAGCCATGATAAGGCTCACGAAGAGTCACGCGCCTTTTTTCCAGAGAAATTTCATCTAAGACAACCATATGGCTCTTTAGATCGGGATGTATCAAATGCAGAAGTCCTGAGCCTGTCTGAGCAATCAAAGCCTCTAATGCTCTAACTTTGTCAATAGCCGCTCCTCTAAGAACATGAACGACTGGCTCAAATCCCGCCTTTCTAATGTACCTAAACATGGTCTGAGTACTAGTGACGGGATAGGTAATTTCCTTAGCTAAAAACACTTTTCCCCGATCGAGTGCAATCATCGAAATCGCCGTTGGAACACACGACCGTATCGCTTGCTGCCAGACAATGTGCTTCCCATCTTTTGTGAGCGCAACAACTTTGCTTGATGCTGGATAAGACTCGCAGTCGACATAGCACATCACATGCCTTTTTAAAACGTATCTATCCTGAACAAATAGCCCATAGCCATGGGCCGAGATGGGAGTCAGGTCGGAGCTGAAATAGGCCGTATCATGCTGGAGGCTCACAGGAGGGCAGCGAGGCTGTGGAAGGAAATAGCCATCCCCTTCTTCCTCCCTGACTAAGGAGGCCCTAGGAGAGTCATCAGGGGTCGTGTCCATGGGCTGGGTGGGTAGAAGCTCTTCCGATTCGTCGTTATCATCAAAGACTTCTAAAGAGGCATAAACCCTCCCCGCCATCACCCATGGCACAGCCTCCTCAACTGGCTGACTGTAAAAGGGATATCCCTCTCTCTGATGTATTGGTGTCATATGGCGACGATTTTATGCCTAAGGGCTCATAGGGTCAAGAAATTAAGACCTATTTTCCAACCTACTCTAAATCAATAGGTTATCATTTTTATTACACAAGTAGTTTAATATCATAATATTACAATATTAATATAATAACAAAACTTGACTTATTAAATATATTATTATATAATATAACTGTAATAACAAATAATTAAAGAGGATAATAATATGTCAGTATCACCAGCTGTAAGAGCAAAAACGTTCATTGACAACTTAGCTCATACCCCATCAGATCAAGTAAAGCCTAGAAAAATCTCTAACTTTATTAAGGCTTTAGATCTCGTATTTACTCCGGAGACAACAAAAGCAACAATGGCCTATGTTTTTTCAGACGCTTACAAAGGAACGAAATACGAAGATGGAATGAAATTGTTTCAGCAAAGAATTCTGGAAACTGCCGGAAATGATGGTAAGCTTTCTGGAGACGATCAAAAATATCTTGCTGATCTTACTGAAAGAGTTGCTAGTGGGCAGCTCAAAGCAATCATAGAAAAAAAATAAGAGCTATCAGCTTTATTTCTTAAGGAGCGCGGAAGGAGATCCCTTTCGCGCTCTTGTATTTTATGCCTTAGGAAAGAAATCCCAGATTTTGACAGCGCCGTTGAAATACGCAATTACGAGCTTGTTATCTTCCATTGAAAGGCTTGTAACAGAAACTTTCAACTCAGGATCAGAAAGCGTTTGAAGAAGTGAGTAAATTCCAGCTGCATCTTTCTCCCAGACCTTTACAGTTCCATCGGTCGATCCTGAAATCAGATAGTTTTCATAGTGAGTTAGAACATTGATTCGATCTCTATGATTATCCGATTTCGGCTGAATTTGAAACTCACCCTTAGCATCTTTTTTCAAGACAATCAGTTGCCCTTTCTGCATTCCAACAAAGAGGTAATCTCCTTTTGCATCAAAACAAATCACTGAGTTCATGAAGTCACCGACATCAACAACTTTAGGACCGGTAAAGGACCCGTCTTTTTCTTCTTTCCATATTTTGATCGTTCCATCGAAAGTCGCCAGGATCAGATGGCCGTTTTCAAAAAAGATCCAAGCAGGAAGGGTAACAGAAGGGCTGCCGTTTAAATAATTCATCTGCAATTGATATTCACCCTTAGCATTTTTTTTCAGGATTTGGACTTGTTCATCACTTCGTGTAGCAAAAATATACTCGCCAGAAACTAAGACAAGATGAAAGCCCTCGAGCCGCGTACTTTCCTCGAATAAACCATCCTGACCTTTTCTATAGACAAGGGAATTTTCACTTGTAGAGATCGTTAGAACATCTCTGTCCATCTTGAAGCGTCTAATCTCAGATCCATCGACATTCAAGCTTTGGATTTCTTTAAATTCTCCACTCTCGCTTTTGTTGTAAATTTTAAGGGCATTTGCCGCTTGAAAAAGTAAATAGTCTTGCTGAGGACTCAATTGGAAAAACCCGTCTTTACAAGCCTCAATAACCTGGACTTCCTGGAACTTTCCATCTTTGTCTTTGACCCTGACTTTTACGGCTCCGGTCTGATCTCCTGTCAATAAAAGGCGGCCGGTATAGCATAGAGATGTGACATTGGCAGCAAGACTTGGCAACGTTGTTATTTGAGCTGTTTTTTTCTTGATATTCGCTCGAGTAACAACAGGGACTCGATAAAGCTGTTTCCAATGATTTGAACAATTAGGCAAAACTACAGTTGGCAGCCGCTGAGGAAAATCTCTTAAAAACAGCAAGCTCCAAAGATAAGAATCTTGTACAAAGGGGAGAAAAACTCTCTTGGTAATAGCGAAATGAAATACATCTTCTTTCTTTGTTCGGGAAAGGATATTGAGGATCAACTCCGCTGGGATGCTATGGATAGAGGTACTTTCAAGTTGAAGTGACTGACTGGCTTTGCTTGAGAGTGGATCCAAAACTGAAATTGACATGATCTCGCCTTTTTTAAAGTTTAATCTGACCCATAATTATATCTTAATTTTGTTAGTATTTATACTAAATTGATTATTATGAATTAGTAGCTTTTATTTAAATTTTCACCCTGCCATACAGCGACTTAAATCATGCTAAAAAATTAAATTTTTAATTCGCATGGCCTGCTGTAAAATTTTAACTTAGATTTTTACTTACCCAGCAATAAATTACCACTCCCTTCTCCTTACAAAGGATCCCTTCGTAAGAAGGGATCTTATCGAGGTTGGATATCATTCAAGTGAACACGTAACTGATCCAAAGACCAACACCTTATCCCCATAACAATCAATAGGTTACAACTGAATTTAATGAGATAATTTATGTTAAATTAAAATTAATTTTATGATATAATAGGTGGTAATATGGGAACAATAGTCGAGACTAAACCATTTCTTTCAAGAAGCTCATTGCCAAATGAGTCAAAAGGCTTCTGGTCCTCTGTAACCTCAAAACTAGCCGCCTTTGCCATTAGCATTGGCCTCTCAGCAAGTCCTGTGATAAGTCAAGCCAGCCCACCTCTTTCGCAGTATACTATCATGGCAGAAAGCGCTCAAAAGAACGTGAATGAAAGCATCGTTTTTTCATCCTCTTTTCCTAAAAGAAATGCCCATTTTACCAATCAATCGTCAACTCTAGAAGACCGAGTCTATGACACCGATCATGCCATCAGATCTATTGGAGCTTCTTATGAATTAAACTGCTCTTCTTTTGCCTTAGCAGCTCAAATTGGGGTTAGAGCAATAAAATACTCTGTGGGAAATTGCCTTGAAATGAGCGCTGCAGCTTTCGTCCATTTGCTGCCTCATTCTCACGACACTAAAATAGACCTCTATCGAATTGAAGGCGGAGACCATGGATTTTTAGTTATTGGCAGGCCCTTTGATAGCGACCCTTTAGATCCTAAAACGTGGGGAAATGCGATCATCTGCGATACATGGGCTAAAAAAAGCTTCCCAGCCTCTAGAATCCATGAACTCAAAGATTATCAAGGGGTGAGCGATAAAGGAGATCCCATACTGACAGCTATTGACTATTCGAAGCAAAGACTCTCAATTTGGGCCTCTAACTCTTACACCAGCCAAGACCTTGCCTTTTTGGTGGGACCGCATCCTAGCTTGTGGGTAGATAAAAAACTCGAAGAACTGAAACCTCTGCTTCACAGTTTTCATGAAGAGAAAAACTTAGTGAAAAGACAAGAGATCGCGCAAGCTCTGTTAAAACTCTTGGAAACCATGCCGATCAAAATACCCCAAAGTTTTCAAACGCCCTCAGGAACTTCTTTCCTCAAAGCCAAAGCAGATTTGCGGGATCAGCTGGAGTTCTTCCTACAATCAACTTCTTCATAAGTTTAGCTTTGCAACCCATAGAATTAATTGTTCACATCCCATTTAAAACCAACTAGTTACAAAATCAATTTATATATAATTAATAATTTAATTTTAGTTATTAATATGTTATAATTAACTAACAAATAATTATATCATGACAGTTAATAAAGCATATAAAACCACATCCAGCGCTTCTATTAGTGGTGATCTTAAGTCTCGTCCAGAGACTGAGAAAAAAACCGCCATTTTCACCCCTGCCATTTTAGCTGATAGAAAAAGCGTGAAAGAGAGCTACCGGTATTGTCTGTTGGAAACATTAGAACATGTCTATTCCAAGGATAAAGCGGGAACAATTTTTCAGAGAATTTATCCTGCTTTTGAAGCCGCTTTGCAAAAACATCTTGAAAACACATTCTATCCCGACTTAACAGTGCAGCCCTTAATTGCTCTTGTCATGTGCGATCTTCTGCACTTGAATGTGCTCAGTGAGATCGTACATAAACTGGCAAATGGTTCCCTGCATTTAGATCGAAAAGTGATTTTAGAAAAATACCCCAGCTTAAAAGCGGCATTAGAACAACCGTCTACGTTGTTAAAAGTGATGTTTGAAAATGTTCTGTCCAAAGCTTGGATCACAAAAAAACTCAAAGACACAAGTTCTTACCAAGCCTCCTCTTGTGAAAGGATGGTCCTAAAAAGTCTTGGCTTTATACCCAGCGACAATAAACAGCGGCTTAAAAAAGAGTTGGAAAAGGCTTATTTTTCAGGGGATCTGCTTCCTTGTATTGAGGATCTGGAAACGGATTTCGCAAACCGAGCTTTCTGTATTCGAGTGCAATCTGCTGGCGTTCCTGAATCAGCCGTTTCAAACTTATCTAAGCTGATTATTTATTGTGATAAAGAGAGAGAAATTCTCATTAAAAAAGCGGAAGAAGCGCGAGACGCTTTGGAAATCCTAACCGATTCTCCTAGAGGCCAGGCTTATATCAAACGCCACTTTCATAACTATAATCTAAAGCAAATTGATGCGGATTTAGTCAGCTACCTCAAAAATCCTCTCATTAAAGACCGCCTATTTAAAGCAATTTTTCAGAAGTTTTTACATTCACTTTCTCCTCCATCGGAGGAATTAGAAGTCGGTAAAGAGTTTGGTGGGTTGCTTCTAAAAGCTGAAAAATGGTTCAGAAAATATGAAGGCATGATCGTCAGAGAATTTACTCAAGGTGAAGATGAAGACAAGTGCCTAGGTAGAGGTATCTGCGTCGGACTTACCTACCTCATGGCAACGCTAGTTCTCGACCATCCTGATGCTGACCTTAGAGAGATAGCGATTATGAAGATCGAACCCTCAGACCGATTTATTCAGAGTTACCATCATATTCATCTTTCAGAATTTTTAGAAAAAATACGGGGCAACGATAGCGTGCAGGAAAACTTCGAAAATTTACCCCAAGAAATTCTGACAAAAAAAGGGCAGATAGAAAGAGTCGTTTTTACTGAAGACGACGCCTCCTACTTCGCAGAAGCGCTTCTCGAAAATCTGTTTAATTTAGAAGAATCTAATGGAGGGATCATCCTCGGCTGTGGCAGACATAAAACGTTCATGCGTTTTGATCTGCTACGGGATCAATTCTTTTTCTTCGATCCAAACTTTTGTACTCTTAAGTTCGAGAAAAAACCGGGTGAAACTATTTACGATCTTGCAGCTCGTATGGCAATTGCTTATTTCGATCTCTACGAATGGGCTTACCCAAAACTCAAGGGCATCGAAGCACATCAAATCGTCAGATTAGAGAACTAAGCGTTGTATTTCTTCTTAATTTCTCTGAGCTTGGCTTCAACAGACTTCAGATATTTATCTTCGACTCGATCAATATAGAGCACCCCGTTGATGTGATCATTTTCATGGAGCACAACGCGGGCGTTGATCCCTTCTAATTCTTCGACGATTCTGCTGCCATCGAGCTTGGTCGATTCGATTTTGACCCCCAGCGGCCTTTCGACAGGCAGATGGAGCTTAGGAATCGACATACAGCCTTCTTCTTCAATCCATGTCTCTTTAGAAACTTCAAGGATCTTAGGATTGATATAGACATGCGGCTCTGAAACGGTCCATTTGCCGTCAGGCAGATGAACATACCTTCTTAGAACAAAAAGCTTAAGAGCCTTATTCACTTGCTGAGCAGACATGCCGATGCCGTTATTGTTATCAAAATAATCGATCATCGCAGCAACGAGCTCTTTAATCTCATCGGTGATCTCCTTGATCGGCTCGCCCTTTTTACGGAGAATAGGATTTCCGTAATAGCAAAACGTCAG
>CAZBCR010000034.1:0-12837 GCA_964490565.1 uncultured bacterium
CAACCACCGCATCCCCCGCCTCCGACTCCAACCTTGGGACCACTGAAGCTGCCACTGCCGCCGCCTCCTCCTCCTCCGCTATAACCGCCGCCGCCTCCTCCTCCACTGCCGGCGCTGCCGGAACCGGTGAAATACGTTGCGCTGCCAAGGCCTCCTTTTCCTAATAATGAACCGTCATTACCATCAGCACCTGCACTACCAGATGAGGCTGAGCCAGCTCCTCCTAATCCGTTGGGACCGGTCTGAGGAGCACCTCCATTACCTCCATCGCCACCGAGGTTGGCACCACCATCTAAGCCGCCTTGACCACCTGTGTTGCTGCCTCCGGCACCTGTTCCCGCAGTTGCATTGCCATTGCTACCAAATCCTCCCCCGCCGACGACATAGGCTGGTGCAGATGGGCCTGTAACAGTCGCAGGGGAAATTGTCACAGCAGCTATTGGAGAAATACCACCGCTTCCTCCCGTTGTTCCAAGAATTGCGCCACCACCACCACCGCCTGCGCTGTTTCCTCCATCGCCGCCATCACCCCCAGCACCGCCTCCTCCTCCTCCTGAAGAGCCGCCGTTGCCAGAGTAGCCTCCGCCTCCACCGCCATTAGAGCCGCCGTTGCCACCAAGTCCGCCGCCGCCGTCGCCTAAGACCGAAGATCCTAGTCCCGCTGTGGCAGAGCAGCTGGCGAAGTTGACATTGTGAAGTGTAACGGTTGCTGTGTCGATGAATAGTGCGCCTCCGCCACCCATTCCGCCACCACCCGCGCCGCTGTTGCCGCCGGTAGCGTTACAGTTCTGGAAGTTAAGATTTTGCAAGGTAACGTTACCTTGGCGGATGAATAGGCCGTTTGTTCCAGTGCCGCCTGTAATGGTGACTGGAGAAGCAGGATCAGGATTGCCGATCGTAATTGTGTCGGAGCCAAGAAGGTTGACCATAGACAGCTTGGCATTCAGCTGAATTGATGTAACACCGGGAGCAAAAACAATATCGTAGTTTTGGGAAACTTGTCGAGCTTGTGCATCAAGGATGTAGTTAATGCAATAGCGCAGATCACCTGAAGTCGCACCAGATGAGTCTGTTTGACCGCCGGGTAGATTATCTGTTTGCGTGCTGACTGTTAATTGGAGACCCTGCACTTTCTCAATTGAAGCCAACGTCAAAGCGACGATGCTAAATGCAAACAGTCTTCTATATCCGATATGTCTCAACATTTTTTCCTACCACAGTTTTAAGAACCCCCACGGCTCTAAAAACTGCAATCTAGCCAACATATTAATTTAATGCGAGGACACAATGTGCGCCTAAAGGATCCGTCAAAACACTCGCTTGTCCAAAAATAAACAACTCTTCTATAGTCCGCTTAAAATAGGAGCTCTCATGAAAAAGTATTTGCTGTCTGCTTTGTGCTTTGCATCTTTAGGCGCTAGTCCGTTTGAACACAAGATAACGGTTACGCCGACTCAGAATGTTTCTGAATCTGGAAAAAAAGAGTATCTGGCTAAGGTTGAAGTGACAAAAACTTCTGAAGACGGCACACCGATGGTCGTTGCAAGTCCAAGACTCGTTTGTGTCGAAGGAACAAAAGCTCAAGTCAAAATCAAGTCTGTGGATGATGTCGATGTCCTAATCATCTCTGTGCTAGTGCCAGAAAACAACCCGACTGAAGCCAAGGCCTCGATTTATTTGACCGATGAGCAAGCCGTGGTCTTAGCAGTGGAAGAAACTGTTAAAATTGAAACGAAGAAAAAATTCCGGACATGGGCAGATATTCGAGAGAAGATCGCACAAGAAGCTGAGCAGACTAAATCTTCAGTTGTTTCGCAAGATCGTAGCTGATGATTTGCATCGCTTGTGTCTTTTTGAAAGCGACTTCTTCATGGGATTGCTCTAAAAGCTTTTTCCCTTGGTCATTTTTAACTAAGTTTGCGACAAGTTTAAGCGTGGCTTTTTGATCTTCATCAAACACGGATAAATCGGCTTTCACTGAGCTTTTGAGCTCATGATGGCTGATCGCTGTCAGTGTGCCATCTTCCATGAGCATGTCAAACAAGTTCTGGTACTGATCGGGACAAGGACCATACTCTAAATGGACATATCTCGATCCTGTTACGCTGACTCCGTGACGTTTGAAGTGGATGAAGTCTAAGTAAAACAACGCTTTGTTTAAAAACAGCGGACTGCGAGTCAGCTCGACTAAGTAGCAAACAGCTTGTTTAAACAGTTCCCAGTTGAAGCGGCGTTTGCCGCTGTAAATGTCAGCGGGATGTGTTTTCCAATGAACTTCTAAAGCGTTGGATTCGGCATAAGCTTCATCGCACTTAAGCCGAATGTTTTCGTCCTGCACAACATCTTGCACAAAGTAAGTTTCCCATCTTTTTACGCTGGCTTCGCCGACTTTTAAATAGTTTGCAAATGCAATCTGCGACATGCCTAAAGCTTCACGGAACTTAACGATCTCATCGGACGTGAGCAACTGATGCATCCGACGGTATTGGTCGGCTGCAGCTCGTCGTAAATGGTTCATTTGATGGCTGTCCATCAAAGGAGCGCTACATTCAGTGCAAACATGCGTCAGCACTAAAACAGCGACATGCTCTCCTTTAATCTCAGGAGTGAACCGCATTTTCTTCTTGTCGAAGCGCTCTCCCCCGCATTGCAGGCATTTCATTTTTATCTCCTTCTTTCTCTATTTTACGGCTCTCATGCAGAGAGACGTAATAATAGAGGCCTTCTCTTAAGGCAAATTTTATGTACATTTCCTTTCCCATCTTGGGGCTCTTCCACGTGAAGGCAAAGAGCTCTCGGTTGTTGATTGCCTTCTCGTATGACTTTTGCGGAGGCCTAGTCCCCGCATAGTCTGAGGGGTCAATCTCTTCCAAGAGCTCGTAAATCAACTTCCAGATTTCAGCCGCGTCGTTAATCGCCAGGTGGTAGAGCTCTCCCACGGCTTTGGCTGGATTGGCAAATAAGCCTTTTTGGTCTTTTAGACATGCTTTGGCTTCTTCTAATCTTTTATCCAGCTCTCGGCCTGATGGTCTATCGTACTGCATGTCTATCCCTTCAGTATAGTATCATATGATACCGATATTCAAGAAAAAAAGGCTAGAACAAATTTATTGAGAGGAAAATCTACTTCAGATGGTAGTTAAAGAACTTCACGGCTGAATGGCCGATGTCTTCATGGATCTGGCTTCTATCGATGCCAGGAGGATCAATAGCAAGACGCTTATCCAGCATCATCTTACCACCTTTCGTCACTTCATTCAGATAGACAAAGTGGTTGGCGCTGCCTGGAATCAGCGTAAAGGCTGCTTTTTTGATCTTTCCTGCGAGGATGTTGGCACTTTCGGCAATCGGCGTGATATAGTCTCCTTCTGAGGCGACAATGTGGACGGGAATGGAAATCTTTTGAAGGCTAGCACTATCAAAAAGATTACCTAAAGCCGGAGCCATGACAAAGACTGCTGAAATCCGGGGATCCCGGTAAGATTTCTTAGCAGGTGAATAGTCGATGGAATTGATCAGCTCTTCGTTGACGGATTCTGGAAGATGGTCTTTTGGGATTGTTGCCACCATCTCTCCATCAAATTTATTGATCTGCCCTCCAGCGATCCAGATGCCTGTATGGCCGCCAAGTGAATATCCAATAAATCCAATTTTCTTGCGATTGATGTGAGGTGCAAAGTCTTCATGCTCGAGGAGTTGACCGACAACGTAGCTCACATCTTGAGGTCTTTCCCAGATTTTGATGTAGTTTTCTGCGATCTTGTTGTTCCAAGTATTGCCATGATGATCAACAGAAGCAACGATATATCCATTGGCGGCTAAGATCTCAGCGATCCACGAATTGTTGGTGCGGTCTCCCCCGTTTCCATGGGACATGACAATGAGAGGATATTTTTTGGAGCTTTGTTTGAGTGGAGCATCACGAGCTTCAGGACAACGGAGCCATAAGCCATGGACATGCTCTGCTTGGACGTGATCATCAATCGGGTACCAGACTTCCGTAATCATGGGTCTTTCTCGGGACTCATCGAAAAAACGGATCGTTGCTATGCCTGTTTTTTGCGGATGAAGAATGATCGCAACATTTCGATTATTTACACATGACGTGAATGGAACTAAGAGTAAAAAACAGAAAATGCAAGATTTAATCCACTTTAACATGCTCACATACTCCTAATTTGGCATATAGCAAACAGCTGATTTTCGATGTAGAAAAATTACAACACAAGATAAAATGCTTGGCACGATTAACTCTTTCTGATTATGGTGAAGGAGTTGCGTGGGGAAAAAGCAAGAATGATTTCAAGTCGCACATTCCGTAGCAAGATTTGGATCTGGCTGTTTGCCTTAGTTCCGCTATTTTTGCACGGAGAAGATACTCCTAAAAAAAAGATCTTGGTCTTGTGCAGCAACGGCGGTAACGGCCATAACGCAGCTGTCGGTGCTCTTAAAACTCTTTTGCATGAAAATTATGAACTCACTGTCGTCTATCCGATCGATGAGTTGGAGATCTTTGGCGTTCCTTCTGGAGAAAGCCTCTACAATCTGGCGCTTAGAAAAGGCTGGACCCGTTCTGTCAATATCATATCCAAATATGTAGCGCCTAAAGTTTTCCGAGGCTACAAGAAAAAGCTAGAAAATCTAATCGCCAATCATATCGAAATACAAAAACCTGATCTTGTGATTTCCGTGATCCCCTTTATTAATTTTTCTGGCAGTGAAGCTGCTAGAAAAGCCGACGTCCCCTACCTGATCATCACAACTGATAACGATCTTCAAACCTTTGCCCATGGCCTTCAAGGTGTGACACATCCCAACTTCAAAGTTGTCGTAGGAACACATCTCTGGTGCAGCCAAGAAATGCTTCATCAAAGAAACATCCAGCAAAATTTGATCGAGGTGATCGGACTTCCCGTTCGTCCTGACTTTTTAGTTAAAAAAGACGCCAAGCTACTGCGTCAGCAATATTATGTCTCACCTCATAAGCCTGTGATTTTGATCATGATTGGAGGAGCAGGAGGCGACGCAGCTTACCAATACGCCAAGACTCTAGGACAGATCCAATTGGGCGTTCATTTGTTTGCTTGTGCCGGCAGAAATCAAGAAATGGCCGACAAGATGCGCAAAATCCAGCTCAATCCTTCTAATTCAATGACTGTGATGGAGTTTACCGATCAAATCCCCGAACTCATGGCAATGGCTGATTTGATCATCACAAAGCCAGGAACACTTTCAACAACAGAATCACTAGTCATGCAGCTTCCTATTCTCATGGACTGTACAAGTGAAGTGATCGACTGGGAACAGGCTAATGTCGATCTGATCAAAGACTATGGCGTTGGCAATTATATCAAAGAGTTTGATCAAACCGAAATGCTGGTTCGAGATTACTTGTACGATTCCGAGCTCCGCCACCGAGTGCAACAAGCCTATCAAGAGATGCCCGCTAATCGGTTCAATGAATCGATCGCTGGAATCATCGATGAGATGTGTGCGCAAAAAAATCTCTTGTGCGACGCAATAACAATTCCCTAAAACGGTTTATCTATGCCCACAACTGCGCCTTATGGAACATGGACCTCCCCGATCTCTTCCGAATGGTTGACAATGAGTCAAAAGAGATTCGGAACGATTGTACTCGATGGCGATACGATCTATTGGGATGAACTCCGTCCTAGTGAAAATGGCCGTACGGTTGTCGTCCAATTATCTCCTGATGGAGAAAAACGAGATCTTACTCCAGAAAATTTCAGCGTCCGTACGCGTGTCCATGAATATGGAGGCGCTCCTTACACCGTCCATGAAGGAAAAGTCTACTTCGTCAATGATAAAGACCAGCGGATCTACCTCGGAACTGAGCCCTTAACCGAGCCAGGTGTCCGTTTTGCCGATCTGCACGTTTACGATCACTATCTCATTGCAGTCGGTGAAAAAGATCATGACAATTTTCTGATCTGTCTTGATCTAACCACAAAAAAATGGGTAAAGATCGCCAGTGGAAACGACTTTTATGCCTCCCCTACCTTAGACAATGATGGAACTCAACTCGCTTTCCTAACTTGGAACCATCCTCAAATGCCCTGGGATGGCGCAGAACTCATGCTCGCTGATTTTAAACACGGCCAGCTTTCCAAAATCCAAAAAATAGCCGGCAGCCCTACCGAATCCATTTTCCAACCTAGTTGGTCGCCTTCTAATGTGCTTCATTATGTTTCCGATCGGACAGGCTGGCGAAATCTTTATCGCTTTAATGACAAACCAGAGCCTATTTGTCCCCGTGAAGCTGAATTTGGACTCCCTCAATGGGTCTTTGGGATGTCGACCTATGCTTTTACCGGGGAAAAGATCATCGCAGCTTTTGTCAAAGACGGCCGTTGGTCTCTAGGTTTTTCCCCAGACTTTAAGCCCATGGATTTACCTTGGACTTATTTTACTCAAGTCCGAGCAAACCCCAAGTTTGCTGTTTTCCTTGCAGGATCATATTTTGAAGATAAATCGATTTACAAGTACGACTTTGCAAAAAAGAAAACGACATTACTTGCTCACAATGTCCATCCTCATCTGGACAAGGGTTACATCTCAGAGGGTCAATTTTTAACCTATCCCAGCGCTAAAGGTAGAACAGCACATGCTTTTTACTATCCTCCTAAGAACAAAGACTTCGTTGCACCTGAAGGAACCTCTCCTCCTCTAGTGGTCATGAGTCATGGAGGGCCCACCACTGCAACCAATCCGACTTTTGATTTAAAGATCCAATACTGGACAAGCCGCGGCATTGCTGTGCTCGACGTCGATTATGGCGGAAGCACAGGCTATGGACGTCTCTATGCCGATGCACTGAAAAACAACTGGGGCATTGTCGATGTTGAAGACTGCCAGGCTGGAGCTTTGTATCTTGTTGACCAAAAGAAAGCAGATCCAAAAAAGCTTGCCATCCGTGGAGGAAGCGCTGGAGGATATACAACTTTAGCGGCACTCACTTTTGGGAAGACCTTCACAGTCGGAGCAAGTTACTACGGCGTTAGCGATCTGACAGCCCTTGCTGAAGAAACTCATAAATTTGAAGCCCGGTATCTCGACACTTTAATCGGCCCTTATCCTGCGCAGAAAAAACTGTACGAAGAGCGGTCCCCTCTTTTCAACGTCGATAAGTTAAAATGTCCTGTGATCTTTTTCCAAGGCTCAGAAGATCTTATTGTTCCCTTAAACCAAGCTGAAAAAATGTACGAAGCTTTAAAGGAGCGC
This sequence comes from uncultured bacterium, assembly GCA_964490565.1. GTDB lineage: Bacteria > Chlamydiota > Chlamydiia > Chlamydiales > Rhabdochlamydiaceae > PALSA-1444. Next base: position 7,246 of record CAZBCR010000034.1, read on the forward strand.
GGCATCATGACAGAGTTGGTTGTTTATGAAGGAGAACAGCATGGTTTTAGGAAAGCTCAAAACATTCGAGACTCCTTAGAAAAAGAGCTCGCTTTCTATCTGAAATCTTGGAATCGATAGATTCTACTTAAAATTAATTTTTACTCTTGTGTATACTGAACCGCAAAGAAGAGTTTGCTATGAGTGTACAAACAGTTCAACAGCTCGTTCAAAGCCTGCAAGATGTTCTCATGCAAGTCGATGGTCGAACACACGCTGATACACCTATCGCAGACCAATTCGCAAACAAAAAAACTTACCTTGAGTGGATAACTGTCGCAAAAAAAACAGCCGAGGCGGCAGAGAGAACAACACCTGCATTGCCTAAGCTCGAACAGCTTCAATTTGCGCTGCAATATCGAACGCAGCTTCTCAAGGGAGAAACTGCTACTGATCTAGGTCCTCTGATGGAGTTGTTTAGAACTCTGTCTGCTAAATTGTTCCCTAATGGAGTCCCAGAAGACTTTGCAGAGAAACAGCTGAGTTATCTCTCTAGAAAATACCCAACTTTTGCGCTAAAGCTATTACAACCTACCCACAATGGACTCGCAGTTGACTTTTTCCGATTCTGTTTGCAATCTCCCTCTCAGAGCAGCCACAAAGATGTTTCACATTGGATAGATCTTTTTGTTAAGTATCCTGAATTTGCTGAACGCCTGATGAGATCTACCCTTTATGAAAAACTAGGCCGATTCCCTGAGAATCTCTACGTTGATCCTGAGAAGGGTGTTTGTATCAAAATGGAGCTCTTCAATCAAAATGCCCGTTATGTCCATATTACTCCCAACGGTATTTGCGAATTCAAAAACAAGGCCGTGGGAGGTAACACTCATGGAATAACCTTGACAGTGGAGCAAATTTTCCAGCAATTTGAAAGCTCTTTACCTCCTGATCTCGATGTCTCTTCGACTGGAATCATTAATTTTAATTCCATTCTTTTAGAATCGAAAGATTCAGAGGCTAAAGTCCATCGTATTGATCCTATGAGGTGGACAGAGTATATGCCTTCAGTTGAACTCGACTTGAACCAGCTGATAAAATTATTTCCTGCAGGTAAAAGTCAGGCGGAATGTGCTTTCGTTTTAAGAGTTAATTCTTCAGTTGCTTCAAACGGACAAGCTTTTTTCGATTTTATCATCAAGCTTGACAATGGAAACTACCGTATCATCTCTTTACAAGGCCATCAACAACCTGGCACATCTGTGCATCAACAAAGAAGCCTTTTCTATCCCTTGACACGCGACCAAGGAGACACCGTCATCCGCAAAGTCGCAGAAGGAATTGAACGGGCCAGGAAAGCTCAAGCGGAAGGAAAAACCATCCCTTCCATCGATGTTCAGTCGTACCTCGACGAAATCTTAGGTCATGATTTTTATGCTTATATAGAGATGTTGATCTCTAAACCCCATACCTTTCTTCATCTGAACAACGATGAGTTGAAAAGACAGTTAACCGAAGTCAGACAAAATCTAGACACTGCTGCTTTTGAAGCATTCCTACAGCCTGTCATTGATAAGCTCATCAGCACGAGTGACATGACTCTTATCCATCAGTTGATCACAACATCGCTAACAACAATACATACCGTGCTACAAAGAGATGGCACCAAACTAGTTCTTCCTACTCTTCAAGAAGTAATTAACGCCGGTAGAGAACTCTTCGAGAAGAAAACCCCCTTAGACGAGATGAAACCCAGCCTTTTGGCCTTGGCCTCTCTTTGTTTTGAAGTTTTGCATCCTTACCGAATGTCGGTAACTGATGCTGAAAAAAACACCCCCGTTATAGGATTTATTTTCCGAAAAATTGAGTCTATCCCTTGGGTATGGCTCAAAAATTTCCTCTATGGTTTTTTCCTTACAATTTTGGGCCCTTTCCGTGGCTATCATTACAAAACCGTAGAAACTTCCCACCTGAGACCGCTCCCAAGGCTCGTCCAGGCTATCCGCAACCTTAAGCCCGAGGGATATATCAATCGGCCCTCCCATCTCTACGACAGTTTAACCGAAGAAAAAAAACTATCAATCGATGCACTTATCAAAAAACATCTATCTGTTTTAACAGCTCCGGTAAACGCCTAGACAATAAAATACTAATTAGATTAAATTTTTAGCACTTACACAGGAGTGTTTGATATGGCAAAGGGTAAAGATGCTCGTAAAGAAGACAAAAAGAAACCTTTGAAGTCTCTGAAAGAAAAAAGAAAAGAGAAAGAAGAAAAGAAAAAAAGCAAAGGTTAGTTTTTAGATAGTGGGACTGCTGAAGGCAGTCTCACTTATTCATTGTTGAGAAAAGAAAAATCGTCTCCATTTCAGCACGGGTTAGTCCCCCATGCATCGCAAAGAACTTCTGATCAAATCGGCCTTTTTCATACCACCAGATCGAATGGTTTCCATGTGGCAGGATCACGAGATTGCCCACTCTTTCTAAAAAGCTTGCTGAAACATCTTTCGATCCGAAAAAACCATCCTTAATAAGATCTTTCACTTCACAGACAATTGCTCGATCTTCTAAAGCCTTAGTCAATAAAGCCTTGGTCTCCTGGAGTTTTTCCGGAAGCACATGCAAAAAATAATCTCTGCAGGACCCTGCTGGTGTGAGTAATCTCTTATCTGATCCTATTTCGATCATTTGCTCTAGCTGAGGTAATTCTCGATTAAGAAAGTAGGTCGTTGCAGGATCAATCGAAGTCATTCCATGATCTGCAGTCACAAGACATGCCACTTTAAGCTGGGTCTCGGATAGCTTCTTCCAAAACTCCTCTAACGCCTCAAAGCATTTGTCCATTGACCTTTCAACCTGTCTTGAATCCATGCCATGTGCATGGGAATCAGAATCGATATCCCCGAAGTAGACATAAAAAAGACCGCCTTTGTTCATCAAAGGGAGCACGGTGGAAAGACACTTAGAAAATCGATCATACCCCTGCACTTCTGCGCCTCGAAACATCCAATTCGAATAGACAGAATGAGAGATCTCTTTGGGCTGAAAAACATAAGAAGAGGTCCCTTGTTGTTTCAGCTTTTGAAAGATCGTTTCAGGAGGAAGTATTTTCTCCGGAGCAATGACGCCTTTTAAACTTCCACACTTTTTGTCCCCTGCATAAGAATAAAGCAAAGGAGCAATCACACGACCCAGCTGAGGTTCATGGAAGAACCATTCGTAGACTCCCGTCTGGCCCACTTCAGAGCCTGAACAGAGCGTTGTGATATGAGCAGCTGTTGTTGATGGAAACTGAGAAGTGAGCTTAGAGACAATCCCTTCTCTAAAAAACCGAGCAAGAAATGGATATCTGGTATAATTCTTCTCTAGAAATTGCCAGCCGAATCCATCAATCAGAAATAAGATCACACTGTCATACTGACCATCTACCCAGCAATCTTGAGGCAGCGCTTCGGATTGTTTTCCCAGCAGCCGCATAATCGTGCCAGGGATCTTAGAAAAACAGTACGTGTCATAGAGTGGACGGCAAAAATGTGTTGCCCAGGAAGCTCCTTTAACTGCTTCAATCGATTTATGATTGATCATTAAAATACCCCATTAGGTTTTCAGCTGCGGTACGGGCTAGTAGCGTTCGGCATTCGACAGTTGCAGATCCAATATGCGGGACGATCAAGCAATTTTTCAAATGACACAAAGGATGCGAAGGTAAAATCGGCTCTGGATCGGTGACATCTAAAGCTGCTCCACGGATGGTGCCATCTTTAAGAGCTTGCACAAGATCCTCCGTGACGATCACCGGACCCCTGGCGATATTGACGATCACGGGCTTTTGTTTCATTTTTTTGATCGAGTCCTTATTGATCAAACCTTTTGTCTCCGGTGTCAAAGGCACATGGAGAGAAATAAAGTGAGACTTCTCATAAAGCTCATCCAAGGAAACTTGGCTCACACCTGTCACATCGAATTTCGAGCGGGCATACCCTAAAACTTTTAATCCAAACCCTTGAGCTCTTTCTGCGACAGCCTTTCCAATCTTGCCAAATCCGATAATCCCAAAATATTTACCCTGAAGCTCCTCTCCTAAAAAAAGATTAGGCTCCCAGGTCTTCCAAAGACCTTTTTTGACATACTCTTCCGCTTCAGACACTTTACGGATCAAACTGAGTAAAATGGCAAATGTCATATCAGCCGTACTTTGGGTAGTCGCATCGGGAACATTGAAGACCGCGATCTTTCTTTCTTTTGCCACTTGCAGATCGACATTGTCAAGGCCTGCTGCGCAATTGGAAACGGCTTTCAGCTGCTTTGCCTGTTCTAAAACTTCTTTGTCGACCTTATCTGCCAACGTTGTCAGGACCCCATCGAAATCCCTTACAACTTTTTTGAGTTCATCACGGGTCAAGATCCGATCATCGGGGTTTACCTCAATATCAAAATGCTTTCTTAGCACTTCTTCAGCTGCCGGCATCTTGCGTGTGATATATATTTTGGTCATATCTCTATCATGATTTTTATGGTTTTATAAGTCAAAATATGACATATAATCTCCTATGAATAAAAAAACTATCACCGTATTTACTCTCGCGATGATCAACATGGCCGCCATTGGCAGTGTCAAAAACTGGCCGACGATTGCGGAATACGGTTTTTCCTCATTATTCTACTATTTACTTGCTGCAATTATATTTTTTATTCCTACCGCTTTAGTCTCTGCGGAACTTGCCACCGGCTGGCCTAAAATCGGAGGCATCTTCGTTTGGGTCAAAGAAGCCTTCGGCCACAGGACCGGATTTTTAGCGATCTGGCTTTTATGGATAGAAAATGTCATCTGGTATCCCACTGCCCTGACATTTATCGCTGCCACGATGGCTTATATCTTCAACCCCGAGCTTGCCACCAATAAAACCTATCTTATTCTCACCTCTCTAGCTGCTTTTTGGATCATGACCATTACCAATCTCAAAGGCATGAAAATGTCAGGACGGATTAGCACATTTGGAACCATCTTCGGGACGTTCATTCCTGCTGCTGTCATTATCGGCCTCGGCTGCCTTTGGTACTTTTCAGGATCTCCTATCCAAATCGAGTTCACTCTTAAAAGTTTTATTCCAGACATTTCCGGTGTAGAACAGCTCGTGATCTTTACTGGCGTACTCCTTTCCTTCTGTGGTATGGAGATGTCAGCTATCCATGCCCGCGATGTTAAAAACCCCCAACGTGACTATCCCCGTGCAACTCTGATGTCTGTCCTCTTAATTTTGGGACTTTCTATCTTAGGCGTACTCGCTATTGCCGCAGTCGTTCCCCAACAAGAAATTTCTCTAACTGCTGGTTCGATGCAAGCCTTTGTCTCTTTCGTCAGCTCGTACGACATCGGCTTTCTTATCCCGATCATGGCGTTCCTGATCGTCATCGGTGCCCTTGCATCGCTCAGCACCTGGATCGTGGGGCCCAGCCGCGGTCTCCTTGCCGCTGCGCAAGATGGCGACCTTCCTCCCTATTTCCGTCGGCTCAATAAAAACGGCATGCCGCACCGACTTCTGATCCTCCAAGCAATCATTGTAACCGTATTAAGCCTCATGATCCTGCTCATGCCGACGATCAATAGCGCCT
>CAZBCR010000035.1:0-12642 GCA_964490565.1 uncultured bacterium
CCGACTCCATCGAGAGATTCGGGATCGCCAATTTCAATGAAGAGTGCCGCAGCATCGTCCTTCGATATACGAAAGAATGGGAACACACGGTCAATCGGATGGGCCGGTGGGTTGATTTTAAACAAACCTATCGAACCATGGACAAATCATTCATGGAATCGGTCTGGTGGGTCTTCGGTGAGCTCTACAAGAAAGGGCTTGTCTATGAAGGCTACAAAGTCATGCCATATTCTGCACGGCTCGGAACTCCGCTGTCGAACTTCGAGGCAAATCTTAACTACCGCGATGTCGATGATCCATCGCTCACAATTACTTTTCCGTTGGAAGATGAACCTGAAACGTCTCTCGTTGCTTGGACGACCACTCCTTGGACGCTTCCTTCAAACTTAGCTGTCGCTGTCCATCCTGAGCTCGACTATGTCAAAATCTTGGCAAATGGCCATCAATACATCTTGGCAGAAGCTCGTTTAGAGGCAAACTTCAAAGAGTATGAAATTTTAGAGAAATTCAAGGGAAAAACCCTCAAAGACAAACGGTATAAGCCGCTGTTTCAATATTTTGTCGATCGGCAAGATGACAAATCATTCCGTGTTCTCACGGATGATTTTATCACGATCGAAGACGGAACAGGGGTTGTTCATTTAGCTCCAGCATTTGGCGAAGTCGACTTTTTTATCTGCCAGCGCGAAGGCATCGAGCCTGTCTGTCCGGTCGATCAAAACGGACGGTATACTGCAGAAGTTCCAGATTATCAGGGGATCTTCGTCAAAGATGCCGATAAAGAGATCATCCGCCGTTTAAAAGCTGAAAAGCGTGTGGTCCATCATACTCAAGTCAACCACCGTTATCCGTTCTGCTGGAGATCGGATACCCCGCTGATTTACAAAGCTGTTAGAACTTGGTTTGTTGCGGTTGAAAAAATCAAAGACAAACTGATCGATAACAATTCGCAAATCCACTGGGTGCCTGAACACATCAAAGAAGGCCGCTTTGGCAAATGGCTAGAGAATGTTCGCGACTGGGCGATCTCAAGAAATAGATATTGGGGAACGCCAATTCCTCTATGGAGAAGCGAAGACGGAGAAATCCGTGTGATCTCCAGCGTCAAAGAACTCGAAGATAAAGTCGGTAAAGAAGTCTTAGATCTCCATCGACATTTCATCGATGATCTGACATTTGTTGAAAATGGCAAAACGTTTAAACGGATCCCTGAAGTATTCGACTGCTGGTTTGAATCAGGATCGATGCCGTATGGTCAAAACCATTTCCCTTTTGAACACAAAGAAGAAACACTGAAAGCTTTCCCTGCTGATTTCATTGCTGAAGGCGTCGATCAGACCCGTTGCTGGTTTTATACGCTCCATGTGCTGGCTGTAGCTCTCTTTGATAAACCGGCATTTAAAAACGTCGTCGTTAATGGCATCATCTTGGCTGAAGACGGCATGAAGATGTCCAAACGGCTGAAGAACTATCCAGAGCCGGGGATTGTCATCGAGAAGTTTGGTGCTGATGCGATCCGTCTCTACTTGATGAACAGCCCTGCTGTCATGGCAGACGATTTAAGATTTTCAGGTAAGGGTGTTGAGCTGGTGCTTCGCCAAGCGCTGATACCGCTTTGGAACTCGTATGTTTTCTTAGCGACGTATGCCAAGATCTACGATTGGAAGCCTAAAGATCATTTCCCTGCTCCGAAAGCCGACATTGATCGTTGGATCTTGTCCGTGCTGCAAAAACTTGTTCACGATGTCAATGAATCGATGACAGCGTATGAGCTGCAAGCTGCAGTTCAGCCTCTAGTTGGTTTTGTCGATCATCTGACAGATTGGTACATCCGCCGCAATAGAACCCGTTTCTGGGCTGATGAAGCAAGTCGAGACCGCGATGAGGCCTTTGAGACGCTTTATACTGTTTTACACACGCTAGTGCGTGTTACAGCGCCTTTTGTGCCATTTATCAGTGATGCGATCTATACCGAGCTGCGTCAAAAGACAGATCCGATCTCTGTCCATCTCTGTAAGTTCCCAGAGGCTCAGAGCAAGCTGCGCGATCCTGGTCTTGAAAAAGAGATGCGAGCTGTGCAGATTGTCGTGGGAATTGGCCACTCGCTCCGGAAAGAACATAAACTCAAAGTCCGCCAGCCGCTTTCAAAAGCGCATGTGATCTGCAGTGATCAAGAAAAACTAGACGCTCTGAAGCGGCATGAAAATCTGATCGCAGAAGAACTTAACGTGAAACAGGTCGAGTTCCACAGCGATGAGACGGCCTTTGTCAGCCTGATTGCCAAACCGAATTTCCGCGTGCTGGGTAAAAAAGTCGGCAAGCTCATGAACGCTGTCCAAAAAGCGGTGGATAAGCTTCCTTCTAAAGATCAAAAACAGCTCTTAAACGGCAAAGATGTCTCTATCACTGTCGAAGGGGAGACGATTGTTCTCACTCCTGAAGATGTGACGGTCGAGCGTCAAGTGAAAGAGAATGTCATTGCTGGAACAGAGCTCGATATCACCGTGGCTTTAGATACTGTGCTCAATCCAGAGCTTATTTTAGAGGGAATCGCACGAGAGCTTGTCAACAAGATCAACACGATGCGAAGAGAGATGGATTTTGCCGTCACCGACCGGATCCATGTGAAGCTCCAGACAAGCCCTGAAGTGAAAGAAGCTTTTGAGAAGCACCGGGATTACATCTGTCATGAAGTGTTAGCTTCAGACTTCGCGTTTGAAAAATGCGAAGGCGATGCCTGGGATATCAATGGCTATCCGACAATGATCAGCATAATAAAGATCGTTCACTGACAGAAGCGGCGTCCGTAGAAACGGAAGTCTTCTGCTAGATAGAGTCCATTCAAGCAAGCTCCGGGGATATTCCACCAAGCAAGCGCTGTGCTTGTGACAGAAAGTCTTTCAAACAAATACCGGCATTTCAAGGCGAGGTGCATCCCGATGAAGTCTGGAGCGACCTCCCATGTTCTTCGGATCGTCATTTCCTCTTGGAAGGACGTAGGATAGATCAATCCTAGGGCTAGGTAGATCGATGTCGGAAATCGGTGGTAATAGAGCCTAGCAGCCATTAAAGAGATATTCAGGGTATAGAAGAAGATGTAGTTGACTGTATATTTCGTTCTTTCCCATTTGCTCTCATTTTTTTTCTCTGCGCGGTTGAAAAGCTTGTTCCATTCAGGGTTGCTAAAAGAAGCGATCCAGCTAGGAATCACTTTGAATGATAGACCGTCGAGGTAAAGCACTCCTAATTTTTTTATCGCTGCCCATAATGCAGCAGCTTGTGGAGAAGCTTCGCCCAAAATGGAGGACAAGTTCGACCAGAAATTAGCGGCATAGAGCATGTTCATGGCTAACCAGGGAAGGGACAAGAGCGTGGTGTCTTCTTTGATTTCAATCCAAGTATTGACGAGCTTTCCACAAAGCTCATGGACGTCTTTAGCGTATAATTTTTTGCCAAAAAAAAGATCATCGCCGTAACGAATATAACTAAGCATCTGTGGAATGGCAAAACATCCGATGCTGGCAACTAAATTGGTGTGGTAGATAATAGAGGGAGCATTCTTTAGCCATGCGTAGGGAATGCTTGAGGGAGTCTGCAATAGGCTCAAATCAGCGTTTTGGAGAAGAAGAGAGCCTTCTTGATAGAGAAGAGAGAGATTAAGTCCGCCGATGACAATTCCCCAAATTAGACTCATCGTAAAAACACGGTCAGTGATCCGAGAGATTTTTCGATTTCTTGTCTCTTCGTCCATCGGAGTATTTTTGATTTCTTTAGCGAGCCTTACGACCTGATAGCCCTGAGCAAACAGTGCTGCTGACCCTAGAGTAAATCCGACTTTGGTATCTCCATAGCGGATGGCTGCAGCTCCGACAGCGAGTACGCTTAAAGCATAAAGAGGGTAACGGACTTGTTTTTTCTCAATGTAAGGAGAAAGATGCTTGAGGTAGAAGGGGTAGTTTTCGATCCTTTTTGCTGATACAGCTGCCATAATGGCTAAAGATCATACCAAAAGATTAATTGTTTTGAACTGGCGAACGTGTGTGGTGTTTAATTGCTTCAGACCAGAAGAACCCATGGACCATGGCTGAAGGATATCCAATTAAGAAAGAGTCGGAGATGTTGAAAAGAGCTGAGTAAGTTTTTTTCCATACAAAAAAACATTTTTGCGAGAGAGTTTTTTCAAAGAAATGAGGAGCTCTGTTCAATTGCTTAGCTCTTTGCTCAGATCCCCAGCTGATTGGATAAAACCAGCCAAGGCCAAGACCGACGGCAGTTGGTATAGGATTCACATAAAGCGGAATAAGTGCTAAGCAGCCTATGAGAACGTAGTGGAAAACTCGATTGGCTTTTTGTTCGCTGCCCGGCTCTTGATCAGCAGGGGGTGAAAAGCTGCTTTTTACAATCGAGACTACTTTGTTTTTTAGGCTGGGTAATTCTTCTTTGGCGGACACAAAAGACACAGGAAATGTTTTGGATAGGATAGTGCCCAGCTGATTTTCTAAAGCCGTAACATCTTCTTGGACATGAGAGGGGAGATAAGATTTATAATCGAAACTGCGCAAAAAGTTAAAGAGAGAGAGGAAAGGCTTAAGATTTTCATTTATTTTAGGAGGATGTTTGGGGTCGAATTTTTCCAAGCTGAATAATAGATTTTGTGCCTCGAGTACACCATTTATTTCTTGTTGAATGATCGTTAGAAATTGTTCGATGGAGGCTTGAAGAGTCGTTGGAGCATCATTAAAAAGAACGGCATTGCTTCGTTGAAGCAGATAGAGGGAGAGAGGAGCCCAAAACCAGCCAATACCAGCTAATAAATTGATGCCTTTAATAAAGGATAATAGATTTAAAGAAGAGCCGCCCTGGAGTAGAAGCTTTCCTCCTTCATGCGTGAGAGCGAGGGTCGATCCGCTGAGGACAATTCCCCAAATTCCTGCGATGACATAGCAGTGGTGGGCTAATGCAGCGGATCTTTCGGTTCTTTGCTGCGGGTTAAGTTCGGCAATGTTGATTAAGGCCAGATTTTTTTGAACGACCACGATCAAAGTCGCGGGAATCGCCGTACATAGCAATGGAGCTTTCCCGAATTGCCACGCGATGCCAGCAGAAGAAATAATACCGAGTGCAAAGATGGCATAGCGCGTTTTGGGATTGTTTAGATGGGGAACAAAGTGAGTATAGACTTTTGTCTCAAGAGCGTTATTGTGTACTGCCATACTCACCTCAGTTTAGTCGAAGGATAAAGGAAGCTTATTTCTTCTACGGTGGACGTAATACCACGATCCAAAACCGATCAGAGCAAGGCTCCAGATAATGATCCTGCCAGGGTTGATAAAGGGATAAGAGGGTTGGTTAGGAGCTCCAAAGCGATCTCCAAAAGGCCAGAAAATAAAGACAGGGCCGCCGCGGAGATTTTCTTCGGGAACGAATCCGAAATCTCGACTATCGCCGCTGCCTGCATGGTTGTCACCCAAGCAGAGATAAGATTTAGGCGGAACTTTTAGGCCGTATTTTTTGATGAATTCGATGTTAAGTTTTCCATCGGTAAGAGGAGGGCCTTTGTCTAAGAATGGACGATACGTTTTAGCAACGCGGGTGCTGGTCTTGCGTTTGATTTCACGTTCTATAAAGTTGACCAAGGTAGAATCGTCTTTCTTAAGAATAGGCGCTCCCATGAGATAAAGGTCGCCATCACGGTAATAGGCATAGCGGGAAGGAACGAGATATTGCTCTTTACTTTGAGGGCTGAAACGGTTGTCGAATTCCATCCCGACATTGAAGAGGAGTTGGACTTGCTGAGGATCAAAACGGTAAAGAGGGTTAGTATGAGGAAGCTCCGTTGTCACCCCTTGCCATTTGACTTGATAAGCTTTCCCATAATAAAACTCATAGGTCCCATTTGGAATGGTCGGTAAGTAAGGGAAAAATGCCTGGGTTCCATAACGTTCGGGATTGATGCCGTAACGGTAAGAAAAACCATTGGAGACGACAAATCTAGCAGTGTAGAGATTTTCCATGATCGCTTTCAGATGAGACTCTTGCAGAGGAATCACTGAAGTCGACAGACCGACAAGAGGACGCACGCGGTTATATTCATCTGAGCCGATTTTAGCACCTGTTAAGCTAGGGTGATGCTTGAGCTCTAAATAGAGAACTCCTTCTTCCATGGTAGAAGGGTCTTGATCGGTAAAAACACGAACTTGGTCTTTAGTTAAAAGACGGGCCATCGCAAAGTTTTTAATGCCCCAAAGATCTCCATAGTGAAGTTTAGGATATTGGAGTTGGATCTTTGGTAGAAGCTCACCCGTTGCTTGGGTAGGGCTCGTTGCATAGAGCCGAGCGATCGGCTCATTCATTTGCGAGATCTTGACAGGCGAGTAGATGCCAGGGATGTTAGAAGGAGCTGTCAAAACGCGCGTTCCTTCAAACGAGATAAACGGAATATGGTCGATTTTATCGAGTTCGGGCAGTTGGAGTTCCGAAGTGATGTCAAGGCCGGCTTCATCAATTCCGTAAACTTTTCCTCCGTAAAAATAGAGGGTGTCTCCGGGTTTTCCAAGCACTCGTTTGACGAGAAGTTTTTTTCCAGGAAACAAATAAAAATAGACGGTATTGGCATCCCGGACATCCATATTTTCAACGGTGAAAATAACGATGTTGTTCCGTTTGATCAGATCGGGATTGAAATAGAAATGACCGAGTTTCAATGGATAATTAATGCCGAAGTCGGTTTTGGAGACAGAGAGCCTGTCTTGTTCTTTGAATGTCGGTCGCATCGAACCTGTGGGGATTTCATACAGCTCAAACCACATCTGCCGGATTAAGATCGCGATGAAAAGAGCTCCCGCGATTCCTATGATAAAATCTCTGGTCGACTCAAAGAAGGTTTTTTGTAGATGCGTCCGAGCAGAAGTGTGTACGATATGGGTGAGCTCGACGGCTTTGATAGGGTCTTTTTGCATGACCGCTGTCTGAAGAGAAATCAGATCTTTTTTAAGGTGCTCTCTTGTTTCAGGGGATAGCTGTTTTTTCTTTTTGCAAAACCTGTGATAGGTTGCCAAAAGAGTCTTCTTTGCTTTCTTCAAGATAAAGTGGTTTTTCATAGTAAACTAGCGAAGTTTATCATTAATAGACTTTCCTGACTAATTCCTTTTTGGTCAGGAGTATTTGGCTAAGAGTGGCTAGTTTTGTTGGTGTATGGGTTGTGGAAAACTTGTTGATAACTCAGCATGACAAGAGATGATTAGGATTGAGGTAAATCGGTGATAAATAACGGTAAAATCTATTGAGAATCAATAACTTAAATCTTTTTCCAGTAGCCCAAGAAAAATCTCTGCGGAAAGTTTGTTCATAACTCTATTCTACCATTGGAAAAGAGCATCAGAATAGATCACAACATCGGGGTATTCTGTTGAGATCAGCACCCATTTGTAGTGGTGGCCTTTTTGGAGTTTATTCTCGAGGGCTTTCTCTGGAACTTTTACGGTGACATCCGATCCATTTTTGGGAGTGGCATGCCCAATCTCGATCATCGGATGGGATTCAAGCGAAAGATCCATTGCCATCAGGCGGAGTTTAGGGTGATAGGGAGGACAGTGAATATGAAACTCGACAGATCCTTTATTTCGTTGATGACTGCCGATAAAGAATGGAGACTGTTGGAAGACGATGGCTTTGGGTGATTTCATTTCACGGCCTGAGTCAATGGTGCGGATCGCGGCTTTATAATGGGGGCTTTTAATCTCGATCCAATAGGGGAATGCAAAGCCAGAAAAATAGAGTTCAATCTCGCAGCCGGCAATGATCGAATTGTCGGAGGGCCATCTTGTTGTCCACGAGGTGATGGAAGTTTTTTCCATTTTTCTGCCTTCAAAAGTCACAGAGGGGAGCCATAAAGCCCGGTGGTCTTCATCTCCGTTTGGCGGAGGTCCGATTCTCTTTCTTTTGTCTGTAGGCGTTTTTTCTAAAGAGAGGGTCATTAAGCGGGATAGGAAGTTATTGGGATCTTCAGCATAGAGCCATGCAGATCTAGAATGAGAATAGGTCTCTACAAGTTTATTTTTTTCGAGATCGATCAGGTATGAGACCCAGGCTGTGTGGCCGGGAGCTTCTTTTGAGATCCACTCTTTCCAAGAGGAAGGGGCAGGGTCGAGGTTTAATTTGGGAGCGTCGATCTCTTCTAAGAGGATATGGTGGTCGGAAATGGAGCGGATGACCAAGATTGTATAGGTGCCCATTTGCTCAGTAACAACATAATCGCCAGAATTTCCTTTTACAAGTTTGTCTTTTAAAGAAAATGCATTTAAAAACGTCGTTAGTAAAATAGAAACTATTAAAATCGCTCTCTTCATAATTTAATTATAATTTATTTTCACAATCGTAGCAATATTTAGGTTCAAATATCTTGGGGTCTTCGACTTGGATCGTCATATGCCGTATCCCGAACTTGGCCTCCAACAGACGGTGGGCCTCTCCTAGAGCATCGGTTTGGGGATCAGCGATCAGGTGGACGCTCAAAACAATTTTATGATGTGATGCCGACCAGATGTGGAGATCATGGACTTCTCGGACACCGGGAAGTCCTTCCAGGGCCATTTGGACCGCTTTGGAGTCGATCCCTTCAGGGGTTGATTCCATCAAAATCCCAATGGTTTCCTTAATGACTTTTCCCGAGCTTCTTAAGATTGTCAGGGTAAATAAAATTGTTATAATCGGGTCGATCAGGTTCCAGCCGGTTGTCCAGAGGATAATACCGCTCAAGATCACACCGATACTGCCTAAGACGTCTCCCAAGATATGAAGGTAGGCAGCCCGGACATTTAAGCTATGGTTTTGGGAAGGATGCAGAATTTTCATCATCCAGAGATTCGCCAAGAGTCCCACCGTGGCGATGTAAAAAACGATCGGTCCATCGACGACTTCTGGCTGAAAAAAACGATGGATCGATTCGTAGATCAAAACTCCCGATAGCGCCCAAAGTGATGCAGAGCTGACGAGTGCTCCTAAAATTTCTGCTCGGTGATATCCATAGCTCATCTTCGGTGTTGCGGGCCATCTTGCCATCCGTGCAACGATGATCCCAAGAAGCAGTGCTCCAACATCAGTGAAGAGGTGCATCGCATCGGAAATCAGGGCCAAGCTGTTGGCAATCCAGCCGCCGATGACTTCCACAAGACAGAAAACAACCGCTATCCAAAGGGTGCGGTGCAGAGCGTGATGATGGGTTTTGTCGTGACAATCGTGAGACATTAATGCACTCCCTATTGCACTCTATAAGTATTTAATGATATTGATGACAAGAAGGGATTATGCAACGAATACTGTTTTTCTTGTTAGCTTTTGGTTCACTGGCTCAGGCTGAAGAAGTTGCCGCTTCTACAGAGCAGCAAGCTTGCGGTAAAGAGATCCAGATAATTGACAAGCAAGTCCTGAAGCTGGAGCAGCAAAAGAAAATCCATCAAGACGAAGCCCGCAAGTATCAAAAGCTAGGGGATAACTGGCAGTACTCTTCTGGCAATATCCAAGATGCGTATGCAAATTGGAACAGAGCCGATCAAGAGCGCAGAAAAGCAATCGATCTACAACACCAGGTCGATCTGCTCTTGCAGCGCAAACAACGGATTATCCAATTCTATCCCGAACTCTATCAACCCTAAGTCTTGAGGAAAGCCAGTAATTCAGGTGAAGCATCCTCAGGAACTCGCTCTAAGTAGTGACGGAAGAGTGGTGTATTCTTGGCTTTTTCGATACAAGCGTCTCCACATACGGTCCACTGTTGGCGAATCGCGCTACTAACTTTATCACTATAATCTTTGCGTTTTGGCATCCGTTTGTTAGCCCAAAGAAGCGGATAATCGTAAGCGGGGCTATTATCTTTGAGCCACTGATCTAAATCTTTGTCCGTTTGCTTGAGCATTAACAGGAAGAACTTCAGTTCTTTTTCAAACCGCTCAGTGTCAGTCAGTGTTTTTTTTGGAGCAGCAGCAGCTGGTCTTTCCATTTCTGGGCTTTCCATTTGAGGGATTTCATCTAGATATTTACCTAACCCTAAAGCCAGTAATTGATCGCGGCAAAAAGGATAGATTTCGATTAACTCTTGCATCTCAGAAGGATCCAAAAGTCCTTTCACCGCCGCCTGAAATTCGAACAATTCCTTAGCACACATGAAGGGAAGAGTATAATTTTTTTTTGCTCGGTAAACGTCAAACCAGTC
The DNA here is from genome assembly GCA_964490565.1 of uncultured bacterium. Classification (GTDB taxonomy): domain Bacteria; phylum Chlamydiota; class Chlamydiia; order Chlamydiales; family Rhabdochlamydiaceae; genus PALSA-1444. The sequence goes on from CAZBCR010000035.1 coordinate 10,211, forward strand.
TTCAATTCGATGACGATTGCTCTCAAGTGCTTGAGTGTTTGCAGGGAGCTCTTTAAGTGCTATACAAAGTGGTCTCAGTATATCAAGGGTAGATCTCAAACCGCGCTGATGCTCCTCTAATTCTCTACTGACTTTTGCTCTGTATTGAGCTATTAATGCTGGTGAAGGGGATTCGTCGAGAAACTCTTGCAAACCAAGTTTTATTAATTGCTGGCAGCAGTTTTCATAAAGATTATTCGATTCCACGACAAAGGGAGGGTAATTTTCAACCGATCCGCCCCTGAGCTTCAATTGATGCATTAGATCTTTCCAGAAATAAAAAGGAGAGAAATAATCCTGTTTTAAAGCTTGGGTTTTTAACCAACCTTCAATGGCTACTCTATCCTGAGGCTGGGCTTGCAGGAGTAATTCGAGGTCCCGAAAAAAAGAAACCACGGGTTGAGTAGCGGATTGAAACAGTCTTTCCTCTTCTGCTTGCATAGCGTGGGGATCATGAGCCTTCATTTGAGCCCCCAATCTTTCAGCTAACTCAGGGTCATGCTCATGCAGCTGCTGCATTGCTGCTTCAGGATTAGAAATGAAGGGTTGTACCGCTTGTTTAAATAGTTCGAATAAAACTGGGTTTTGAGAAAGCTGTTCTAGCTTCATGGCCTTCTCTTGTAAGTGTGCAGAAAAAGGAAACTCGGTTTTGTTGTAAGCGTCTAATTTATGTTGTTTGAGTAGGAGTACACATTGCTGATAATTTTCCTTCCATTCTGCAATCAACTTTGCTTTTAGAAAGGGATGAATGTTCTTTGCTTTTTCAAGATGCTTTGACAAAAAGTGGCTTGTAGCAAAAGGACAGTAATTTTGATAAAACGATGTTGAGCTTTCTTTCTCTAACCATGCACTGGGAGAATCCGATGCTTGGAGGAGCGATTTGAACATAAGATTGATGAATCCGATCGTGCGGTTAATATCTTGGCCTAGTTCTTTTGTGGCTTCTTCAATTTTTTTTGAGGCTGCTGCAGGCATCGACGACTGCAGGGGTATGACAAGAAGGGCCATTAAATTCTTTTCTAATAGATAGAACGCTGCTTTACTCTCAAAAGCTGGAGGGCTTGAATCAGGATGGACTTGTTTAGGAACTGCCGCAGGCGTAGATTGTGGAGAACTAGGAGATAGAGAGGTTTTTTCCTCGTCTTCCATCTCTGCTAGGGTGCTGGATAAAAGATCATCTAGATCATCCACGACTTTGGTAGTGACTCGATTTGCTAAAGGAGGTGCGGCTGCAGTGGCTTGAGTTTGCAGCTTTTGAAAGTTTTGCATAGTAGCATTTGAGCTCTGTTCTGGCCCTTGTAGTTTTTCAGTGGCGACCACGGTTGTTGTGGCTGGCGAACGAGGCGATGAAAGTGTTGGAGCCGGAGTTTTCGAATCTAGAGTTGTTCTTGTGGCCATATTATCCCCTTAGGTTAAAATTTAGGCTGATTGGGTTTCGATTAAATTTTGGAATTTTGCAATGCTTTCTAAGCGATCTAGATTAGGCAGCAATTTGTTTATTATTTCATGATTGCTTGGAGGTATTTCAGTTACATATTCCTCAAGATCAATTTCCTTCAGCGATTTAGAGCAGAAGTCTAAAATCTGAGCAAACTTCTGAATTTTTACTGGATCATTTTTCAGTTGAACGAGGAGCTTTAAAACACGAGATTGAGTATAGAAAGAAAAAGGATAATTAGGATCGCTTCTTTGCTCCTTTAACCACTGGGGAATTCCAGCCAATTCTTGGGTGCTTTCGAGTTTTGTTTTTAAGGTGTTTAAAAAACGAGCATTGGCACCAAAAGCTGATGTAAGATTTGACTTGGCTTGCTCCTGCAGCGTTTGTTGAAGACTATCTTCATCCCAGGCTCCGCCAGAAGGCGTTAGCAGCTCTAAACAAGACTGGCGTAGAGATATCAATCTATCCCAACGGACTTTATTAGCTCGAGCGACAATCGTGGGATTGCTTTCCATCTGCTGTATTAATAACAAAGGGAAGGGATAAAACTCATCATTCCTATGTTCCGCTATCTCCGCAGAGTGTGCGCCCTTCTTGAGCTTAGACTCAAGGGTCTCCAAGGAGGCAATGGCTAAATCTAGATAAGCGTCTAAAGAAGCTTTTTTTGTTTTTTCTTCCTGAGCCTGAATCCGAGCTTCGATCTGTTTGGCAGAAAGGTGGGGCATTTGCTCTGTATACTCAGAATCGGTGAGTTGTAATACGAAGATAATCGAGAAAGTCTCATTGACCTCCATAGAGCGCAAACTTAAGTAGCGTGTTGCAATGCCAATAGGAGTGAAAACAACAGCCAGCATCAGAGCAAAGACCGAAATAACTCTCCTTGCCGTATTGCCATAATCAACAGAGGAAGTGGGGGAAAGGAGGCTGACTCTTCCCTGAAGGCTTTGGTATTTAT
>CAZBCR010000036.1:0-12294 GCA_964490565.1 uncultured bacterium
CCTTTTGGGTCTCGACCCCATTGTAGAGGCTCTAGCAAAGGATCAAAAATCTGAATAAAGATTTGGTTTGCGTCCTCTTGCGACCCGGAAAAAAGATTTCCTGGAATAAAGCCACGAAGAGCATTCAGCCAGACGAATTGATCAGATCCATTGTTGTAAGTTCTTATCGCTTGGTTAAGAGTAATAGAAGCTTCTCTTGAGGCTTCCAGTTTTCTTAGGTCGGCTCTACGCGGCGAACGTGACCAAGGCCAGATATAAGAGCTTTCTTCAATTGCGATAGCATGTTCTAAGGCTTCAATTGCTTCTGCTTCTCTAGCAATTTTTGTCTCGTGAGCTTTAATGATTGCCGATGTTATTTCTTGTGGCATGTTCATCACTGCTTGGAAAGTCGCGTTGATAAAGCAGATATTGTTTCCATTGCGAAGGGGGCGGACTCCTGCAATGATTTTTGCATCATGTGTCGTGTTGTATGAGGTGTTTGTCTCAGCAGCAGCAGAAGTACCTTTTCTTGCACCTGTCTTTTTAACGAGTGGAAGTTCCTCTTCGGATGAAGAGAAGAGACTTGAAATACCACGGCCTATCCATGCAACAAATGCACCAAACAATGCAAAAAGGAAAAAGCGGGATACAGGAGCAGGAGCTTTAGCAGGGGCTCGAGTTGGATTTGGTAGTCTATTAGCTATTTGATCTTCAATGGGGGTACGGGCACGATCAGGGAGTTTAAGATCAGAATTTAGAAAATATGGATCCGTAGAAGGAGAGTCTGTACGGCTTTGCATGATAGATTGTTTTGGCCGAGGAGCTACTTGAGAATTTTGTGGAGCTTCTTTAGGCGGGGCTTCTTCAAGCAACGCTTGTTTTAAGGCCGCGATGGTTTCTAGAGACAAGTGGACCGAGATCTTCCATTTGTTTGATTCCTCATTAATCTCGATATCAACTTTTTCGGCATCGGGAGGTACAACCGCAGTGACAGTGAATTGCTTAGCAGATTTGATTTTATCTAGGCGCGCTTGATGCCGTTCTTGATGCTTTTCTGCAATTATTTTTATTAAGCTAGCGATAGTGTCATCAACAGCCTTCTGAATGACTATTTTAGGCGCATCTGCAGCAGGCCCAGTCACCTTTCTGCCATCTAGAGTGACTTCGGTGGCTTTGGGTTGCGGGTTGTTGGTGAAAGAAACGGTAAGTATTTTGTTCGTCATAATATTAACTTTTTGTTACTAGTATTTTAACAGAAACGCAAAATAAATAGTATAAGTTAATTAAAAACTTGCCAAATCCTAAGCACTTCTAACAGAGCAAGATGGCGCTTATTCTTTGGAGGAGCTTCTTAGCCCAAAGTAAAATAAGGGTAAAGATGCCAAAAGCATTAAGAACCAATAACTTCCATTGATCTCTAAACGGACCATGCCATGATCAGAGAAGAAGAATTGGAGGATGCCTAGCGTTAAAAGGTTGCCGCCTAGGACGAGGGAGAGGAGAGGCCAAAAGCTCTTAGTCTCAGAGACTTCGGTACGATCGATGATGGCGCTGCCATCTTTCTCAGCATAGATAGGGGTTGTTTTAGGGGCGGCTCTGGTTTCAAGAGGCTCAGAGGCGGGCTTAGAAGAATAGGGAGGGCTGTAAAGGGTTGAGAGGGTTTCTTGAGCAGTTGGAGGGGTGAAGATTTTAGGAGCCGAATTATCGACCTGAAGGGCTGCAAAGCAATAGGTGCATTGAGTGGCATCGTAGGCAACTCTTCCATCACAATTAGGGCATATTTTTTGACGATCTACCGGCTTCATATGTTTTAAACCTCGTCTTTTCATCGTACAACTTTCGATGTTTTTTTACCTCATTCTTTGCTAGAATTGCCCAAAAAGGATGAATATGACCGAAAAACAATATTATGATTTGATTGTCATCGGAGCGGGAACGGGCGGTTATGTCGCAGCCATTAAAGCAGCTCAGCTAGGAAAAAAAGTGGCCTTGATTGAAAAAGGCGATCTGGGCGGAACATGTCTTAATGTCGGTTGTATTCCTACAAAAACAATGATTGCTCATGCGCATGTTTTAGAAAAAATTAAGCATGCAGCTGATTTTGGGATTACTGTCGGATCAATTTCGATTGATTACGCTAAGATGAAAGAGCGAAAAGATAGTGTGATTTCCAAAATTCGAAAAGGTCTGGAAGGATTGATCAAATCCAATGGTATTACCATTATTCGAGGGGCTGCTGAGTTCACAGGCCCTAAAGAGATCAAAGTCAAAGGCCAGGATAATGCGATTCTGCAGGGAGAAAATATCATCATTGCATCGGGATCTGAACCGATGGATGTGAAAGCATTTCCTTGCGACCCTAGAGGCGAAAATCAAAAAATCTACAATTCGACGACCATTCTTGAGATGACTCAGCTTCCTAAGACTTTAGCCATTATCGGCGGAGGTTATATTGGGTGTGAGTTTGCTTCTCTTTATGCGGAACTTGGCGTGAAGGTGATTCTTTTAGAAGCGCTCCCGATGATTGTCGCTCTGCAGGGCAAAGCGATTTCCGATACGCTGACGGCTGCTTTCAAAAAACAAGGCATTGATGTACAAACCAACGTGATGGTTGAAGGTGTTGATAAGACTGCCAATGGTGTTTCTATCCGTTTGAAAGACAAAAGCCCGATTGTAGCGGATGCTGTGCTTGTGGCGATTGGACGGAAAGTCGTCTCTCAAAATATGGGCCTGCAAAATGCGGGTGTGCTAGTTTCAGATCGAGGCGCGATCACAGTGAATGACAAAATGGAAACAAATGTTCCGGGGATCTATGCAGTGGGTGATGTGACAGGCAAATTGATGTTAGCGCATGTGGCTTCCCACCAAGGGATTATCGCTGCAATCAATGCAACAGGCGGAGATGCTGTGATGCATTACAATGCAGTGCCAGCTGTAATTTTTACATCTCCGGAAATCGCCATGGTCGGACTGACTCAAGAAGAAGCGGTTGAAAAAGGATATACTGCCGGTACAGGGAAATTCCCATTTCAAGTTCTTGGAAAATCGATAGCAACAATGGACACCGATGGTTTTGCTCAAGTTGTCATCGATAAAAAAACAGGACAGATCTTAGGAGCCCAAGTCGTCGGTTATGAAGCTGCTTCTTTGATTGCAGAGGTGACGCTGGCGATTGCGAATGAACTGACAATTGATTGTCTGGCTGAGACGATCCATGCTCATCCTACGCTTCCGGAAGCGATTCATGAAGCGGGACTGATGGCCATGGAGATGCCGCTGCATATGCCGCCTCGTACGCCAACAGGGGTTAAGAAATGATCGATGAGGATGTTTTCGATTCACGGCCTGCCGTGAAACTGAAAGTTCTTAATAAGTTACCTGAAAACCCCGAAGGGGCTCATGGGAGATTTCCTTCCTGGCTCCATCGCCAGATTCCTCGTGGGGGAAGTCTTTTCAAAACTGATGCAATCGTAAAAAAATATAAACTCAATACTGTCTGTGAAGAGGCAAAATGTCCCAATCGGCTTCATTGTTATTCAAATAAGACAGCAACTTTTTTAGCACTTGGAAGTGCCTGCACCCGCAATTGCGGATTTTGCGATATCGACTTTACAAAACAGCCTTTAGCACCTGAACAAGACGAGCCAGAAAGGATCGCGCTGTCTGTCCAAGAGCTGGGATTAAAACATGTGGTTGTAACCATGGTCGCAAGGGATGATCTTGCAGATGGCGGAGCAGCGCATATGGCCGAGATTATCCGGTCTGTGAGAGAAAAAAATGTGGGCTGCACGATCGAAGTGCTGACTTCAGATTTCAATGGAAATTTTTCAGCGATGGATTTGGTTTTAAATGAAAAACCAGAGGTCTTCAATCACAACGTCGAGACGGTTAGATCGATGACGCCGAGAGTCCGACACAAGGCAACCTATGACCGGACGCTTGCTGTTTTAAAGTACGCAAAAGAATCCGGCAAGTCGTCGTTTGTCAAATCAGGCCTCATGGTCGGTCTTGGCGAGACGGAGGAACAGGTATTAGAGACGCTGAGAGATCTTAAAGGCGCCGGATGCGATATCGTGACCATCGGTCATTATCTGCAGGCTGATCGCCGGAAATTGATGGTTAAATCTTTTGTCACCCCTGAAGAGTTTAAACGGTATGAAGAGTATGGATATAGTTTGGGAATTCAGCAGATGTATTCAGGACCGTTTGTGAGATCGTCTTTCAATGCGGGTGAAGTAGCTACGATGGCTGCGAGTAAAAATTCTTAAGAAGCTGTACTAAAAAACATGATCAGAATGCTTTGCTAGAGCTTCTAAGAAGGTTCTCCGACGGAGGCCCAGCGAAAATCGATCTGGAATAGATGATTAATGCGGATACCTTTCACGTATGGCTGTTCGAGATAGAGGGCTGTCGTTTCAATAAGAGGGATCGAAGGGAGTTCATCAAAGAAAATCTTTTCGGCTGCTTCCACGTGTTCCCACCGTTCTTTTTCAGAACTTGAAGAGATTGCTTCGGCATGGCGGATATATTCAGCGTTTTCCCAGCCGGTAAAATTCGGTTGGATATTTTTATATTTAAAAATGTCGAGCAAATTGACGAGATCGTCGTACTGCATCAGCCATCCCATGCGCGCAATGTCGAATTCTTGGTTTGCGAATTTCTGAATGAGAATAGCAGAATCGGTTGCCTCGTTATTGACCCGGATGCCTAAATTTTCAATCCACATTTGTTGAATAGCCTGAAGGATTTTTGACCAGAGGGCATTTGTCGCAAAATTGATGGTGATGGTCGGAAACTCTTGAGCAGTGATACCTAATTCTTTCAGCCCTTTGGCAAAACACTCTTTTGCATGGATGACATCGTTATCTTGGAACCACGGGTGCCACCTTTCTTTTTTTAAAATTTTGGGGATCAGCCCAAGGGGAGGTGCGGGATGGTCGTAATTCATGACATCGACCAGGATTTTTTGCCGGTCAATTGCTAAAGATAAGGCCTTACGAATATTGGCATTGTTATAGGGAAATTTCTTGGTATTGAAAAAGAGCCAGTGCGTTCCCGCTCCTTGCACATAATGGAGCAGGCCTTTTGCTCGTAAGTCGGGAATCGCATCGGAGGAGATTTTGATCAGAGGATCGCCCAGCCATTCGATTTCTTTTTTCTCAAACATGAGAAGGGCTGTGGCCTGATCTTTGATAATAAAAAAATCAATCTCGTCCAATTGGATTTTATCGGCGTCCCAATAATAGGGGTTTTTGTTGAGGATAATTTGATTTTGAAGGAGGTATTTTTTCAGTGTGAAAGGGCCTGAGGTAACGAGATGCTTAAAATCGATACGGTTATATCGCATGCTTGTATGAACAGGTGAAAAGACGGAGTTGATCAGGATGTTTAAGAAATGCTGGTGAGGCTTTTCAAGCTCAATGACGAGGGTTTTATCATCCAACGCTTTTATCCCGACCTGATCGATAGAGACGGTTCCCAGGTAGGCCTTCTTGGCATTTTTAATGAAGTGGAAGAGATTGGTGTTGGGCGAAGAATATGCAGGTGTGAGAGCAGTCTTCCACGTTTCTACGAAGTCCTGGGCTGTAATCATCGATCCATCCGACCAACGGCATTCCTTCAGGAAGAAGACATAAGTTTTAAAATCATCGGAAACGCGATAAGAGCTAGCTAGGTCTAATTGAGGGATAAGGTTCTGATCCAGATAGACAAGCCCTGCAAAGAGCATCCTAATGACACCTTGGGTTGCCATATCGACACCCTTTCTAGGATCGAACGAGCTGATATCAGAGGCGATGCAGGTGCGGAGTTTTTGTTGTTTAGAAGGGTGAGAGTTTTTTTGACAAGAGGAGAGTAAAACCAAGAATAATATGAAAATATGGGCTAGCGTTTTTGTGCCTATCCTACTGAAGAATATCAGTCCTTTTAGGAGTCTTTGTGAGTTCATCTTAAAAAGAATCTGCCCTTTGTTAAGTATTTAATATCCAAGGGGGGTTCTTCTGTTTTGCCTCGTTTTCCAGTTTTTGATTAACCTTCATGTACATATTCCCAATACTCAGAAAGTTTCGAGCAAAATTTAATTAATTGCAATGAAGAACCTTTCTTTAATTTAAACGGGCCCATTTGAAGTCCATTAAGATATGGTTCGGGACGAATTTGAGGGATTTTTTCTTCATGAATTGGAAGCAAGACTCAAAGAGCGGAATAATCGGCATTTCGCGGATCAAAAGTTCTTCGATTTTGTAAAGCAGGACCTTTCTGTTTTCATCATTGGTTTCAAGCTGGGCCTCATGGAGTAAACGCTGGACTTCGGGATGAGACCATTTACTCATGTTCATCGGCTCATTGGGATTGGCGAAGAAGTTGAGGGTATAGAATGGATCATTGACCCAAGGCTGCCATCGAATCAACGCAATGTGGAAATCGCCCGTTGTGAGGTTCGAAAAAAGTGTTTTATAATCGTGCCCTTGGATGGTCGTTGAGAGTCCTAATTTCTGTTTCCATTCGGAAGAGATGAAATCAGCAGAGGGTTTTCCAAATATCGTGCGTTGGGTAAAGTCGATCGTCAAATGAGGGAGATTAGAAGCGGAATAGCCGCTTTCCTCAAGCCCTTCTCTAAATAAAGCTTTTTCGTCTTCTGTTTCAAAGATAGGATGTTTGTGGATTTGACTATGCGAGGGAGGGAGAGGAGAATAAGCCGGATTTTTGAAATATTCAATGGTTTCCAGCAGCTTTAACCGATCTATGGCAATAGCCAGGGCTTGCCTGATTTTGCGGTTTTTAAGAAAAGGATGTTTTGTATTGCAAATACACCAGTAAACACCTTGGTCAGGATAGGTCAGGGCTTCATCGTCTTGCCCTGGTTTGAAATGATTTTCCCAAGTTCCCCAGGGAGGCCCTATCCAATGGATCTTATTTTGGAGAAACATTTCATACGTCTGGCTGTGATGGCTAGTCGCAATTAAAACGCGCTCGAGCTGGATTTTTTCTTTATCCCAATAGAAACTATTTTTAATTAACACATAGCTGCTGTCTTTCTGGTTTTTCTCAAGCTTGAAACCTCCGTTACAGACATAGCGGGGGCCTTCTTCCAAAGGCCAGTTAGGCGCATTGATATCGACATGTTTGCAGACAGGGGCAAATAAAGGGTGGGCTGCGAATTCCAAAAAATTAGGAGAGGGGGATTCCAACTCAACTTTCAACGTATGGTCTCCCAGAGCGTGTATTCCAACTTGGGACATATCTACAATGCCCTTCTTTGCAAGTTCGGCATTTTTAATGAGATAAAAAAGATAAGCAAACGAGGTATTGAAACGAGGCGTCAAAATCTTTTTCCAAGTGTATTCAAAATCATAGCTTGTTAAAGGGGTGCCGTCCGACCAGAAACTAGGGCGCAGGGTGAAGACATATGTTTTTCGATCAGGGGAAATTTCGATATGTTGTGCAATGCCTTTTTCCAGAGCGCCGTCGGGTCCAATCCGTACAAGTCCTTCAAATAACATCTTCAGGAACAAAGCGGACATCGAGTCTCCACCTATCCGGGGATCTAGCGAAGTGATAGGGTTTTCTAAGCTCAGGCATAGGACCTGCTGTTTTTTGACTTCCTCGCTCCAAAAGGCCAATAGTTTTTCAAGAGATTCCAAAAATCGGTTCTGTAGTTGGGTATTTTCTGTTTCCAGCAGGTAACCAAAGACGTAAGAATCATTCATTGCTAAGGCTATCGAAGCCAGTTTAACTTCCGGAAGATCAAAAGATAAAAGGTGATCTTTGGCCATTTCATAGAAAGTTCCATTAGGAATACGCACCACAGCAATAAGAAGGTGGTCTTTCACCGAACTCTGATAAGCATAATCAGATGAACTGACTAAAAGTTTCTCAAACACTTCCATGAAGAGTTCAAACAGCATTTTCAGAGTCGATAAGGGCAAAATGGCCTGCATTTCAATAGGAGCAATCGAATAAAAAACATTTTCAATCAGTTCAGGGGCAATAGTTGGCAATGCTGTCTTCAACGAATGCAGCATTTCTTCCTGTTTAATCAGAATTCCGCCATTGAAGTCTCTGAATTCTCCAATATGCAATTTCATGTAATTGCCAATTTTTTGGCGGGCGGCAAAAAAGTTTAAAGAACCGTCGCTGCGCAAAATCGTCGGGTGGGGCGTTAATAGGACTCGAAAAATATAAGCATAGATCGGTTGATGCTGCTGGACATATTTAACAAGCTGCTTACGTTCCAAAATCCACTGAGAAAAAGTACTTTTTTGTTTGAGAAGATTATCGACGGGTAGTGCATCCAAACCTTCTGCTCGGACGCAAATAACTGTGAAAATAAGCTCTTCGGCTGTTTGCGATTCATACGACATCATGACTTGAGGCAGATCTGAGCTATGTTCGATCTGTTGGCTCAACGTTAGAATGTTACGAAGCGCTTCTTCTTGGTTCCGTGTCATGAAAACGGTGGGAACGAGTCGTTCGATGCTTTTAAGAAGTACTTCTTCTAAAGAAGTTTTTAAAGCTTTTAACTCTGAAATTGTAAAAAAGTGATTCCCGTTTTTTTCAAATTCAGCATAGAGAGTTTTAATGCTATCGTCTGCTTCTTGAAATACATACACAGAACCTTTAACAATCCTTAGCTCGGGAGCAATTTTCTGGACTGCTTTAAGAAGCTGCACTTGATCAAAGAGTTCATATCGGCTGCCTAAAGAGAGCTGTGTTAAAATTCCGATCACCCATTTAGATGCAAAGGGGAATTCTAACTTTGTGGGCATAATGCGTAATTCTATGCAGCGTGTTTTAGGAGAAAGATAAATGGTGCCTAAGAGTTTTTTCTTTTTGAGGTGTTGGGCTGTCAATAAACGTGCGAGATGTTTGACGGAACGTTTTCGAAGAAACTCATAATCAAAATAAGCTAAGAGGCGATCTTTATCTTTAAAAATGGAAGGTTCTAAATGCTGCGGAAAACGACTAATAAGGTCGTTAAGTGTCTGATCGAGATTTTTTAATTTGTCGTGTCCCATAAAAAGGCTTAGGGCCCCTGGCCCCATTTATAATGAGGTTTAATGATTGATAAACGAAAAGTTGCCCTGCACCAATAAGATAAATGACTTTTTAATTTAGGTACATGATTTCTTCACTCTTTCAAATTAGTGCAAACGTAGTTTTTAAAGATGTGGAGAGAAGTTTTTTCAATAAAATCCGGAATAATCTTGACAATCATTGATTTTAATCGGGCAGCCATGATAGATTTATTCCCGATTCAAAGGCCTCTATGGGCCTAAATTAAAACAACGGAGGTTGTTATGACAATGCAACAAGCCACTCAACTGAATCCTTGGGTTCAAGAGAAACTAAATGAGATTACGTCTCATTGCGCTTGGCATGCTGAATTGACAGGTATTGAGGCAGAAGCTTTGCTCCGCCTGAAACCGTCTTTCACCTATTTGATAAGACAAGGCGAAAAGGTAGACCATTTTTACCTATCCTTTATCAAAGGTGAAGAGTTTTGCCACCTTCCCTTCACAATCGATTATTCCTCACTCCAATGGTTCTACCGAAATACCTTCCCTCACTTTGCTCATGATTTAAAAACATTTGTTCCTGAAATTATGCACAAAGAAGAAGCAGAGTGTATCCCGTTAGTGCAGTTTGCTAAGACTAGATAGTTCGTTCATTGGACCGTCTGAATTTTAAGCAGTTTGCGTGAATTTTGTTTCCATCATGTTATTACTGACTCTTGTCGGTGTAACGGGGTGTGTTGAGAGGCTGTTTTTAGCCGACTTTTCTGAAGAAGCCTTAGCGGGCAGCCTCAACGCCTTTTTTCTAGCCCATCTCTTCCAATCAGCCTGTATTTAAGCAAATGTGTCCATCGCTTTGGCTTGCAATTGTCGCTTATGGTCTTAATACGACTTCATCAGGATTAATCGTTGCTGACAGAGATATTTTCTTTTAATTTTAGTTCTATTGTGGGCTATCAGCTTTGTTCCAGTTTATGTTGCCGTGGATTTACTCAATTGGCCAGCCGTCACTAATCCCTTCCCTTGAAAATCGGTACATGTTAAGAAAAAAATTGACAGGGGTATAGTCTTTAATGTCTGGTAGGGACCAAAACGATCTAGTTGATCGGGTTGCAGGTATTGTTTTGGCTGGCGGCCAAGGCACCCGCTTATTTCCGTTAACCAAAACGCGTTGCAAACCTGCTGTAGGATTCGGAGGAAGATACCGCCTCATCGATATTCCTCTCTCCAATGCCTTAAATTCTAAGATCAACAGACTTTTTGTGATTTCTCAGTATTTTGCTTCCAATCTCCACCAGCATATTCTCGAAACCTACCGGTTCGACCTTTTCAAAGAGGGAGGAATTGAGCTGCTCTGTCCCGAAGAGGACGCTGCAGAGAAAAAAGTCTGGTTTGAAGGCACTGCAGATGCAGTTCGGAAAAATCTCCATCATTTACTCAAAGCGCCTGTCGACTATTTTCTGATTTTATCTGGAGACCAGCTTTATAATATCGATTTAGTTGAGCTGCTCGAGTTCGCACGAAATACCAACGCTGAAATGGTGATTGCATCTCTTCATGTTGCTGAAGATGAAGCGCATCGGATGGGGGTGATGAAGATTGATAAGACGTTCCATGTGACTGAGTTCAAGGAAAAACCTAAGACAAAACCCGAATTAAAACCTTTCGAAGTAAAAAAAGACGGCAAGACGTGCTACTTGGCCTCAATGGGGATCTACGTTTTCCGCCGCGATGTTCTTATCTCTCTTTTGCAAGAACCCGGGATGGATTTTGGCCACCATCTGATTCCATTTCAGACTGCAAAAGGCGGCTCGTACGCCTATATCTATGATGGATATTGGGTTGACATTGGGACAATTGCTTCTTTTTTTGAGGCAAATATGAGTCTTTTGGATCAAAGCCACTGTCTCCAAACTTATAATGAAGCCAACCCCATCTACACACGCCCCCATAACCTTCCCAGTCCGCTCATCATCAATACAAAAGTCAATCGGGCGTATATCAGCCAGGGCGCGATCATCGAGGCAGAAGAGATAAATCACAGTATTATCGGCATCAGGTGCCGTATTGGCAAAGGAACAAAAATCAGTCATTCCATTTTAATGGGACACCAGACTTATTCAGCGCCTTTGCACCAGCATCCTCCGCTGCCGCAGAATTTCACCATCGGCGATAATTGTGTCATTGAAAAGACTATTATCGATGAACATACCTGCATTGGGAATAACGTCCGCCTCATCAATAAAGATAAACTTGATACTTACGATGGAGAAGGGATCTGCATCCGGGATGGGATCATCATCGTCACAACCGGCACACAGCTTCCCGACAATTTCGTTCTTTGAGTTTTATCGCTGTCCCTGCCATTCTTAGGTTATGAAAATCTGGGCTCTAGCTGACCTCCATTTAGCGTATAGTGTTCCTTCCAAAAACATGGCTGTTTTCGGGCCTGTATGGGAAGGATACATGGACAAAATGGCAGCCTCTTGGAAAGAACTTGTGGGTCCTGAAGATCTTGTTTTGCTCCCCGGCGATATCACCTGGGCGATGAAGCTCGCAGAAGCTAAAATAGATCTTGAATGGATCGACAAACTTCCAGGAACGAAAGTCTTGATCCGCGGCAACCACGACTATTGGTGGGGCTCGGCAAAAAAAATGTCAGAAATTTTCCCACCTTCCGTCCATTTTATCCATAATACTGCTTACCACTTTAACGATGTAGCTATTGGGGGATCGCGCCTTTGGGACACCCCTGAGTATAACTTTAACGGCTATGTGCATTTCCAAGAAAATCCAAAAGCCCGTGATCCGGAAGAAGCTCATGATAAAGACAAGGATGCGGTCATCTTTGAAAGAGAGCTGGAGCGTCTTAAATTGAGTTTAAAGCAGATGAATCCTTCAGCCAAGCTAAAGATCGTCATGACTCATTATCCGCCTATTTCAGCCGATTTAATGCCTTCTAGGGCATCTGCCATCCTTGAAGAATTCGGAGTTCAGATTTGTGTGTTCGGACATTTGCACAATTTAAAAAAAGACAAACCGATGTTTGGTGAAGTCCGAGGCATTAAATATCTGCTGACAGCAGCAGACTATTTAGATTTTCGTCCACTCCGGATCGTCTAATAAGTTTTTTAGGAAAATCATACCTGGATCAGCAGTATTTATAGCAGCTGTTGCTGGCAAGTCTAGACGTTTTGCGAATACTGCCTGAATTTGGTCTTCATTTTTGTCTTTTTCAACAAAATGAGAGTAGTCAGCGACAATCGCCAGCAGCTCTTGGAAATCTTCTTCGGTTTGTATC
>CAZBCR010000037.1:0-4553 GCA_964490565.1 uncultured bacterium
GAAGATACCATCAAATCCGCGCTCAGCTTTCTGCGATCGGATGTCCTGTTTTAGGTGATGAAAAATACGGGAGTAAGAAAGCGTGGAAGAAGGGGATTGCACTGCATCATTCTGAGATGCGATTTGAGCACCCAGTGACGAAGGAGTCACTGGTGCTCAAAAGAAAACCTAACTTCTAGCCTCCATAAGGGGCTTTAGGCTGAACAGGCGCAGAAGGCTGAGGCGCTGTAGGCTGAACCCAAACATATTGTTGCGGTGCAGGAATCTGCTGTTGCGCATGTCCATAGCCGAACTGTCCATATCCTGGATTCACAGCTTGTGGAATTGGGGGATAGATATGCGGTGCTTGTTGGTAGTAGCCTTGTTGAACAGGCGGTTGGTACACAGGCTGCTGTGGTTGGTAGAAGACGGGCTGTTGTTGAACAGGCGGTATGAACGCAGGCTGCTGGTTAATCCAAACAGGCTGGGCATTTTGGTAAGGGAAAAACTGACCAAAATTAACAGGTTGATAGCCTCGATTATCCCAAGCCATTTTTGCTCGTTCTAAAAGCTCCCTTGCTGCTCTGTAGTTATTACCTAACTGACTAGATTTTTGCTCATCGAGTTTTGCTATCCGCTGATCCCGATCTTTTTCAGTTTCTTTAATCTTGGCGTTATATTTGTTATTATTCGGGGTTGTGCTTCGAGCATAGGTGTCCTTGAGGGCTTTTTCAATGATAGTAAAAGTGTCTCTAGCATCTCTGCGGTTTATCTCTGTTGATGAGAGATCACGCAGGATTCTATCTCGATTCTCTTTTGCAGTTGCTAGGCCGGCGTCTCGAACCTGTGCAAAAGGCAGAGCGAGGTCATCTCGAGTTTTGGTTAAATGATCAATGCGCTCTTTTGCTGTCGCTTTGACATCGGATTTCATCCGATCATAAGAGTTTGCAATATCGCTCAGGAACGATTCAAAGCGGGTGTAGTCCTCAATCACAGGCTTCATGTGTTCTGGAACATGTCCTAACCCGTAGGACATGGCAGCAAGGGAGAACGGATTTGAATAACGGAATTGATTCATCCAATTGGTTGGCTCGGGATTAGATTGCTCGAGCAGTTTTTTGGAGTACGATTCGACGTATTTTTTATATTCGTACTCGACATGGATAGGATTTAAACGGCCTGTGTAAGAAGGTCCTTGCCCGAGTTTAAGATTATGAGCATAGATATAGGGGAAGCCTTTACTATGCGCTTCATTTCTTTCCATGCCGATTTTGAGAACAGGATCCGCGTCCCATTTAGCAATCTGATCGTTTGCTTGAGTAATCGAAGAATTTGCGTTAACCACAAAAATAATCGACACAACTGCACCAACCAGACTTGCAATCAATAAAATTGGAGCAAATGGGGAATTAGCAATAGCTGTCCCTATATATTTTTCGACATCAGTTATCTCTCTTATCGTGAGAAATCCAGCTACAGAAGCCAAGATGCCAGTTCCAATTGCAGTGTATGTCCAGTTAGTTTTCTTCTCTTCGGCTTCTTTTTTTACATTGTTCCATTGATGTTGTTGGTGACGGCGGAATGCTTCAGAAGGACAGCGGACTCTGACATCATCTAAGCGGAACTCACCGTATACACCTTGAGTATGGGAGTGAATAGGGATAATGCGATCGGAAAGAGGTCTTTTAAAAACATGCTCCATGTGATGAGGATCATTAATATCGGGTTCGATATCAATAGCGACTGTGCTCCGATATTTATCTTGTTCAAAAAGTTCAGCGCCATCGGTGAAAGATTCTGTTGCAGAAGTAACGGACATAAGATGCCTCCTTTAAAGCATTGGAAAAAACTTTAATGGATGACGTTGATTAATTTCTATAAATTATAAATCGCACGCCTCAGGTGGCATCCAATGAGGAGGTTTTCCTTCCCATTTAATATTGCATCCAATGGGATTAATGCGTGGGACTGAAATAGGTTTGCCAGATAAATATTCGGTTAACGCTCTTTCTAGATCATTACTTTTCATCTTAGAAGAATCACGAGGAGAATCAATCGCGCGTCCTGTGTAGATCAGACGGCGGTTTTGATCGAAGACGAAAAAATGCGGCGTTTTTAAAGCTCCATATTTTCGTGCTGTATCTTGCGATTCATCGTAAAGATAAAGCCAGGGAAACTTATGTGTTTTCATCTGTTCGATCATGTGTTCGAATGAATCTTCGGGATAGGTGTTTTTGCTATTCGAATTAATTCCGACGAAGACTACGCCGTCATTTTTAAATTTCTCAGCTGTTTTACGCGTGATTTCATTTGAACCTATCACATAGGGGCAATGGTTGCAGGTGAAAAAGAGAACCAAGACTTTTGCCGCAGCAAAGTCTTTGAGGCTGTATGTTTTTCCGTCTGTCGCAGGAAGCGAGAAGTCTGGAGCCTGAGATCCGTTATCCAATGTGTAGGACATTATTTCACTTCCTTCAAAAGACATAAATGTTCAGCAATTTGAACAGCATTTAACGCTGCACCTTTAAGAAGTTGGTCTCCAACGGCCCAAAGATCTAAAGTATTGGGGTTGGAAAGATCTTGCCGGATCCGGCCGACAAAAATATCATCTTTACCTGAAGCATCAAGCGGCATTGGGAAACGATTCTGATCCCAATCTTCCAACACAGTGACACCAGGAGCATTTTGTAAGATCTCTTTTGCTTGAGAAGCTGTGACTGTGTTTTCGAATTCAACATTGAGAGCTTCTGAGTGAGCTCTCAAAACGGGAACACGTACGCAAGTGACCGCAATTCGAAGATCCGGTTCTTCTAAAATCTTGCGGGCTTCTTCGACGACTTTAATTTCTTCCTCGTTATAACCCGAAGATGTCATCGGAGCGTTATGTGCAAATATGTTGAAAGCATAAGGAAACGGCATTGCTGTTCTAGTAAAGGGGCGGTTTTCTAGCACTGCTCGACTTTCTTCTTGAAGTTCCAGCATCGCTTTTTGTCCGGCACCGCTGGCAGCTTGATAAGTCGCCATGACAATACGGCGGATCTTAAATTGCCGGTGAAGGGGAGCTAGAGCCATGAGCATGACGGTGGCTGTGCAATTTGGAGAAGAGATGATGCCTGAGTGATTTTCAAGAGCATGGGCGTTGATTTCTGGGATGACCAGCGGAACAGTAGGATCCATCCGGTAAGCGGAGCTATTATCAACAACGAGGCAGCCGGCCTTGACGGCAAGCGGAGCGTAAGTTAAAGAAATCTTTTTACCCGCGCTGAACAGGGCAATGTCAATTCCTTCAAAACATTTTTCGGCAAGCTGTTCGATAACGACCGGCTTGCCCTTAAATACAAGGGTCTTACCAGCTGATCCTGGCGAGGCAAAGCAACGAATTTCTTTAATGGGAAACTGACGTTGCTCGAGGACCCGGAGCATTTCCTGTCCGACGGCTCCAGTCGCTCCGATGATTGCAATATTAAAACTTGTCATACGCTGGTTTATTAATTTATATTGCTCTATCATTAGCAGCCAGTATATTTATGCAAACAAAGATTTTACAAGCAGTAGACGATGGCGTCCGCGCCATTGAGTTTTTGAAGAAGCCTGAGAGCCTCGTTTTTATCCAAAACGCAGCACGGGTGATCGCCGATTGTTTCCGGAATGGAAATAAACTTCTCATTGCAGGCAATGGCGGAAGCCTTTGCGATGCAATGCACTTTGCCGAGGAACTCACCGGCATTTTCAGACATAAAAGAAAGGCACTTCCGGCGATTGCTTTATCAGATCCTGGTCACCTGACTTGCATGGCCAATGATGTGGGCTATCACGAGGTTTTTTCAAGATCTGTTGAAGCTTTAGGAAGAGAAGGCGATGTTTTTGTCGCACTTACTACGAGCGGAAATTCTGAAAATTTGGTTAATGCTGTTCCGATGGCTAAATCGATGGGTCTAAAGACGATTTCATTCTTAGGAAAAACCGGAGGAAAGCTAAAAGGCGTCTCCGATCTGGAATGGATCATCGATGGCTTTTCATATTCTGACCGGATCCAAGAAGCCCATATGACGGCGATCCATATCATCATTCAACTGATCGAACACGAGCTTTTTGATGCTTGAGGGCTATGTTCTCGATATCATGGAAGGCCGCCGGCCTGGCAGACCTTTGCTCAGAGCGCTCAGTTATCTTTATAGGACTGGAGTAGCCCTGCGCAATGAAGCGTATGATATCGGAATACTAAGAGCTCGTCATGCAGGACTTCCTGTAGTCAGCGTTGGGAATATCATCGCAGGCGGGACAGGAAAGACGCCTTTTGTCAAATTTTTAGCCGAAGAGCTTTCCAAAAAATTTCGGGTTGCTATTGTTTCTCGCGGTTATCGCTCAACTTTTGAAAAAACCGGCCTCGTGTTTCAAGTCACTCCAGAAACCGACGTCGCTTTATGCGGCGATGAGCCGTTTTGGCTGGCGCGCTCCTTGCCTAAAGTCCAAGTATGGGTGGGGAAAAATCGTTTTGATTCAGCCAAACACGCAAAAGAAAAAGGCGCAGAAATTGTCCTGATGGACGATGGGATGCAGCACCGGAAGCTCAA
>CAZBCR010000037.1:4653-12088 GCA_964490565.1 uncultured bacterium
AAAAAGGCGCAGAAATTGTCCTGATGGACGATGGGATGCAGCACCGGAAGCTCAAACGGGATATTGAAATCGTTTTGGTCGATGGCGAAGATCCTTTTGGAAAAGGATTTTTTCTTCCTCGAGGGTTTCTTAGAGATTCTCCCACAAGGCTAAAAAAGGCTGACTGCATCGTTGTGATTCAACCCAGCTTCAGTGAGACTGAAAAAGATCTCCGCCTTTATACAGATGCCCCGATTGTTTTCGCAGAAAGGGTGACGGATGTTTCCTTAAAAGGAAAGAAAGCCGCGGTGTTTTGCGCCATTGGAAAGCCCCAGAAATTTTTGCAATCGGTCCGTGATGCCGGAGGTGAAATTGTCGCTTCGTTCTTCAAGCCCGATCACGATCCATTTTATCCGGAAGAACTGCAGAAGTTTGCTGAAGAATCCCTCGCAGATGTCCTTGTCTGTACTGAAAAAGATATGGTGAAACTGCCCAAAGATTTTAAGTGCCGTCTACCGATTGTTCCCTTAACGAGCCATTTGAAGATCTCAGGGAATGAGATCGCCTGGCAAGAGTTATTAAACAACATTCAATCAAGAGTTAAACAATGACAGAAGAATACCAAGTCACGCTTCCTAAGCTCGGAGAGAGCATCGTCAGCGCAACGATTGTTCAATGGTTTAAAAAAGAAGGCGATCAAATCAACCTCGATGAGCCTCTCTTGGAAGTTTCTACAGATAAAGTTAACAGCGAGATCCCTTCACCAGTCTCAGGTGTGCTCCATAAAATTTTGGCGAGCCCTGATCAAGAGCTCCAAGTGGGCGAGCCTTTAGCCGTCATCCAAATGATGCAAGGCCCCGCAGGCGATGGCCCCCGCATGACAGTCGAAGTCAAACGGGAAGCAGCTCCTGCTAGTTCAGAAATGCAAGGGTTCTTTTCTCCAGCGCTATTAAGGCTTGCCAGGGAAAACAACATCAGCCTCGATGAACTTGAAAAAATTCCTACCTCAGGTGCCGGCGGACGTCTCAGTAAACGGGACTTAGAGCTCTATATTGAGAGTCGGACAGCTCCAAAGAATAAACCATGTCCTATGATGTCAAAAACCGGCTCTTCGGATGTCGAAAGAGTGAAAATGACCGGCATGCGCAAAGCCATTGCCGATAACATGGTCCGCTCCTTTTATGAGGCTCCACATGCAACATTGATCACAGAAGTCGATGTCACGTCGATCATGCAAGTCATCCAACAAGAGAAAGAGGCTTTCTTAGCCAAACATGGATCGAAACTCACCATCACTAGCTTTGTAGCCCGTGCGATCAGCAAAGCTCTCAAGGAATATCCTCACCTCAATTCTTCTTTGGAAGACGACACGATCGTGGTGAAAAAATTTGTCAACTTAGGCATCGCTGTCAGCGTAGACCAAGGGATTATGGTTCCTGTTGTGAAAAATTGCCAAGACAAGACCATCCCAGAATTAGCCAAAGCCATCGGAGACGTCTCATCAAGGGCGCGAACAGGCAAACTGAGTCCTGCCGATGTCCAAGACGGAACAATTACTCTTACGAACTTTGGAATTTCCGGGGTCATGATGGGTATCCCGATCATCCGTTATCCTGAAGTAGCTATATTAGGTCTGGGAGCCATCCAAAGAAAGGTCGTGGCATTAGAAGACGACACGATGGCGATCCGTTCAGTGATGCATGTCTCGTTGACGTTTGATCATCGTGTCATCGACGGCATGTACGGCTGTGGATTCTTAAATTCACTCAAAGAACACTTGGAAAAAGATGCAACGCTCTGAAAAATTCACGGGCATCTACGCCGCTTCCCTGACACCGCTAAAGGCGGATCTAACATGTGATTACGATGCTTATGCGGATCACTGCAAAGATCTGATTGCACAAGGATGCAGCGGGGTCGTGCTTTTTGGCACGACAGGCGAAGGCTCTTCCTTCAGTGTGGCAGAGCGTCAAGAAGGAATTCAAGCGATTATTGATCGAGGCGTCGATCCCCAAAACATCATCGTTAGTGTCGGTTGTCCTTCGGTTGAAGATACTGTTCGATTAACTCAAACAGCCCTTTTGGCAAAATGTGCTGCAGTGCTCATGATGCCTCCTTATTTTTTCAAAAACGTCTCTGATGCAGGGATCATCGCTTTTTATCGAGAAGTCATCCAAAAAGTGAACAATCCCGACTTGAAAGTTTTTCTCTATCACATTCCGCAGTTTAGCGGAGTGCGTATCAGTTTAGATGTGATTCGGACTCTCCATGCAGAATTTCCCAACACTATTATTGGGATGAAAGAAAGCGAAGGTAACTTTGAGTTAGTCCAAGCCATTTTAAAAGAGTTTCCTCATTTTCAGCTCCTTGTTGGCAATGAAACCATGATCGCTGATGCTGTTAGCCTTGGCGCGGTTGGGGGAGTTTCTGGCATCGCGAACATCTGCCCCCAATTGATCTGTTCCTTATATAAGGGGAAAGAAAGGCAGTCAGAGATCGAAGCGTTCATGAAAATTTTGGCCAGCCACCATTTTATTCCTGCCACCAAAAGCGTTTTAGAGCAGCAAAAAGGAGCTTCTTGGAGTCTCCTCCGACCTCCTTTGGCACCTCTAACCTCAGAGCATAAGCTCCATTTTAACAAAGAATTTCAAAAATTGGGTGTTAACTAGTGAAGAAACTCATTCAAGGAATTGTCGATTTTAGAAAAAACCTCACCAAAGAGAGCCGCGCTCTCTTTGCAAAGTTGGCTTTAGGACAAAAGCCTGACACTTTATTCATTGCTTGTTCCGATAGCCGTGTGGTTCCTAATCTTTTTGCGTCGACCAATCCCGGAGATCTCTTTGTTCTTCGTAATATCGGCAACCTAGTTCCGCCTTTTTCATGCTCTTGTCAAGACGACAGTGCTGCGGCGGTGATTGAATTTTCAATCTCTTCTCTAAATGTTTCAGATATCGTCATCTGCGGCCATTCCGAATGCGCAGCGATGGAAGCACTGGCTAAAGGGATCGATACGCTTTCCTGTCCTCATCTCGAGTCTTGGCTTAAATATGGCAAAGAAGCTCTTAACAAGGTCAGACAAGGCTTAATCATCGACCCATCGCTCTCTGAGTCTAATCAAATCTCTCAGGTCAATGTCCTTCAGCAAGTCGAGCACATCAAAAGCTACCCCTTCATTCAGGAGCGGCTAGCAAAAAAACAAGTGCGCGTTCACGCTTGGTGGTTTGATATTGGCCAGGCAGATGTCTATTGCTACGAACAAAACCTCAATCAGTTTGTGCTGATCGATGAAAAAGAAGGCGAGCAGATCCTTAATCGAATGAAGTCTTAACCGTCGGCTGAAGTGTATCCTGCGACCCCATCAAACGTGTAGAGATTTTCTGTTTGGAAGACATCATGACCAGCTTTCACAACATGATCAAGTAGGGCCACGATATCTTGCGGTTTAGCGCCCTCTTTTGCAATGAAACGGCAGCGCCATTGTTCGATGCAAAAAGTTTCCGGATGACCTTCAGGCCAGATTCTGACGCCACGATTGGTGATCATCTGAAGTTTAAAAGGTTCAAACTTAATTCCTGTGATTTTTTTCTCAACTTCGGTGGCTTTTTCTTTCGAATAGACGAAAAGATCAACACCCATGAGCTTCCGGTCGATAGTTGCTTTTTGTTCCTTCAAAATTGGAACAATCTTAGATGTCGATTTGTAGATCGGGCATTTCAGCTGACTGGGTTTTTTTCCGAGATTTTTTGCGACGGCTTCAGCAAATTCCTGAGTTCCAACGAGCTGTTTGCTGTTTTTTTCTTTGTAAATATCGTACGTATGAATCCCAGCTTCTATCGTGTAGAGCCAAGCTTCATGGATAGCTGTGGCAAGCTTAGCTTCGCCTAAATAGGCAAGCATCATGACGCTAGCTAGCAAAAGACCGGAGGGATTAGCGACATTTTGGCCCGCTCTTCGTGGAGCTGATCCGTGGATCGCTTCAAACATCGCTCCTAAATTGCCAATATTGGCAGAGGGAGCTAAGCCCACAGAACCTGAAATCTCTGCCGCGACATCGGATAAAATATCCCCGTAAAGATTAGGAAGAATAATCACTTCAAAGTTTTCTGGTTTGTCAGCTAGTTTTGCGGCTCCAATATCGACAATCCAATGTTCGTTCTCAATTTCGGGATAATCTTTTGCAATTTCATCAAAGATCTTATGAAAAAGACCGTCGGAGAATTTCATGATATTGTCTTTCGTAAAGCAGGTGACTTTTTTTCTGCCGTGTTGACGAGCATACTCAAAGCCATAGCGGATAATTTTTTCCGATCCTTGTCTTGTAATAATCTTATGAGAAACCATCACGTCGGGAGTTTGGCGATATTCAATTCCTGCGTAGAGATCTTCTTCGTTTTCTCGGACGATGACCAGATCCATTTTCGGATTTTTTGTTTGGATAAAAGGGGAATACGAGACGCACGGACGGATGTTGGCATAAAGTCCTAACGTTGTCCGGACTGTAACATTTAAACTTTTAAATCCTCCGCCTTGGGGGGTAGTAATTGGAGCTTTTAGAAAAGCTTCGGTGTTTTTTATTGTCTCCCAGGTTGAAGGCTCAATCCCGGTAAGAATACCTTTTTTGTAAACTTTTTCTCCGATTTCGACTTCATGAATTTTGAGCTGGGCCCCTGCTTCTTTGAGGACATGAAGCGTCGCTTTCATGATTTCCGGACCTATCCCATCCCCGCGTGCTACTGTAATTTCGTGCATACTCATCCTTTTTTTTCACATTATCTGCTTCAAGCAAAAAAGCCAATCTTCTATCATCTCGTAGTTGAGGAAACATACGTGTTAACAGAATTATTTAACGATCAGCGGAAACATCTCGAGTTTTTTTTCGACCATTTGGATGCGCAGCAAGCCGAAGCTGTTTTCAATCTCTGTGCTAACATCAAAGGGTTTTTAGTTTTGACAGGCGTTGGAAAAAGCGGACTTGTCGCGGAAAAAATCGCAATGACATTGGTTTCCACGGGGACGAAAGCTCTTTATTTACCCTCTCTCAATTTTTTACATGGCGATATTGGAATAGTTTCATCGGACGATTGTGTGATTGTCCTGAGCAAAAGCGGGGAGACCGAAGAACTCTTAAGTCTCGTTCCGTATATTCGGAAAAAAGGCGCTAAATTAATCGCCCTGGTTTCCAGCTCGAATAGCCGGTTAGCCCAACAAGCCGATGTAGCTCTCTCACTTCCTGTTGAAAAAGAACTTTGTCCCTTTGATTTAGCCCCGACGATTTCGACGGAAGTTCAACTTTTATTTGGCGATGTTCTGACCATGGCTCTCATGAGGCATAAAGGTTTTTCTCTCGCTTCTTATGGAGAAAATCACCCTTCAGGAGCAATCGGTAAAAAAGCGACAATTAAAATCGGCCAGATCATGATTCAAGGTGAGGCTTTGCCTCTTTGTAGGCCTAATCAAAAGCTCTTGGAAGTATTGACGGAATTTTCAGCAAAAAGATTAGGTTGCCTTCTTGTTGTCGACGGACAAGGTAAGTTTCAAGGAATTTATACCGATGGCGATCTTCGACGTTCTTTGCAGGCTTTTGGATCCGATGTAATGCAAAAGACGATCGAAGAGCTGATGACCCGGTCTCCTATTTCGACCCAAAGCGATGTTTTGGCTTGGGATGCCCTCAAACTGATGCAAAAAGACCCCAAACGGTGGATCATGGTCCTGCCCGTTGTGGAAGAAGAAAAAGTCGTTGGACTTGTCCGGATGCATGACATCATACACACAGGAATTGCATGAGCTATATACTTTTGATCGTAATTTTTGCTCTTGGTTACACAGCGATTATTTTTGAACATATCCTCAAAGTCAATAAATCAGCTGTTGCCATCTTCATGGCTGTGGCTTGCTGGGCTATTTTTTTTCTTGGCAGTCCCCATTCTTTTGCTGAAAATGTCGTTCACCTAAATGCCAATGTTTCCGGTGTGGCTCAAATTATCTTTTTCCTTTTGGGTGCCATGACCATCGTGGAGCTGGTCGATTCTCACCATGGATTTAAAATTGTCACCGATGCGATACGGACCACTTCAAAACGAAAAATGCTTTGGTTAATCTGCATAGCTACGTTCTTCCTCTCCTCCATCCTCGACAACTTGACCACTACCATTTTGATGGTTTCTCTTTTAAGAAAACTCATTCCCGATGCTAAAGACCGCCTTCTCTTATGCTGTCTGGTGGTCGTAGCAGCCAATGCTGGCGGTGCTTGGACACCGATTGGAGACGTTACAACAACGATGCTCTGGATCGATGGACAGCTCACTTCGCTGGCTGTGATGAAGGCACTCTTTACACCGAGTATACTTTCGGTTTTAGTTCCTTTAGCTTGGTTTTCTTTCCGTATCAAGGGACGGATTTCGCCAGCTCCTATGGATAAAAAAGATGTCGAAGCGCCAGGCGCACGCTTGGTGTTTATTCTGGGTGTTTTAGCTCTTGTTTGTGTGCCTATTTTCAAAGCTGTAACTGGACTTCCTCCTTTCATGGGGATTTTGATCGGCCTTTCCATTTTATGGCTTGTTACCGATGGAATGCATCATGCCCATGAACAGCGTAAACATTTACGTGTCCCTCATATTTTAACGAAGGTCGATATCTCAGGAGTTCTGTTCTTCCTTGGAATTTTGCTCTGTGTGGGCTCTTTAGAGGCTGCAAGCTTGCTTAAGGACCTCGCAACCTGGCTTGGAGGCCAAGTGCAAAGCTTAGCTACCCTAGCGACGTTTATCGGGCTCTTTTCGGCCGTGGTTGATAACGTTCCTCTCGTTGCGGCCACTATGGGGATGTATCCTTTGGATATCTATCCTCCCGACCATACGCTCTGGCACATGATTGCCTATGCTGCGGGCACAGGCGGAAGCATCCTGATCATTGGTTCTTCCTCGGGAGTTGCTCTCATGGGCATGGAGAAGATTGACTTCATGAGCTACATGAAGAAGGTTTCTGTCCCAGTTCTCATCGGCTATCTCATCGGTATGGCCGCTTACGTTTATCTGTAATCTATTTCTTTAATTTCTAAGGGGCTCGAAAGAGCCCTGATTTTCATTAATTTCACCAAAAAAACGTTGTTTTTTTCGAAGAAAAATTGACAACTTATTTATTTGATTCAAGCTTCAAAAAAACCACAAAATACCATTTCTCCTCGAGAAATCAGATTTTTTTCTCCTAAAAAGAATATTTTAAATCAAAAGACGTTGCAGAAAAATCCTGGCGTTTAGTATCGTGTTGGCTTCCTCAGAACGAAGATTGAGAGAAAGTTCAACGATGAAAGTTTCTGGGTTGCATAAAAACCCTGAGATAAAGTAAGTTGTAGCCTTCCTCAAAATTGTGTTGAGTGAAATAGGACCCTCGGGTCGCTAAAGTTGTTTAGACAAGTCAAGAGAAGCGATGTGCAAGCATATAATAAGCTTGTGCGATA
>CAZBCR010000038.1:0-12072 GCA_964490565.1 uncultured bacterium
CTTGAAAAAACAAAGAAATCTGCTAGAATACTACACTCTTGAGAGAATTTTTAATCATCCTCCCTAAGAAGGCTCTAGATAGTTCTAGGTGCTTGAAGGGGAGAGTTTTATAACACAGAGGAAGATACAAATGTCAACAGCAACGAATCAAGCACCCAAATTTGGGAAGTGGAGGTCTTTTTTATGGCCGATCCATACATGGGAACTCAAAAAGTTTATCCCTATGGCTCTCTTATTTTTCTTTATTAACTTTAATTACACTATTTTAAGAGATACTAAGGACGCTTTAATTGTTAATGCTCCAGGTTCCGGAGCGGAAGCTATCCCATTCTTGAAATTGTGGGGTGTCTTGCCTTTTGCGATTTTATTTATGTTGTTCTATTCAAAGATGAGTAACATCTTTAGCAAACCAAAGTTGTTTTATACCATGATCTCTATCTTCATGGGCTTCTTTGCTATCTTTGCCCTTATCCTTTATCCTAATCGCGATGCTCTTCATCCGACGGATATGTCAGATCAGCTCCAAGCTATTCTGCCTCAAGGATTTAAAGGTCTTGTAGCGAACTTGCGCAACTGGACTTTTGCATTATTTTATATCATGTCAGAGCTCTGGGGTAGCGTTGCCCTTTCCCTCCTTTTCTGGGGATTTGCTAACGATACTACACGTACTTCTGAAGCAAAACGTTTCTATAACATTTTTGGTCTCGGCGGTAACTTAGCGATGTTAGTTTCTGGCCCATTAATTGTTTACTTCTCAAACTTCCACTTGAAAGTAGCTGTTGGTGTTGATGCGTTCGGCGTCACCCTCAACTACCTCACAATGATGGTTGTGTTCTCAGCTCTTTGCATCATGGGAATCTACTGGTGGATTAACAAAAATGTTTTGACAGACACTCGTTTCTACGATCCTGCAGAACAGCAAAAAGTGAAGAAAGAGAAGCCAAAAATGTCCTTGGGCGAAAGCTTCAAGTTCTTGGCTGGTTCTAAGTATATCCGCCTTCTGGCCCTTATCGTTCTTTCATACGGTATTGCGATCCAGCTCGTGGAAGTTACCTGGAAAGACCAAATTAAACTCATGTGTAAAGGAAATACTAACGAGTATAGCGCCTTCATGGGCAACTTCTCAACCCTCACTGGTGCCGTCACCCTCTTTATGATGTTGTTCGTAGGTGGTAACGTTATCCGTCGTTTCGGTTGGACTAGAGGTGCTTTGATCACGCCAATCGTGCTTCTCGTCACTGGTGTTGGCTTCTTTGCCTTCATCATTTTCAGAGAGCAACTCGCTCCTTATATGATGGGATTTTCTCCTGTTGTATTGGCTGTTCTCTTTGGACAAGCTCAAAACATCATGAGTAAATCAACAAAGTACTCTCTGTTCGATCCTACGAAAGAGATGGCTTACGTTCCGCTTGACCAAGAGTCAAAAGTTAAAGGAAAAGCTGCAATTGACGTCGTCGGAGCCCGTTTGGGTAAATCCGGTGGTGCTTTGATTAACCAAGGGTTGATCATTGCAATGGGATCGCTAGCTGCGATCACTCCGTACGTTGCTGGTATCCTTTTCTTGATCATCTTCGTATGGATCTATAGTGCGAAGTCTCTTGGAAAGTTGTATGGCAAACTCACTGCTGAGAAAGAAGTTAAAGCTTCAGCTCCTGCAGCAGAGCCTACACTAGCTAAAGCAACTCAACAGTAATTTACTGCTGAGTCGTTAAACAAAAACCCCTCTCCGGGAAACTGGAGAGGGGTTTTTTTATGTAATGATTGCTTTCCATCCAAATAAATTTTATCATGTTCTGTTTTGTTAGGAGAAAAACATGGTAGCAGAAGTAGGAGCTGTCGCAGCGACGGCTGTTGAAGGGGCGATTGAGAGTTATTATTTTGACAAGAAGGTTGATAAATTAAGTGTAGCGATCGAAAAAATCATGATAAGTGCTCATCAAAAAGCTAAATCGATCATGACAGAGGGATTTTCTGGGTTAACCGTTCAGCAGATTGATTTATTCAAGCACATCGATTTGTCTCTTGATGGAATTAGAAATGTTTACGAATCCCAGATGAACCAAACCGTCGATAAGGTTGATCAAAAAGCTCAAGCTTTGCTTGCAAGCGTAGATAACATCGTCCATGGATGGACAAGAGAGCTTCGCAGCCCTGAAATGCAGCGATTAGCCTATGAGGTCAAAGCGGTTATTCATAGTTTACCTATTATTGATACTCGACCTAAGCTAACAGCTTTTTCCCCTACCTTTGTCGCGCCTTCCAATAGAGAATTTAATATTCTCATCAAGTGTATAGGAAATTTCCCTGTTCTTTCTAATTCTGAGGTTAGACCTACTTTGGTGTTCAATCAAAAGGAATATCCCTCTATCCATAGCCAACCTGAGATTGCATTTTCTATTCCTGTGCATGAATTATTTCCATTGGGAGGAAATTTGGCTCAGGGGATAAGAACAGCCAGTTTTGATGTAAAAATTCCTTACGATGAAAAATGGTTTTGGTCTTTTCTTTGGGCTTCCAAAGCTTTTTACCACTACCAAGGCTCGATTTATCTTTTGCCAGAGACTCCTGGGAAGCTCACGATTCATTACACCAAAATGCGCGAAGTCGAAGAAAGAGAGAAGCTCACATCCGATCAGTTTACCCAAAATTCGCGTGAGATCGCAGGCGGTGGATCGGGATGCTCGTTGATTAAACAACCCCATTCATTGAAGACGAAGTCTGGATGGAAAATTGTGCCAGACACTGTTCAATTCCATGCCGACACGAGTAAAGGAAGGAAAGAAGGTTCAGAATCCCGCAAAAATAGATGGGAACTTCATGAAGTGACCTCTGAACAGGCGACCTATCTTGTAACCACCCATACCTATGATCCTATAGAGCATTGTGGAAAGATAAGATTCAGGATCTCAGCTGAGATTTCTCGGACTCATTTGGAAGAGGTAAAAACAACTGAAGAGTACATGTTAAAGTGGGGGGAGTCTATCGTCATTGATGAATCAAAAGGTTCCTGGGTCATCCATTTTGATTCATTTGATGGACTGCACAATCAGATCCCCGGATATGGCAGATCTCGCTTTTTCAGAGTGGACCCTGTTGGAGGAAAGCCAGTGCTTTCTATAGATGCACCGGAACAAGTCTCTTCCCATTTTCTCTTATCATAAAAACTTTTGGGCATAAAAAAACCTCCTCTCGGTAAAGAGAGGAGGTCAAAACAAGAAGATTAGTTATTTCTTGGCTTCGTCATCGACGATTTCAACTTCAGCTTCTTCGATGTCAGGTTTCTCTTGAGATGCATTTTGTGAAGCAGAAGGGCCAGATGGCTGTCCTTGCTGCGCATTTTGCATCGCTTCACCGATTTTCTGCATAAACGTGTTGAGTTCATCAGACGCTTGCTTGATACGGTCGTTATCAGTCCCTTCTAGGGCTTTTTTGACAGCATCAACGCGGCTTTGAATATCGTTTGCCAAATCAGCTGGGATCTTATCCTTGTAGTCGGTCAGTGCTTTCTGAGCACGGAACGCTAAGGCATCCGCTTCATTGCGAGTTTCGACTTCAGCTTTGCGCTGTTTATCTTCTTCAGCATGCTCTTCAGCATCCTGCAGCATTCTCTTGATCTCAGCTTCAGTCAACCCTGACTTAGCTTCGATGCGGATCTTCTGCTCTTTACCTGTTTTGAGGTCTTTAGCAGAGACGTGCAAAATACCGTCCGCATCAATGTCGAATGCCACTTCAATTTGAGGCACTCCACGAGGAGCTGGAGGGATATCAGAGAGGTCAAAGCGACCAATCTCTTTATTGTCTTTTGCCATCTTACGCTCTCCTTGGAGAACGACAATGGTTACCGCAGGTTGATTATCACCGGCAGTTGAGAAGACTTGTTTCTTCTGAGTTGGGATCGTTGTGTTTCTTTCCACGATCGGTGTCAATACTCCACCGTAGGTCTCGATACCTAAGGTTAGAGGAATGACGTCGAGGAGAAGAATGTCTTTCACTTCACCAGCTAAGACAGCACCTTGAATCGCAGCTCCAACAGCAACGACTTCATCAGGGTTAACACCTTTATGCGGCTCTCTTCCGAAGAT
This sequence comes from uncultured bacterium, assembly GCA_964490565.1. Classification (GTDB taxonomy): domain Bacteria; phylum Chlamydiota; class Chlamydiia; order Chlamydiales; family Rhabdochlamydiaceae; genus PALSA-1444. The sequence continues at coordinate 4,083 of CAZBCR010000038.1, forward strand.
CTCTTTAACCTTTCTTTCAACAGCAGGCATACGTGTCATACCGCCGACTAAGATGACTTCATTGATTTGATCTTTAGTCAGGCCAGCGTCTTTAAGCGCTTTTTGGCAAGGCTCTACAGTCCGCTCGACTAAGCTGTGAACGAGAGACTCGAGTTTTGATCGAGAAAGCGTCAAGGCTAAGTGTTTAGGACCTGTAGCATCAACGGTAATAAACGGTTGGTTGATGTCTGTCGATTGAGTTCCTGAGAGCTCGATCTTGGCTTTTTCAGCTGCATCGCGTAAACGCTGCAGAGCCATTTTATCTTTGCTCAGGTCAATGCCATTTTCTTTTTTGAACTCTTCGAGCATCCAGTTGAGGATGACGATATCGAAGTCATCACCACCGAGGTGCGTATCTCCGTTTGTCGCAAGAACTTCAAAAACGCCATCGCCGATTTCTAAGACAGAGACGTCGAAAGTTCCGCCACCGAGATCGAATACCGCAATTTTCTTGTCATGGCCTTTATCGAATCCATAGGCAAGAGCAGCAGCAGTCGGCTCAGGGATAATCCGTTTAACATCGAGTCCTGCAATCCGTCCTGCGTCTTTTGTCGATTGACGTTGAGAGTCATTGAAATAAGCAGGAACTGTGATCACAGCTTCAGTGATTTTTTCACCGAGATACGCTTCAGCAGTCTCTTTCATCTTAATCAAGACTTGAGCTGCAACTTCTTCTGGAGTGACAAGCTTTCCGTCGATATCAATAACGACATCGCCGTTAGCATTTTTTGTGACTTTATAAGGAACAGATTTGATTTCGTCTTGGACTTCACTGAACTTACGGCCAATGAAACGTTTTGCAGATGAAATTGTCCGCTCAGGATTCATCACAGCTTGACGTTTTGCAGGAACTCCAACAACGCGTTCATCATTTTTGTATCCGACAACAGAAGGAGTCGTACGTCCGCCTTCCGCATTCGCAATCACAACAGGCGTTCCGCCTTCCATAATGGACACACATGAGTTTGTGGTTCCTAAGTCGATTCCAATGATTCTAGTTTTCTTCTTTTGAGTCATGTTGCTCTCCTTCTTCTTTTATTGTTAATTTTTTAGCGACTTTGACGCGGGCGGGGCGGATAATGTGGTCGCCGCGGCAGTAGCCTTTTACGAATTCTTTTAAGATCATTCCCTCTGGGACTGTGTCAGTTTCTTCTGTTTCGACAGCTTCGTGTTTTGTGCTGTCAAATCGTTGTCCTTCCGAGACGAAAGAAATGACACCATTCTGCGTGAGAACATCTTTAAACTGAGCCAGGATCATCTGAAATCCTAGTGCCCAATTTTTTAATTCTCCCGTTAGATTCTCAGCATGCTTAAGGGCGTTTTCTAAATTGTCCATCGGTCCGAGGACTTCTCCCAGGATATTCTCAATTCCAAACCGGACTAGATCTTGTTTTTCTTTCTGCATCCGCTTGCGGGAGTTTTCTACATCAGCCAGCAGTCGTAAGTATTTATCCTTATAATCGACGGTCTCTTCAGCAGCTGCAGCAGCGAGCTCTTCTATGTTTGTTTCTTCAGTCATTTTTTGTTCTCCAATAATAAGTGTTCGGATGATGACGCTTCAGGATGTCTGAAGGTGATCTTGAATTTGTATAAGCTGCGTGTCAGCGATTGGCTGATCGCTTCAGAGGCCGCTTCTAAAATTCCAAATAATTTGCGGTAGGGGATGCGATTGGGTCCTAGAATGGCAATCGAGCCTGCGATGCTTTGATTGATTTTGTACGGAATAGCCAAAGCTGAGCAAGCATGGAGATTGCCGCCGATCCAGCAGCTCAAATCTTCAGCTTTTGCACATTCACGAAGTAGAGTGCGCAGAGCGTCTTCGTTTTCAAAAAGCCCGAGTCCATCGGCAAGTGCTGTCGCATCATTAAAGTCTGGGTAAGCTAGCAACTTGGAAAATCCTGTCTTATAGATATCTTCTGTTGTGAAATGGGTGCTTCCAACTAAGTGGCGCATCATGACTTCATTATAAAAACGGGTCGCTAAGTTTTCTTCATCAGGAGAAAGCGTCGGTTTATCTAAACCGGTGAGTCTCCAGCGGAAAAAGTTTTCCAGCCGCTTCAGTGTGAAGCTGCTCATTTTTTTATCTGCGTAAAGAAGCTCGGTCATGACCTGGCCAAAGTCGGTAATAATAACGCAAAGGCAGCGATTCGAATCGACGCCGACCAGTTTAATATCTAAAACAAAGTCGTGATCAAAACGGGGAGCTGAAAGAAAGACCGCGCAGTGGGTTGCTTCGCTTAAAACTTCGGCAACCGATTGAAGGTAGATGGCAAGCTCACGAGTTTCTTTTTGAATATTTTGACGGAGAAGTTTGTTTTCCTTCTCATCTATCAGAGGAGATTTCAAGTGGGTTTCGGCATAAAGCCTATAGGCTGAAGAGGTTGGAATGCGGCCGCCGGAAGAGTGTTGTTGTTTGAGGAGGCCTTCTTCTTCGAGTTTAGAAAAGTAGTTGCGGATGGTTGCTGAACTAAGTGAATCGAACCCATTCTCTCTTAGGGTGTTAGATCCGACAGGTTTGCCGGTTTCGAGGTAAAGTTCAACGAGTCCAAGAAGAACCCACTTCTCTCGCTTGTCCTTAGGTGGCTTTCTGGCGATTAAACTTTTCATAATCCCAGATTATATCTAAGGGATGTAGAAAAGGCAAGAATTTTTAGCGCTCAGAGATTGAGAGCGCTAAATATGTTTATAACACGCTAAAAATCAAGGTCCTATGATTACAGGATCGTTGACGATAAGCGGCAGGACATCGACAATCGAAGGCGACCAGGCAAGCCCTTTTCGGTAAACTAGACGCTGGGCTAAGAAGCAGGCGATGATCGCTTTTTTGTGCATATCAGGGACTTCTTTCAAGATCCGGTCTTGGTATTTGTTCCTTAAGGTAGGCGGGCAGTAATTAAGGAGGCACTTAATCAGGGGGTCATTTGGATCGTTCGATAAGGTCTTCATCGATAGATAGGCCATGAGCTCATCGGTATAGGCATTGATTCTTTCTGAGATCCATTCTGAAGCATCAGTCAGGAAAGCTTGGCCGTGTGAGGCAAGTAGCGCTCTTGCCTCATCACGTGAGCGGCCTTCGATAATTTCTAATATGTCTTTGACAAGACTGGGTTTTTCTTTCATGAATTCTTCTTCCGTCAGAACAAGTCCCGCAAGAACTTCAAAAGAAGAACAGATCACTCCGCCCTTATTAGCTGAGCTGTCTTTAATCACAATAACACCGAGTTTTTCTAATGAGCGCCGGGCAGCAGGTGTCAGATAGAGGTTGCCGCCTTCAACAATGGCTTTAGAAGTCGGTTTCCCCGCAACATCTAGAAAATCACGGTAGTTGTTCTCATTGAGCGTCCTGGGCCGGCCGCCTCCAGGAATAAAGACATCGGCTTTGACTTGATGGACATTGGTTCGGAGCAGATGGTTCATGTCATTTCCGGAAATCCACTCTTGGACGACTTTTCCGCCTTGTTTTCGTTGTAGCAATGTCTGCTGAACATAAGCGCTTTGCTCACGTCGAGTTTTGGTATCAAGGAGAAATCCGCCTTCAGAGAGCTTTTCTGCGGGATAAAACCGGATCGGTTTCCCATCTTTGAAAAGCTGTACAATGATTTCTAAATCAAGTCCTACAGGATCGAAAATGGTTCCAGAGACATCAATGGTCGCGAGCAGCTTCGCGGTCTTGGGATAGAACATGTAGAGGTTGTACATCTCATTTCCAGCGACATCGCCGTCGGGTCCGCCGGTCATTTTCACAGTGAACGTATCTTTTTTAGGATCGATGCCGAGGAATTTTAAAACCTCTTCCATGTAGATATTCACACCGCGGGATGTGACGCCGTATTCTTTATGGTTAATCCCTGCACCAGGCTTGCTCGACATGAACGAAAGGCCCGGCTTATAGCCGTATTTTTTTGCGTAGTTGCAAATCCAGACGATCATGTCGTTGTGCATGTTCTCATCGGGACCCAGGTAGATGTATTCTGGTTTTTTATAATAATCGACAACAGATTTGACGCGCAGTTTCCCATCAGGCTCGCAATTAATAATGGTCACAAAGCTCTCGACGTAGGATCGCTGCGACTGATAGAGATATTCGAGTTTTTGTTCTTGATGGTAGGCCTTGAGCTTCTCTTCAATTTCTTTCGCAGGCATACCAGCTGTTTCAAGCTCTTGCTTATAAATTTCTTCTTCGATGCGGATCCGGTCATAAGGCTCTAGCAAGATCACCCCTTTGGCACCTCCTTCGGGGATATCTTTATTTTTTTTCTGCTGGGTGTAAGCAAGATTATAGCATTCATTAAAGACGTTGTTTCTTTCCGCAATGAGTTGTTCGATCCGTTCGGGACAAACCGTTCTAAGTCCTCCGCGGGCAAGATCTCTAAATCGAATATGGAATCCGATGAAATACATCCCTTTCATGAAAAAGACTGCAAATGGAAGCTCGGGGAATTTTTCCACACGGTTATAAGGGGCATTATCGAGATAGTGAGGATCGAGTCTAAAAGAAAAAGCCGTTTTATTCGGGCGGTAGAAATTCGTCTTGAGCATATATTCAACGAAGTTCATTGCCTGTTTTAAGATATTTCTGCGGCGGTTGTCATTGGCTTCTTGACCGGTGTCGATTTTTTCCACCAGAGAAAGATAGTCATTTTTGATCTGGTTATAGGTATTTAGATCATTTTTCTCGGGATGGAATTTCGCTTCAAAAGCTTGCGTTAGTTTCACAGTCAATTCAGGATGGCGGCAAAATCCTTCTTCTACGTTCGTAAACGAATAAAGATTAGGATCGGCATGGACGAGCACTTGATGGATAAAATGGGTCATTGTCTTAATGAGATTGCCGATATTGCCGCGGACCAGCTTATTATCGACAAAAGAGGTCTCGATGATCTCTTGTCCGGGGAAGTATTTAACTGTGACGAGCTCTTGTAGAAAATCCGCAATATCGGTCTCTTCCCACGCAGCTTTGCCTTGCGCTCCATGGAGTCCCAGCGACATGACTAAAACATTATTTTTGCTATAGGGATCGACATAGGTTGCGGCCATTCTCTTCAGCGCCAAACCGTGACGTAAAATGACTCTTGTCAGCCTATAGAGAAAATCAAATTTTGGGACATTTCTCCAGGCCAAGACGATCTGCAAAGAAGGGGTGTCTTTTTTCTGGGCCCAATCTTCATTTCGAACGACTTCGATTTGACACGGATCGCGCAGTCTTGCCCGAAATAGCACATCAAAAGCCAAAATAAGCCGTTCTTTGGTCAGCGATCTTAAAAATCGCGCATTCATCTTCTCTAGCAGAGTAGAAAACTCAGCTTCAGTCACATTCGGATTGCGCTGTTTGACCTGGGCGAAGACTTCTTTGTATTTATCTAGAGAATCGACCTTTTCTTCTTGAACCTCAGTGAAATAGATAACAGCGACTCTCAAATTGGCTGAGATGCCCATAAATGGGGGAGGGGCGTTAGAGACAAACGTCCGGTAGTTTTTGATCCCTCGATCCCGATAGTGTTTCAGGATTTGAAGATCGGCATCGACGCTGTCTAAGCAAAGCGCTATCGCTTTGTTTTTCAGATGGATATGAGAGAAATAGTCCTGCACATCAAAGTCCATCAGACTATGGGCGACTAAGATCACGGTTTCTGAATCGGCGTCTTCAAAAAAGCTAGGGGGAAGATGTTCTTCAACCCAGATGTAATTCTGCTCGAATTTCTTGCTTTCACGCAGGATCGCGGCTTGGAGGTCAGGCTTGCGGGGTGTCGTCATAATCCCTATCTAGAGGAGTAAGCTAATTTTTTCAATAGAGATAGCTTTGAGGGTTTTGCTATAATGAGCCTCCAATCCCAAAAATTATATGAATACACCCAAACGATTTGCATTTATTGGATTGCCGGGAAGCGGTAAGTCAACGTTTGCTGCTAAACTGGGTAAAATTCTAAATGTTCCTGTCCATCACTTGGATAGGCACATGTTCGAGCCAAACGGCAAAAAGAGAGATAAGCAAGAATTCATTGCTATTCAGAAGGCGCTACTCGCTGAAGAGTCTTGGATTATCGAAGGATGTTCTTATTCGACATTCGAGATGAGGTTTGCCCGGGCAGATACGATCATCTATTTTCATCTGCCCCGTCTTCTCTGCATATGGAGAGTATTAAAAAGACGCTTTTTTCCTGACAGAACCTTATGCGATACCGCTGAAGGATGCTCGCATGTTTTCTATTGGGAAATGGTGAAATACATCTGGACCTTCGATAGGGATAAAAGAGAGCGGATTGAAGAGCTCAGAAAAAAATATCCGCAGGTGGAATTCCGAATTTTTAAGAGTTCAAAAGATGCAGATAGATATCTCGAAGAACTTAACTTATGAACGGTAGATAATTGTCTCTATTAATGCACTCAAAAGAAGCATCAGGATAAGTCTCTAGCCATAAGCGGGGTGCTTTGGTGGATTTTCCCCATTTGAACTCATATCCAAACAGTTTCCCTTCTCGCTCTTCAACCCAATCTATCTCTTTTTGATCATAGGTTCGCCAGAAGAAATTATGACTCCAAAGTTCTTGGTATTGCTGTTTTTTCAGTCTTTCAACAACAAGATAATTTTCCCAAAGCTGACCTGCATCATTTCTTTGAGCAAGGGGATTAAAATTGTTGATCAAAGCATTAAGGATCCCATTATCATAAAAATAATAATGAGAAGTTTTAGTCACCTCTTTACGTAGGTTTCGACTAAAACCTCGAATATTGAAAATGACAAAAACCTGTTCTAAAAGGTCGAGATATTTTTCCACTGTAGACCGACTAATTTGTAAATTTCTGGCCAATTCTTCATGGGAAACTTCTTTGCCAATTTGAAATGCCAATAAAATCAGCAAATCAATCAATTTTTTCGATTTTTGAATTCCCTCAAAAGCCAAAATATCCTTCAAAAGATATGAGGATACGAGGTCATGTAAATATCTTTTTCTTTCTTGGTCGCTTCCTAAAGTAATGACTTCAGGATAGGAGCCGTAAACTAAACGAGATTCAAGCTGAGCCTCTGTTTTCATGGGATTTTCTATGTGATTCAATTCCATTTGTGAAATAGGGAACATTTGGATGACGTATCTGCGACCTGTTAGAGGCTCTCCAAGTTGTTTAGCAAGCTCGAAAGTTGAAGAGCCTGTAACTATGACCCGCACATGGGGTATGTGGTCAACGATTAGCTTTAAATTTTGCCCGATATTGGGAATGAACTGGGCTTCATCAATGACGAGAAGCGTCTTTTTACCAATGAATGCCTTCAATTGATCAATCGATTGGTTAGGAAAACTTCTTTGGAACAAAAGGTCTTCGCCAGTCACGAACAGATAGTTTGTCTCGTTTTCAAGGTACTTTTCTAAGAGAGTGGTTTTCCCAACTCGACGGGGGCCATAAATCACCACGACTTTACGAGGGGCAACGAGTTTTTTCAGATGCTCTAAAGGCAATTGAGGGATGTACATACCCTTATTCTGCCAAAACAGCGGATTTAATGCAAATTGCGCTGATTGAGCAGCGGAATTCAGTGAAATTCCGTTGTTTTTGTGGCGGAATTAGCGATTTTTAGTGTTAAAATATGGGAAATAATCATAATTAATTGATTATAAGCATATTAGGATTTTTGAATCCAGATGGCTCAATGCCAAAATCCAGAAACAGAGGTTTATGGTCGGAGACTTCATCTTCTAGGACAGCAAAGTGACGGGTTTTGACCTCTGGAGAGGTCAAGATGTAATCAGCAAATTTCTCTTCTTTTTTGTACAAGCTGGTCCGAGTAGAACTTATCTGATGAAGATGGATCAGGTTGTGCATCTTATCTTCGATGATTTTCATGCTTTCTGTATCGGGTCTTAGGTTGAAATCTCCGCAAACGATTTTGTGTGTTGAGAGGTTATCCATGAACTCTCGAATTTTCTGAGATTGAAGAATTCTGTCAGGGGAGTCG
>CAZBCR010000039.1:0-11276 GCA_964490565.1 uncultured bacterium
AAGTGGTCCAGGCATACGCCATTTCACCGCTTTGATCTTGGAATTTGATTTCAGACGATTTAGCAAAGTTTTGTCCTAAGAAGTGAGAGGTTCCCATTTGGAGAGCTTTTCTATCTTGCATCATTCCTTCAATGCAATACGTCGAAACTGCACCCGGAAATCTCTCGGAAGGTGTTTTTTCTCCACGGATCACAGGCATCGCCAGTGTTTTTCTTGAAAACTCCTCATAGACATTGAGCATTCTCATCGTCTCTTCTAAAGCTTCTTCGGCATTCGCATGGGCAGTATGGCCTTCTTGCCATAAGAATTCAGTTGTGCGTAAGAACAGCCGTGTTCTCATCTCCCAGCGCACGACGTTGCACCATTGATTGATCAAAAGAGGAAGATCGCGATATGAGGTGATCCATCGAGAGAAAGATTCTCCGATGATCGTCTCAGAAGTCGGACGGACAATAAGAGGCTCATCGAGAGGTCCTGCAGGAACCAGCTTGCCTTCTTTATTCACTTCTAAACGGTGATGCGTTACAACCGCGCATTCTTTGGCAAACCCTTCGACGTGCTCGGCTTCTTTTTGCAAGTAGCTTAAGGGAATAAACAGCGGAAAGTAGGCGTTTTGATGACCGGTCTCTTTGAATTTGTGATCGAGAACCTTTTGCATGTTCTCCCAAATTGAATAGCCCCACGGCTTGATGACCATGCAGCCGCGGACAGCTGAATGCTCCGCTAGATCTGCGGCTTTCATCACTTCTTGGTACCACTCTGGGTAATTCTCATTTCGTTTCGGATTGATCGCTGACTTTTTCTCTTGATTGCTCATAATTTTATAAAATGTCTCTTTAGTTGTTCACAAAGCTCTAGGCGTCCTTCTTTCAGCTCTTTTAGGTCCTTTAGAAGAGGAAATGTTGTTTGCATCATCGCCTCTCTCACTGCTGTAGAAGGAAGCACAGCTCCTAGTAATTCTGGATCAGGGCAAAGAAGCGAAATAGTGCCCTGATGTAAAAATCCGTCTTTTGTTTTGCGCTGGGCAGCTCCGGCGATTTTCTTGCCCTGCAGCATCACATCGTATTTAGTCGGCCGCGCCATGCAAAAATGGGTGCACGTCTGGTCCTGAAATGGCGCGTCATCGGGAATGAGTCCGATTTCCTCAGAGATGCCGAGAAATTCTTTGACGACATCTTTGACGACCCGATTGACCAAATTATAATTATCTAAAGTGTTAGTTGAAAACAACTTTGATTTTGAAGGCACGAGGACTGAAAAAGCCAGGTCCCACAGATGGAAGACAACTCCCCCGCCTGTTGGGCGGCGAGCTAGGTCTAATCCCCGCTTCTTGGCCTCTTCCAAGTCCAGAAGCTCTTCAGGCTTAACGAAATACCCGAAGGTAGCGCTTTGCTTCTCCCACTCATATAGATGGAGAATAGGCCTTTCTTGGCCCTCTAAGTTTTCCAATAATTTGGCGTCCAGCTGCATGTTTTCTTCAGCGGACGCTGCTTTTGTTTCTAGAATATTCCAAGCCATCCGGACCATTCTACAGCGTGTTCTTTTTATTGGGAAGAAACCTGAAAACCAAAAATAAAACATTATTTATAGATCTGAGTCTTTTAAGAAAAATTTGGAATGAAACGCTGCTTTTGCTAGACTGCTTCCACAAAAAAGGCGGAAATATGGTCTCCAAAGTTTTTCACACTTGCACAGCTGGTCTTTACAGAAACTACTTCAATCAATCGTCTACTCAACAAGTCACAAAAGTTGCCCTTCCTCTCATAGCTCTTGGAGTAGCATGTCTATACATACACCGACTTTGGACAGCCACAACCCAAATAACTCCTCCTCATAAATCTAAACCTGTTGCTTCCCCTAATCCTGTTGCAAGCGAATTACAACCATTTTTACCAACTGATTTTGAATACAACTCCGATCTCCCTTCTATTCAATGTTCAAGTACTCGCCCTTCCTTTGTGCCTGATTCCATGAACGAGGCTGAGGCTTTTTTTGAGAAAGCCTGCGATCAAGTTGCTGACAAAGATAATCGAGTCATTCGAGTTTGGGAACAGGATAATCCACGAAAATTAACTAAAGCTCTTTTCATGCGACTGGCACAATCTTGGATAGATCGAAAGGGTCATATCTTTTGTCCCGAAAAAGGTAAGCCTGTTGTTGTGGATAAAAACGCCACTTGTTCACCGTGGTGTCATGAAGGAAAAAACCGTTCGCCAATCCTGTTCGACTTACTAAGAAGAGCTGGAATTCAAAAGGTCCTCCTCCCCGAAGGAGTGAAAAGTGGATATCTCAATCCCGAGCGAATCCAAGTTGAGGATGCCGTAGACCTTCGTTTCCCAGCCATCCAAGCAACAACAGGTTTTAGAGGGAGTGTTACTAGGATTGGTGACAGACTGGACGCTAATAACATCAATCTTCAACAAAAAGGTTTTACAAATCTTTTCAATCAATTAGCAACATTAAATGAACCCGTGATGATTTTTGCGTTTATCTCTGCGGTTCCTATTTTGATGCGAGAAATCATGCAAAGAACAGGTGACAAAGATTTGAGCCATATCACGATTGTTGCTTTTCATCATGACGATCCAAATACTTGCGAAACCCCGCTCAATCCCGAGAATGCAAATCAACGTACACCTTGGGTTATAGAAAACAACTTGCAAGAACTACTTAGAGATGGCCAAAAAGCATATGAGGTTTGGAACCGAAACAAAGCTGAACTCACAGCTTTACGAAAAGAAAAAGGCCCATATCATGATGACGTGGTGGAAAAGGAACAACTATCAAGCACGCTCGCAGCACACTATCGGCATTATGAAAATGAGCTCCAGGTTCATCAACGCGTGTATCAAATAACACTGTTTCAGGAAGAGCTGGCTCAATTGATTTACGTAGAGAATTAATGAATCAAGTTCCTTTTGATGCCGTTTCATCATTTCTCTAGAAGAATGATCTGAACTTGTCCCTTTAAATGTCCCAATAATGGGTCATATATTAGGAAAGGTCGTCGTTTCGTTTTAGCGAGGATTTGGTTACCTTAGAGTGGCTGGAAATGGGAACATTTTCAGCAAGTTCACGCACAATATAGAGATGTTCATTTTCAACTGCACATCTCAGGGCATATTTCCAATCCTCCGGGGTGATCATAGCATTGTTTTTGAGTAACTCTTGAGTCACATGCAGGTGGCCTTCTCTAGCTGCATTAATCACAGCCTCTCCCCTATCTTCCTGAGAAATCTCCTTTTTTAAAAGTTCTTGGATGATCTCAAGATGCCCCTTCTTTGCTGCATGGACTACTGCAAGCCCACGAAGATCATCTCTATTATTATGGGTTTGCAGGACCTCAGATAGGAGATGGAGCTGTCCCTCTGAGACTGCACGCAGAATTAATGAAATAAGCTCATCCGATGTGAGCTGCGAAAATTGGATATTGGACATTGATTATCGATTGGCGATGGTGTTCAAAGAAAACGACCGTCTAGGTTTTTTTCTTTGATTTCATTGTTTTCTCGAATTCATCAATGCTTTGCCTGAATTTTGTGAAATCCAATTTGGTTTTGTGTTTTGACAACTCTTCCGCGAGCTTTTCAAGGAAGGTCGGCAAGTAGGGATAGATTTTCAATCGTGTAGAAGCTGATGTTTCAACAAGCGGTCGCTTTTCTATTAGTTTTGAATCTTTGTGGATGGGGGAGCTGAACTGATCTGTGCTTTCACCTTTTTCTGTATTAGGCAAAAGACGCGCTTCATATTTTTTATAAAAAATGCGAAAGGACGATTTCTTCTGCTTCTCATTAATTTCCCAAGACACAAACTCATATAAATGGTGCTCTAAATCCATTTTTGCATTCTCGCCAAGATCTCCCGATATTATTTTGATTTCATGGGCAAAGAGCGAATCGAATGGAGAATGCAAGGCATAATTCTTAAGAATTAACTCTAAAAATCTGATGTCTTGTGAAACTTGACTAATATCTTGAACAGAACCCTCTAGGGTTTCTTTTGATTTCTCGAACGACTCTTTGAGCTTTTTTGATATAAACATGTTTTCATCTCTGTTAATTGTAAGTAATTTACTGAAGGAATTAACCTTCAAAATTGCCTCAATTAAGAGCCAAAAACCCAACTCAAGGGACACGAAACCAGCGAATTTACCGATGCTGGTGGAAGAAACATAACTTAATATGTTGAGTACTATTAAACCTCCCCTGTCCTTTTTTCTCAACTTTTTTTGAGCTATTTAGACCTTAAATTGCCTCGAATTAAAGATTTTACTTGATATTCAACCCCCAAATTTGCAAATAAAAGGACAAAGCACCTACAATAATCACCGGGGTCGCGTCGTTGCCTCCCCAATAAACGCATAGGTAGTTATGTTCGACAAGTTCACCAATCGCGCGAAACAAGTCATCAAGCTGGCGAAAAAAGAAGCTCAGCGTATGAACCACAACTACTTAGGGACAGAGCACGTCCTTTTGGGACTGCTCAAACTCGGCCAGGGAATTGCCGTCAATGTCCTCAGAAATTTCAACCTAGACTATGAAACTGTCCGCCAAGAAGTCGAAAGACTCGTCGGCTTTGGTCCTGAAATCCAAGTCTACGGCGATCCAGCTCTCACTGCTAAAGTTAAAAAGGTCTTCGAATTTGCCAATGAAGAAGCCGCAAGCCTTAACCACAATTATGTCGGTACTGAACATCTTCTTTTAGCCCTCTTAAGACAAACCGATGGCGTTGCAGCTCAAGTGCTTGAGAACCTCAATGTCAGCTTAAAAGACATCCGACGAGAAGTCTTAAAAGAACTCGAAACTTTCAATCTCCAACTCCCTCCAATGGGCATGGGAAATAGCAGCTCTTCTACACCTCCTCCTGGCGGATCACCTTCGAAATCTCCAGAAAAAGGCGCTCCTACTCCTGATAAGATGCCAGCTCTGAAAGCTTATGGCCACGATCTGACTGAACTCTATAGAGAAGGAAAACTCGATCCGGTTATCGGCCGTAAAGAAGAAGTCGAACGGTTAATCCTTATTCTTTGCAGACGCCGCAAAAACAACCCTGTATTAATTGGAGAAGCAGGCGTGGGTAAAACTGCGATTGTTGAAGGTCTTGCTCAAGCGATTGTCCGCGGAGAAGTCCCTGACAATTTAGCCAAGAAAAAACTCATCGCCCTTGATTTAACTCTCATGATCGCCGGAACCAAATACCGCGGTCAGTTCGAAGAGCGTATCAAAGCCGTCATGGACGAGATCAAAAAGAACGGCAACATCCTCCTCTTTATTGACGAACTTCATACCATCGTCGGAGCCGGTGCTGCAGAAGGTGCGATTGATGCCTCAAACATCTTAAAACCCGCTCTTTCTCGTGGAGAAATCCAGTGTATTGGTGCAACAACAATTGATGAATACCGGAAGAAAATTGAAAAAGATGCTGCCTTAGAGCGTCGTTTCCAAAAGATCATCGTTGCTCCTCCCTCTATTGATGACAGCATCCAGATCCTTCATGGTCTTCAAGCGAAATACGAAGAGCATCACCACTGTAAATACACCGAAGCTGCGATCGAAAATGCTGTGAAACTCTCCGATCGTTATATCGCAGGAAGATTCCTGCCGGATAAAGCGATTGACCTGATGGATGAAGCCGGCGCAAAAGCCCGTATTGCTTCGATGCATGAACCGCAAAATCTCACAAAGTTTGAAGCAGAAATTGAAGAAGTCAGACTTGCGAAAGAAGATGCGATTTCTCAGCAAGAGTACGAAAAAGCTGCAAAACTCCGTGATAATGAGAAAACTCTCCGCGAACAACTCCAAACGATGGTCACTCAATGGGAAAGTTCTAAAGAAGAACACCAAGTGATCGTGGATGAAGAAGAGATTGCGGCAATCATCTCTAAACAAACCGGCATTCCTTTGACCCGTTTAACAGAAGGTGAAACCGCAAAAGTTCTGAAAATGGAAGAGATCCTTAAGAAGAACGTCATTGGTCAAGACGATGCTGTCAGTACTGTCTGCAAAGCGATCCGCCGCAGCCGTGCCGATATCAAAGATCCAAACCGACCTATCGGTGCCTTCTTATTCTTAGGGCCTACAGGCGTTGGTAAAACACTCCTCGCAAAACAACTCGCCATTAATCTATTCGGTGGTGAAGATGCGCTGATCCAAGTCGACATGTCGGAATACATGGAGAAGTTCGCTGTCAGCCGTATGACAGGATCGCCTCCAGGTTATGTGGGATATGAAGAAGGAGGACAGCTCACTGAGCAAGTCCGCCAAAGACCTTATTGCGTCGTTCTCTTTGATGAGATCGAAAAAGCCCATCCTGATGTCATGAACCTCCTGCTCCAAGTTCTTGAAGAAGGAAGACTCACAGACTCATTCGGACGCAAGATCGACTTCCGCAATACGATCATCATCATGACTTCAAACCTCGGCGCTGATTTAATCCGCCGTCAGACTGAAGTCGGATTTGCAGCATCGGAAGCTATTCTTGATTACAAAAAGATGCAAGAAGCGATCGAAAGCTCGGTTAAGAAACACTTCAAACCTGAGTTCTTGAATCGTCTGGACGGCATCGTGATCTTCAGAGCTCTGGATCGAACACACCATCTTCCGCAGATCATCGATCTCGAAGTCCAAAAAGTCAAAGCACGTTTGGCCCGCAAGCACATCATCCTCAACCTCGACCAAAAAGCAAAAGACTTCTTGGCCGACAAAGGATACGACCCAACGATGGGCGCAAGACCTATCCGCCGCGTGATCGAGACTTACCTCGAAGATCCGCTGGCAGAAAAGCTCCTGCTCAATCCAGATAAAGCTGTCGCTTATCTTGCAACTCTTGAAGACAATAAGATTGTCTTCATCGAGCAAGAACAGCAAGCTCCTGAAGCAAAACCGAATTTAGCGATCACGGCTCCTGAAAAAGGATCTTGATTCTCGTTAATTTGTGATTGTTTCTTGATAAAATGTTATCGTTTAACGATAATTCACACCTTATGTAAAAGGCTTATCTCATTGATAATGAGATAAGCCTCCTTACTTCAAGGGAGAAACTGTGAATGGATAATACCAAAAAAATTCGAAGCCTGAGTCGGTTCTTAAGATACAGCTGTGTCATTGGAATGATTGCCGGCCCCCTTTTGAATGCTTTTTATTGGATCCATGACGGTTTCCGGATTTTTTATTTCGAGAATACTAAATGGATGGTTAAGTTCGCTGACTCCCCCTATCTCTCTATTGATGAGCTCTCATCTTGGCAAAAATTTGAAGGCTTTTTAACTGATCTGATCCCTTATTTTTTTTTCCTCATCATTTTACTGATTATGACTCGATTATTTTCTCGATTTGAGAAATTAGATTTTTTTTCCGATCGGACTGTCCGGTATATTCGTCAGATTGGCTTTGTTCTTGTGATCAGTCTGATCATTCATCCTTTTTACATCACTTTACATAGCTATATATTATCCATGCCCAATTCGATGGGACAGAGAGTGGTGGTTTTTGCTTATGGTCCTAACGAGATTAAAATATTATTTTTAGCTTTGATTTCCTTTTTGGCTGCCCATATCATGGAAGAAGGACGCCGCGTTTATGAAGAGAACTCATCGACTATTTAAAGAAGGTTCGTTGCGTAATGCATATGATTTTTTGTTATAAAATGGACAGTTGTCTAGAATCGAGTAGGTCGATAATAGATGTAGAAATTAAGAGTGGCGGTAACTCTTGAATCTTTTTGTGCCTACCCGCTGTTTGTTAATAGGATTTTGGACATACAAGACATGCCCATTGTGATAAATCTAGATATCGCTCTTGCTAAGAAGAAAATGCGTTCGAAAGAACTTGCAGAAGCGATTGGTATTACAGAACAAAATTTATCGATCTTAAAAACCGGTAAAGCCCGCGCTCTTCGCTTCTCGACTCTAGAGGCAATTTGCAAGGCTCTTGACTGCCAGCCCGGCGATATTCTCGAATATCGAGACTCTTAAATTTCCTTCGCCAGCTCCTGCTGAAAACAAGGATGCAGCTGCGGATATTTCTTATCGATCCACCGCCCCAGAGCTCTTGTCACATGCTTGACTTCTCGTTTGATCTGTTCAGGTGTCATCGCTGAATTATCCTTTCTGAGCGACCCGACATCAAACATAATGACCTTGTCTCCACAGAATCCGATATTGCGTTTCAGTGCAGGATTATCGATATGCACTCCTCTCTTACTCCAATCTTCGATCGCGGCAAAAAGAGTTTTGATCGTTGTCTTGGCTCCGTCAACATCTCCGTTTTTCATTTTTGCAGCAATTCTACCTGTTGCCAGTTCACAATAATCTTGAACCATGAATTCCATGCCATCCAGCTCTACCGCGTGAGAAACACCGCTATTATCGACTAAAACAACCGGGTTGAACAAATCCCTTGTCTTATTGAGATGAAGGTAAGAAATGGCCGTTTGATCCTGTAAATCGACATAAGCCAATTTGCAGCTATTAAAAACCCCGCGAGGATCGAATTTTGTCGTGAAACGCCACAGCCAATTTTCAGCTGAGAGCTTCCTCAAGATCTTCATCAAGCTCAAATCGTTATGCCGGAAGAATTTCAAAACCGTTTTTCCATCTTCTCCCAAGAAAGCATGAGATTGATTTCCTGATCCTAAATAATGAAACTTTTGATCTAATTTCTGGACGACTTCTGTTTGCTGATTTGCTGGCAAGGGATCGACATCCCAAGCAGGATTGTTAGGAATATCGCTTAAGATTTCTTGCAACCTAAAGCCCTTTGTCTGCGACTCGCAAAAATAGGCCAGCCCAACAAAGCTCAAGATGAAGAAAGTGATTTTAAAAATTATTTTTTTCATGGGAAAACGATTTTAACACAGTTCATAAAAAGCGAGAAAACCATTTTTCTGCAAAATTTGCGACATCTTCTAACGCTCCGTGCTCCTCAAAGAGATGGGTCGCTCCTGGAATGACCATCAAATCTTTCGTTGTTTGGAGCAAATCAAGCGCCTCTTGATTGAGCTCCAATACCTCAACATCGTCTCCCCCGACGATTAAAAGCGTGGGAGCTTCAACTTTGACGAGTGACTCCCCTGCTAAATCGGGCCTGCCTCCCCGGCTAACTACCGCATCGATATCTTTTCTCTGGGCTGCAGCCACTAACGCCGCTGCCGCTCCCGTACTCGCTCCAAAATATCCGATACTCAGATCTTTCGTTTTAGGCTCTTTTCTAAGCCAATCGGTAATCTGGCTCAGCCTTTCTGCTAGGAAAGGAATCTTAAACCTCAGTTCTCTTGTCTTGTCATCCAAAACCTCTTCTTTTTCAGTCAGCAGGTCGATTAGAAGCGTCCCAAGACCTCCTTCATCTCTTAGATATTTTGCGACGGCTTGATTCCGAGGACTATGTCTGCCGCTTCCGCTGCCATGCGCAAAGACCACCAGACCTGTGGCATCCTTAGGAATCAGGAGATTCCCTGCTAAAGTGACGTCTTTCAAAGGAATTTTTACCAAGCCTTCATCCATAGTCGCATCCTATTAGTAAATATTTTCTACCATAGCAGAATCTCTTCATTTCGTGTAAAATATTGCCATGCAGAATAAGAAAAAAGTTGTCATTGGCATGTCAGGAGGAGTCGATTCCTCTGTCTCTGCCCTTTTACTCAAACAACAAGGCTATGAAGTGATCGGTCTGTTCATGAGAAATTGGGAAGATAAAGACGGCACCTGCACAGCTTCTCAAGATTACGATGATGTCGTCCGGGTCTGCAACACCATCGGGATTCCCTACTATACGATTAATTTTGCACAAGAGTACATGGACACGGTTTTTTCTCATTTCATCAAAGAACTCAAACTCGGCTACACTCCCAATCCCGACATCCTCTGCAACCGTGAAATCAAATTTAAAGTGTTCTTTCAAAAAGCAATGGAGCTCGGAGCTGACTATCTCGCGACCGGCCACTATGCTCAAACACAAGACGGCCAGCTTTTAAGAAGCGTCGACCAAGAGAAAGATCAAACCTACTTCCTCTATACCCTGAAAAAAGAGATCTTAGAAAAAGTGTTATTCCCCATTGGCCATCTTAAAAAAGACCACGTTCGTCAAATTGCCAAAGAACATGGCCTTTCAACAGCTGAGAAAAAAGACAGCACAGGCATCTGCTTTATCGGCGAGAGAAAGTTCCGTGACTTCATTAGCGAGTATATCCCTTACCAAGAAGGCCGTTTTGAAACGCTCGCCGGTCAAGCCGTCGGAACTCACCAAGGCGCGGCTTTCTTCACCATTGGCCAGCGCAAAGGTCTTAAGATCGGCGGTCCTGGAGAAGCATGGTTTGTGGTTGATAAAGACATCAAGCGCAACGTTGTTTATGTCGAACAAGGCGATGACCATCCTGCGCTCTATGACACCGTCCTCACCGCAACAGACATTAGCTGGGTCAGTGGAGTCGCTCCAGAGATCCCCTTCCGCTGCACATCTAAAATCCGGTACCGTCAGATCGATCAAGAGTGTTTAATTGAAAAAATCGAAGATGACAAAGTCTCTGTTTCCTTTCCTCAGCCGCAGCGCGCCATCACCCCGCGCCAAGCCATTGTTTTCTATGACGGCCCTGTTTGCCTCGGCGGCGCTCTGATCAGTCCTAGATAGCCCTTTTCCCTTGAGAGAAACGCAATTTTTGGTTAAAATTACTGGTATTCAGATAAGGTTATTCGATGTCTTTTCTACACAGTGTTTCTAAATCTTCTATGTCCATGCGAAGCGCTTAGGCGCTTGGCATCTTCTGTCTTTGCTCCTAAGCGCTTATTTCCAAAAAAATAATCAACTTAGGAGTTTTATGAAAATTTTATTTGGCCCTTATGGGTGTGTGCTATCGAGTCTCGGGATCTCTTCTAACGCGCTAACTGTCAAACGTCAAGGCGAGCAACAGTGGTACCGCATTGCGGTGGAGATGATCGCAAGAGGCTATCTGAATGCAGGAGCGACCTTGCCAACAGTCAATGCATTCTTTCTGCGATCGTTGTTAAAAGAGGGGTTTGTTGAACTCTACAAGGAAATGCTCAGTCTAAACTTAGAAGCTCTTTTAGCAGCTTTAGGCGACAAAAACTCTGGGCGGATCGCCATCTGTCTTGGCCCTGCCAATGATTGCTATCAGCCATTACTAGCTCCGGATACTGCCGAGGCGCATCTTTTTGCAAAACGTCAATATGAACTCTGCATAGAGGTGCTCAATCGCTTTGGACTCTCGACTTCAGATGTGGTGATTTTGCACGAGACCATTGGAACTGGTCGCGAGGCTTTAGG
>CAZBCR010000040.1:0-11193 GCA_964490565.1 uncultured bacterium
GCGTGGGGATTTTCGGTTCAAAAATCTTCGGATTGAAATGAAAAGCAGGAGGAGACGGGAGCTGAATAGAAGGTGCAGTGGGTATAAATCGCCCTTGGCTTGAAGAAGGTATGGGAATCATCATGCTCCTAATTTTTCGATCAACATTATGCTAGGGGCGCTGTTTTTTCGAAAAGTAATAAAAAAGAAATAAATCATTATAAATTAGTTAGATTTAAAAAAAGAAAATCACATTGACTTGCTAGTAGCCTTATGCCTAAAAAACTTGACGGCCAGTCAGGGCTCGGGAGAGGGTTCCTCCATCGACATATTCTAGCGGACTGCCCATTGGCAGGCCGAGAGCGAGACGGGACACTGGGATATCAGACTTGCCTAGCTGCTCCTTAAGATAGAGGGCAGTGGCGTCTCCTTCTAAGGTGGAGTCGAGAGCAACGATCACTTCGCGGATTTGGAGAGTCGAGATTCGTTGGACTAAGTGGGGCAGGCCCAGACGTTCTACAGTTCTTCCATCGAGGGGAGAGAGAAGTCCTCCAAGAACATGATAAAGTCCTTTATACATATGAGTTTCTTCGATGGCATAAGCATCTTTAGGAGATGAAATAATGCAAAGAAGGGAACTATCTCTTTTATTTATATCACAGAACTCGCAAACTTCTTTCTCGACTAGGCAGTTGCAAGTCGAACATGTACGAATCTTTGTTTTAAGTGTTGAAATCACTTGAGCAAAATTTTCTAGAGGTTCGTCTTGCCAGGTGAGAAGCTGAAAAGCGAATCTTTCAGCTGTCTTGGAACCGACGCCAGGAAGCATTTTAAGAGAAGCAATGAGCTGTTGAAGGGCAAGCGGATATTTTGACATACATTAGGAATATCCGATCCACGTTAGGATTTCAAGTTGAAAATTAAGCCTGTTTTGGAAAAAAATGGAAAGACAGAGCGAAAGTATTTTTTGTAATTCTTATTAGAGCTGCTCAAAATCTGAGGAAATCATGAAAGGACTAGAGACCGGAAAAGACAAAGTAAAAAAAATCTGCGATGTATTAAAGCGGGAGACTTTAGAGCCTGCCAAGCACGAAGCAGAGGGAATCGTCGCATCCGCTCGTAGAAAAGCCGATGAAATCTTAGCCGATGCTCATAAAGAGGCCAAGAAAATGGTCGATGATGCGAATGTCGAAATCGAAAAGCAAAAATCGATCTTTCAAGCGTCCTTAGCTCAAGCCTGCCGTCAAACACTCGAGGCTTTAAAAGAAAAAATCGAACATAAGTTATTTGATCCTGAGCTTTCCAAGCTGATCGCAAAACCGATGCAAGATCCTAAACTCATGGCTCAGCTCATCAATGCGATCGTGCATGCATTGGAAAAAGAAGGGACAAAATCTGATTTAAGCGTGGTGATCTCTTCTGCCATTTCTGCAAAAGCTGTCAATGAACTGCTCGCTTCTGAAGTGCTCCAAAGACTCAAAGAGAAAGGCGTGCTGATCAGTTCTATAGGCGGTGGAGTTGAAGTGAAGCTCTTAAATAACAATATCACCATTGATCTCTCAGATGAAACCATCAAGGAAATGGTCGCAGCCTATATTAGGAAAGACTTTAGAGAATACTTGTTTAGGAAGTAAACGTGGGAAACTACTACTTTTTAGCAGCCTCTTTCCCCCCGCTGGTCCTCGGTGAAAAGCCGGACATCACCTTTGATGAGCTCACGGCTCGTTTAGAGATCAATTTGTCTAAAGAAGATTATGAAAAGACGGTGGTATTCCGCCGCTTTTTGGATCTTAGCAACGTGCGTGCTCTTTATTTAGAAGACGCTATCGATACACGGGGAAATTTAAGCGAGAAGGAACTCGATCAGGCGCTTCTTTTAAAAGACGGCCTTCCTGAATATGCGTTTGATTTTCTGGATCGTTTTGAATCGGCCGCTGAAAAACTCAGATTCTTCTCAGGACTCATTTCGACATATTTCAATGAAGAGATCCAGAGGCAAAAAGGGTTTTTAAAAGATTATCTCGAGTTCGAAAGGTCATGGAGACTCGTGCTCCTTGCTCTAAGAGCCAAGCAGCTGGGACGTGATGTCATAGCAGAGCTCCAATTTGAAGATTTAACAGATCCTCTGGTCTTGGGTATCTTGGCACAAAAAGATGCCCCGACTTACGATCCACCGATTGAGTTTTTAGAGCTGAAGGAAAAATATTTATCATGCGGATCCGATCCGTGGCTGCAGTTTAAAACGGTTGCTGAGTGGCGCTTCCATCAGATTGAAGAGATGGTCAATAAACCGCTTTTTTCCATCGATTGGATTTTGTCTTATATGGCACGGCTCCTCATAGTAGAACAATGGAACGATTTAGATAGTGCGAAAGGAAAAATTATTCTCGAAGCTTTTGTAGGGTAAAAAAATGAAAGAATTAGTGACTGGAAAAGTCGTCAAAGCCTTTGGAAACTTGCTACACGTCGCCTTCGATGGAAACGTCCAGCAGGGTGAAGTTGCCATGGTCAAGCTGGGCAACTTGCTCTTGAAAGGCGAAGTGATCGAAGTAGCGGGTAAAGAAGTCAAAGTGCAAGTCTTTGAAGATACCCGCGGCATCAAGCTCGGCACACCCGTCGAATTCAACGGCCACCTCTTAGAAGCTGAGCTCGGCCCCGGCCTTTTAACAAGCATTATCGATGGACTTCAAAATCCTCTTGAGAAAGTTGCTGATGCGACAGGTCTTTTCCTTTCTCGCGGCGTCTACATTCCTTCTTTAGATAGAGCTCGCAAATGGGACTACCATCCCGTCGCAAAAGTCGGCGACGTCGTCCGTCAAGGCGATGAGCTGGGCTACACCATGGAAGGAAGATTCCATCACAAGATCATGGTTCCTTTTGCTCTCTCTAGCGATTACACCATCACATGGGTGACAAAAGCCGGCTCCTACAATATCGATACCGTCGTTGTGAAAGCCGTCGATTTGAAAGGACAAGAAGTCTCCTTTACCATGGTCCAAAAATGGCCTGTTAAAAATCAGCTGTTTATCGGCGATAAGATCAAAGCCACTCGGATGATGGACACAGGGGAGCGGATCATCGATACGCAATTTCCTATCTTGAAAGGCGGAACGTTTTGCTCTCCAGGACCCTTCGGCGCTGGAAAGACGGTTCTTCAGCACCATTTGGCCAAGTATGCCGCTGTTGACATTGTGATCGTTGTGGCTTGCGGAGAACGTGCAGGAGAAGTCGTTGAAGTTCTGAGAACCTTCCCTCACCTGACAGATCCCCACACAAATGAACCTCTGATGAACCGTACGGTCATCATTTGCAATACCTCCTCGATGCCGGTTGCTGCCCGCGAAGCTTCTATCTATATGGGAACGACCATTGCTGAATACTACCGGCAGATGGGCCTTGATATTTTGCTCCTTGCTGATTCGACATCCCGCTGGGCTCAAGCGATGCGTGAAATGTCAGGACGATTGGAAGAGATCCCCGGTGAAGAGGCATTTCCTGCTTATCTCGCTTCTAGGATCGCTGCATTTTATGAGCGCTCTGGCGTGGTAAGACTAGCTAATGGCGATACAGGGTCTTTAACAATTTGCGGAACGGTTTCACCTGCGGGCGGAAACTTTGAAGAGCCTGTGACCCAAGCGACACTTTCTGTTGTGGGAGCTTTTTTAGCGCTCTCTAGAGCACGTTCAGATGCTCGGCGATATCCCGCGATCGATCCTCTGATCTCTTGGAGTAAATATATCGATGATGTCAGCCGGGAGCTCGAAGCTAAAGTCCAAGGCTGGGGAAAAAACGTCAAACGTGCTGCACAAATTCTGCGCGATGGCGATGAGATCGGCAAGCGGATGGAAGTTGTCGGTGAAGAGGGGATCAACCTGCATGACATGGTGGTCTACTTGAAATCCGAACTTTATGAATTTGCGTATCTCCAACAGAACGCTTTTGATAAAGAAGACGCCTATTGTCCGCTCGACAGACAAATCCCACTTTTCCAGCTGATCAATAAGGTCTTTGAAACCCAGTTTCAATTCGATGGCCACGATTCAGCCCGTTCATTTTTCTTAGACTTGCAAAACGACATTAAGAACATGAACTTCATGCCATTCAAATCAGAGCGGTATGACAAGACCTTTGTTCGAATAGAAGAGAAAATTCACCAGGCCAAACAAGGAATCGTCACATGAAAAAAATCTACGACAGAATTGTTGACATGCGAGGCAATCTCCTCACGGTGATCGCTGAAAATATCTCGCTTGGCGAAATGGCGCGGATCTACAAAAAAAATGGCGAAAGCACTTATGCGTCTGTTCTTCGGATCGATGGCACCAAAGTCACCCTGCAAGCGTTTGAAAACACCCGCGGCATCGGAACTCACGACCGCGTCTCATTTTTGGGTAAACCGATGCAAGGCGTTGTCTCTGACGCTCTCTTAGGACGCCGTTTCAACGGTTCTGGAGATCCGATCGATAAAGGACCTGCTGTTGTCGGAGATCATGTTGAGATAAATGCGCCTTCTTTTAATCCGGTCCGCCGTATCGTCCCTCATGAACTCGTCCGGACTAACATCCCGATGATCGATGTCTTCAATTGCCTGGTTAAATCCCAGAAGATCCCGATCTTTTCGATTGCAGGGGAGCCCTATAACCAACTGCTCATGCGGATTGCCAACCAAACCGATGCGGATGTCGTTGTAATCGGTGGTATGGGCCTGAGATTCGATGACTACCAAGCCTTTATTGATAACGCAGAAAAAGCCGGATCTCTCGAACGTACTGTGATGTTCATTCACCTAGCTACAGATCCTGCTGTAGAATGCCTTCTCGTTCCAGACTTAGCGCTGGCTTGTGCAGAGAGATTTGCTGTCGAAGATAAAAACGTTCTCGTGCTGCTCACCGACATGACAGCGTTTGGCGATGCGATTAAAGAAATCGCAATCACCATGGATCAAATTCCTTCGAACAGGGGCTATCCTGGATCGCTCTATTCTGATTTAGCTGCACGTTATGAAAAAGCTGTCGACATCGATGGTAGCGGTTCGATCACGATTATTTCTGTGACGACGATGCCCGGCGGCGATGTGACCCATCCGATCCCGGATAACACTGGATATATCACAGAAGGTCAGTTCTATCTCCACGGCGGCTCGATTGATCCATTCGGATCTCTGTCTCGTCTGAAACAGCAAGTCATTGGAAAAGTGACCCGCGAAGACCACGGCGATGTCGCTAACGCTCAGATTAGACTCTATGCAGAAGGGAAAAAAGCACGAGAGCGGCAATCGATGGGTTTTAAACTCTCTCGCTGGGATGAAAAACTTCTGCACTTTGCCAATCTCTTTGAAGAGCGGATGATGAATTTAGAGGTCAATCTTCTCCTGGAAGATGCTCTTGATTACGGTTGGAAGACCTTAAGCGAGTGTTTCGAGCCTCAAGAAGTCGGGATTAAACAAACTTTGATCGATAAATACTGGCCGCCCAGAGGATAAAAGGATGGTTAAGTTAACCAAAACGGAACTAAGATCTGAGCAGTATCGATTTGGACAGCTGCAGAAATATCTGCCGACTCTCCAGTTAAAAAAGATGCTGCTTCAGATCGAAGTCAACCAAGCCGAGCAGGAGATCCAGCAGCTCCACCGGGAATTTTCTGCGGCTGAGAAAAAAATTCAGGCCTATGCTGCACTTTTTTCTGACCGGAGCGCTTTTGATCTCTATCCTGCTGTTAAAATTGTCGAAGTCCAAAAAAGATATGAAAACATCGCTGGTATTGACATCCCGATCTTAGAAAAAGTCGTTTTCCAAGAGAGCTCCTACATGCTTTTCGATGCTCCTGTCTGGCTCGATTCATCGATTGTAGGACTCAGAGAGCTGATCACGATCCGAGAAAAAATCCGCATCGGCGAAGAAAAAAAAGCAGCTCTTGAGAAAGAGCTCCGCGAAGTTTCCATCCGTGTGAACCTCTTTGAAAAGATTTTGATCCCCAGAGCTCAAGGCAATATCCGCAAAATTAAGATCTTCTTAGGTGATCAGCAGCTCGCTGCTGTCTGCCAAGCAAAAGTCGCTAAGCAAAAAATTCTCTTACGCGAGGCATCTGCATGATCGAAGATGTCGTCAAATACTTCATCATGGGGACGAAAGAGAGCCTCGATCATTTCTTTGAACAAGCCCAGGACCAGGGCTTTCTAGAGTTTATTTCGGTCACTGCAAAAAAACCGCTCGATGCGCCTGTCACCGTCCAGAATCTTCTTGCTGCTCATAAGATTTTACGTAAACAGCCTCTCAGAGACCCTTACCAAGGCGGGGGAGATCTCCATCTAGCGATGCAAGTCTCTGAAAGGATCATCGAGCTCAAAGAAGATTTAGAAAAACTCGGCGAAGAAAAGCGTGTTTTAGATACCGAGATCGTCCGGGTCGCTCCTTTTGGCGACTTTTCCATGGACGATATCGCCTATATCGAAAAAGAAACCGGCCGCAAAGTCCAGTTCTTCTGTATGAAGACCGCTAAAAGCCACAAGACCAGCTTCCCCGATGAGATCATCTACGTCGCTACTGAATACGATCTCGACTATTTTATCACGATCAGTGATGAGCCGATCGCCCTTCCAGGCATGATCGAGATGCGGATCGATGCGCCGCTGGGCGAGTTAGAGAGCCGTCTTGATTTTGTAGAAGATTCGATCCACCGGTTTGAGACAGAGCTCAAAGAATACGCCGGCTATATCGATTTTCTCCACGACATCCTCTTAGAAGAACTGAATAAATACCACCTGAGCTCAGCAAAAAAAGATGTCGCCTATCCTTTGAAAAATTCTCTCTTTGTGATCGAAGCGTGGGTCCCTCGTAATAAAGTAAATCACCTTTTTGGCCTGATCGACGGTCTCGATATCCATGCCGAGCAAGTTTCCATTGACCCCGAAGATAAAGTCCCCACATGTCTTCAAAATACCGGCACCGGCTTAATCGGTGAAGACATCATCAAGTTCTATGATATTCCAGCGACCAATGACAAAGACCCTTCTAAATGGGTTCTTTGGTTTTTTGCCTTCTTCTTTGCGGTGATCGTTGGAGATGCCGGCTACGGTGCGATCTTCTTATGTTTAGCATTCTTTTTGAATAAAAAATTCCCTCATGCTCACGGAAAACCTAAACGGTTCCTCAAGCTTTTATTTATCCTCTCCTATGCTTGCATCGCCTGGGGGGTGCTGACCTCTTCCTATTTCGGATTAAAGCTGGCTCCTACCAATCCTCTGACTAACATTTCTCCATTGCACTATATGGTCGGAAAAAAAGCCGATTATCACTTAGCCGTTAAAGACGATGTCTATAAGTCGTGGGTCGCTAAATATCCTACAGTCGAAACAGCCAAGACCGGCAAAGAGATGCTCCAATCGACGGTGCTGGTCAAAGATGGTAGAACGACTTATCCGATGATCGAAGAATTTTCTGGAAATATCATTTTCGAATTCATCATCATCATCGGGGTTGTCCACATCAGCTTGGCCTTCCTCCGCTACGTTTTCCGGAATTTTTCCGGCATCGGCTGGATTGCTTTCTTAGTCGGCGGATACCTCTTCTTCCCCACGATGTTACATGATATTTCAATCATGCAGTTCATGGGATGGGTTTCAGTCCCCACTGCCAAGGCGCTGGGACTTCAGCTCCTTTACGGAGGCGTAGGATTTGCCTTGCTCGCAGCTTTAATTCAGCGGGGCTGGAAAGGTCTCAATGAGATCGCTAACGTTGTAACGGTCTTTTCAGACGTTCTTTCTTATCTTCGTCTCTACGCGCTCAGTCTAGCCGGAGCGATCATGGCTGATACGTTTAATACCGAAGGCTCAGGCCTGGGACTAGCGATAGGATTTATTATTATTTTAATCGGCCACGTCGTCAACATAGGCTTAAGCTTCATGGGTGGCGTCATCCACGGGCTTCGTCTTAATTTCCTAGAATGGTATCATTTCTGTTTCAATGGCGGCGGCCGTTTATTTAAACCATTACAAAAGCTTAAAAAATAGAGGTATATATGGATTATTCAATGGTGGGACCCGCACTCGTACTCGGACTCGGATGTATCGGGAGCTCAATTGGCTGCGGAATCGGCGGCATGGCAGCTCACGCTGTGATGAGCCGCGTCGAAGAAAATCACGGCTCATTTATCGGTATGTCTGCGATGGCAGCTTCTCAGTCGATCTATGGCTTTATCGTGATGCTTCTGATGAGAGATGCGATCCGCGCAGGTACGCTAGCTCCCATGTCAGCGATCGGGATCGGGATTTCTGTCGGATTTGCTCTTTTATTTTCTTCCGTTTACCAAGGCATGTGCGCAGCGTCTGGCATTCAAGCCTCTGCAAAACAGCCTGCGATCATGGGTAAGTGCTTCATTGCGCTGGGGATCATCGAATCGTTCTCGCTTTTTGCCTTCGTGTTTGCCCTCCTCTTGATCTAATAGTCAAAAACCCTTACATAGAGGTTAATGGCTAAAAAGACGCGCATTGAGACTGACAGCATGGGTTCGATTAAAGTCCCGGATGACAAATACTGGGGCGCTCAGACCCAGCGGTCTATCCAAAACTTTCCGATCGGCACTGAAAAGATGCCGATCGAATTGATTAGGGCCCTTGGCGTTGTCAAAAAAGCCACAGCTCTGGTCAATCATCAACTCGGTCTTCTCTCACAGAAGAAAAAAGATCTCATCGTTAAAACCTGCGATGAGCTGCTTTCCGGAAAACTCGACCAGCATTTCGATCTCGTCATCTGGCAGACGGGCTCTGGAACCCAGACCAACATGAACGTCAACGAGGTGATCGCCAACCGCGCTATTAAAAAAGCCGGCGGTACGCTCGGCTCAAAAACTCCGATCCATCCCAATGACGATGTCAACATGTCGCAATCGTCCAACGACGTCTTCCCCACCGCGATGCATATTGCGACGATGACAGCGATTAAAAAACATTTGCTCCCTCACTTAAAACTCCTGGCTAGTGGTTTCCGTGCCAAAGCAAAACAATTTCAAAAGATCGTCAAAGTCGGACGGACCCATCTCATGGATGCTGCTCCGCTGACGCTCGGACAAGAATTTTCCGGTTATGCGGCCCAAATTGAAAATGGGATCCGGGCGATTGAAGATTCTCTAAAACCCGTTGCAGAACTCGCCCTTGGCGGCACTGCAGTCGGCACCGGTCTTAATGCTCCGGCTCAGTTTGGTAAAAAAACAGCTGAAGCGATCTCAAAGCTCACGGGATTTTCTTTTGTTACAGCTCCCAACAAATTTGCAGCGCTTGCTGCCAATGATGGCCTGGTAGAAGTGAGCGGCGCTCTGAAAGTGATCGCGTGCGCTTTCATGAAAATCGCCAACGACATCCGCTGGCTGGCCTCTGGTCCTCGCTGCGGACTTGGAGAGCTCTTTCTTCCTGAAAATGAGCCAGGCTCTTCGATCATGCCGGGTAAAGTCAATCCGACTCAAAGCGAATCGATGACGATGGTCGCTGTCCAAGTCATGGGCAACGATGCAGCGATCACCTTTGCAGGATCGATGGGAAATTTTGAGCTTAATGTTTTCAAGCCCGTGATCATCTATAATCTTTTGCAATCGATCCGGCTGCTTTCCGATGTCGCTAAAAATTTCCATGATAAATGTCTGAAGGGGATTAAGCCGAATACGAAAAAGATTCAGGAGCACCTAGAAAACTCTCTGATGCTCGCAACCGCCCTCAATCCTGTCATTGGGTATGATAAAGCCTCTAAGATCGTCCAAAAGGCCTACAAAGAAGGCCTCAGTCTTAAACAAGCCGCTCTGAAGCTCGGCTATCTGACAGCAAAGCAGTTCGATCAGATTGTCAATCCGAAGAAAATGATCTAACGATTAATGTGAATTCCCATTCTAGTGAGCAGGAAGCGTCCGGCTAAGACGGGATGCTGCAGGAGCAATTTCAATAGAGTGATGTAATTGACGCCTTCGACATTTTTTTTCAGCATGGTCTCATGCCTTGCTGCCGCATCGGCAATCCAATGCTTATAAGGCGGTGGAAGCGGGGGCAGCTGATCGAGTTCAAAAAACTCGACAGCCCGGGTCTCAGCTCCGGTCTTGGGAGCTCCATCTAAGACGGCAACCTCATAGAAATGAGTTAGCTTGGTTAGGCGGTTAGTCGGGGAGTATTCAGCGATTTTTCTAAGAATTTTTACCCGGTAGCCGGTCTCTTCTTCCATCTCTCGACAAGCGGCACTTTCTGGGCTTTCTCCGGGGTCGATGCCCCCGCCAGGCAGCACCCATACAGGAATATCGCGCCGTTTAATCAGCAATATTTTAGAATCTCTAAAAAGAATGCACGCAACGGACTGGTCCATGGATAAGAAGTTTATATTTCCTGCTATTTTCTGCCTATCGCTCCTTACAGGGTGCAGTAAATATTATCTTTCATTGAGGCAGATCCCGGTTGATCCGACCTATCTGGCCAGCACCCATGTCGGATCTCCAGAGCCTAGGATGCCTCCCCATGGGCAAAAGATCGTCCTTCAATGGGCCGTGCCTCCAGATCTTCTAGAGCAAAATCCACAGATCGTCTTCCATGTGATCTACAAGAACCACACGGAAAAGACCTTTGTCTATCCGATCGAGAGCCGTTTAGGATATGAGGTCTATTCTCTGCTCAATCACGAGTATGATGAGTCAGGGGGGATTTTGACGTATTCAGCTGAGATCATGACGCCGGACCACCACGTCTACCGTGAGTGGAAGCATCAACTCTGGACGAACCTCATCACTCTGGATGATAAAAAAGAAGAGTAACTTCATCTGGCGATTATGCCGCCCAATATTGAACCGGTAGCACTTCCAGCCATGATAGGAACAACAGGTTCGAAATATCCCAAAGCTCCACCTAGTGTGATGAGTCCGATGGCAGCTCCTTTTTTCCCTAGGAGTGTTCCTGCTGCTGCGGTTCCTAATGAAAGTGCTAACAATTTTAAAGCCTTTTCTTCTGCAAAAGAAACAAAAGGCAGCTGGCTTCCGACATACGCACTTCCAGTCAGGCCTACTGTACATCCCAAAAGGTAACAGAAATCCCGTCTAGTAAAGCCTTGTAAATCCTCTAAGCTAGAGGGTGTGCTAGGTTTTAATACTGCTTTTGCAATGCTAGATGTTGTTGCTGCGATTCCCACCCCGGCAAAAAAGACCAGAGTTGTGCACGCCGTATTGGATAGAGCATTTCCAAAGTCTCCAATT
>CAZBCR010000041.1:0-11127 GCA_964490565.1 uncultured bacterium
GGTTTGAGCATATTAAAAATAGAAATTTGAAACGCGCTGGCATGGAGATCTTTTCTTAAGATAAAAGGCAAAATCGCAATCAACCCTACTAAGGGTTCATTGAGCAGACCTGTGAGAAATAAAGCCCATTTGGTCTTGCGGGATGTTTGCTCTAAAGACTTAAAATTAGTCATAGTCCGTCCATTATACCTGGAGGAGCTCTATTTCTCAAAACGGTCTAGAAAAAGTTTTTGACGAGGGGCCAATATTAAAGGTTTTTCCATCACGTGACGGCTCCCTTTTTCATTCAAAGCACTCCGTAAACGGCATGACTTGAGCGGTTTTGGCAAGCAAATTAAAATTTCACGTTCACTGGCAGATTCGATAATCACTTTCTGTAAAAGTTTTTTAGACCACTCAAAATCGATCTTATCTCCGGCTTTTGTCGTTAGCTGCAGAAAACGGCCAGCGTGGAATTCCGGTGAAAGGCACGGCAAAAATTCCCAGCTTTCATCCGTCTCTTTGAAAAAAAGCGCCCTGATATATTTCGCACCCGCTGTCAGCAAGATCAGTGGAGATCCTGAAAAACGACTCTCCGACACAATCCCTTGATGATTCGTATCAGATAGCCGAGGAGATAAAATGCCCTCAAAACCTGTCATGAAAAGCTTTAGATAATTTTTAGCGACATCGAGCTTGTCGCATTCTTGCAAAATAGAAGCTTTACCTATCGAAGGCACCATCTGCCCTAAGCGAAACCAAATCGGAAGAATTTCTGCCATCTCACGGCGCCTGGAAACCAATTCCCAGTCGAGTGTTTTGCTCATTCCAAGCGATAATCTTTCTATTGCATGGGGCGCAACTTTAGTCCCGGGAACAACCAATTCCTTGTCGATGGCAATTCCACCTTCTTGCATTGCGATGCAGATCTTACGATGGCCATCTTCTGTTTTTCCATAGACCCAGACAACGCCTTTCTCAAGATCGAGCTCCAATGTGAAATCCAAAACAGGACCTTTCCAATCGAGCCGGTATTCGTGTTTCTTTGAGGTGATGAGATCTTCAAAGATCAAAAGCGCAGGGAAAGCCTGGACTTTGTAAGAGCTCCAGGGAATGACACAGGAAGTTCCTGGAAGATGCGAAAAAGG
This sequence comes from uncultured bacterium, assembly GCA_964490565.1. Lineage (GTDB taxonomy): Bacteria > Chlamydiota > Chlamydiia > Chlamydiales > Rhabdochlamydiaceae > PALSA-1444. The sequence goes on from CAZBCR010000041.1 coordinate 1,128, forward strand.
CTTTAAACGCTCTGCTATGGTGATTTTCATAATTTTCCGCTAAGGCCTTCCGGCGTATTTTTAATGCACTCGACTTCCACAATCGTATTGCGCTTCACAGGAAACTGACAAACAACAGGAAGGAAATTCTCAGTATGGCCAAAGCCTTCTTTCTCATCTTCGATGAGCACTTTCATTTTTTTGCCGACGTAAGCTTCTCTAAGCTCAAAGGCTAATTTTTCAGACTCTCTTAGAACGATCTGTCTTCTTTCATTCATGACAGCTTGAGGCACTTGATTCGGATATGTCGCAGCACGTGTTCTTGCCCGAGGGCTATAAGGAAACATATGAACTTTTGCGAACTTCACTTCCCGCATGATTTCCAAAGTCTCTTCAAAATCCCCTTCCGTCTCCCCAGGAAATCCGACAATCACATCCGTTGTAAAAGTAAAATCAGGAGCTGCGTTTTTCAAACGATGGATCGTCTCTAAAAAAATCTGCTTGGTGTATTTGCGGTTCATCCGTTTCAGAATCACATTTGAGCCTGCCTGCAAAACAATATGGAAAGAATGGCAGGTCTTTTTGCCGCTCAGTATGGCGTCCATTAAATTGTCATCGACTTCATCGGGATCGATCGAAGAGACGCGGATGCGAGTGAGGCCTTCAATTTGATCGACAGCTCTCACGAGATCAGCCAGCTTCTCTCCATTCGTTCCAATATAGTCACCGATGTTGATTCCTGTTAGAACGACTTCTTGGTATCCGTTTTTAACTAGGCCTCTCACTTCTTCTAGAATCTCATCCATCGGCTTCGAACGGGATCTTCCTCGGACATACGGAATGATGCAATAAGTGCAATACGAGTTGCAGCCGTCTTGGACTTTGACAAACGCTCTTGTGTGAGCAGAAAACTGATCGATCTTGAATTCCGGCAGCTCTTCGTTAGGAAATACAGAAGCCAGGAGGTTTTCTTTATCTTTGTTAGGAACCAAATGGGTCACGCCCGGGATGGCCTTTAGCTCTTCTGGAAGGCGCTCCGCAAGACAGCCCGTCACGACAAGAGAAGCTCCGGGATTATGACGATGGAGCTGCCGGATCTGATACCGGCTGCTGCTATCGGCAGATTCCGTGACTGTGCAGGTGTTCACAATACAAATGTCAGCCTCTTCGCCTTCTCCTGCCTCTCGGTAGCCGAGAGTGCGGAGCTGGGTCGCGTAAGCCTCGGATTCGTACTGGTTCGTCCGGCACCCTAAAGTAGAAATTTTATACTTTTTTTCTTGCATAGCAAGAAATTATGCCTTAGGACCGTCTGAAAAACCAACTTTTTCTCTGATTCTAATTATTTTTTGACTAAAAACTTTAGAACACAGGTTAATATCTATTTTTTAACCATAGGTAGTTAAAGTATTATAAAAAAATTGTTTATAGATCTTCAAAATTGAAAATAATCATTCAATTTGTTAAAATCTCCCTCCTATGGTAATTACGTCTTTCTCTCAAAAAGCATTGTTATCTTCACTTTATCAAAATTATTTGAATCCACCGAAATGTGATTTGAAAATCGTTCAACAACCAGCTGAATCTCTCCTCGATACTCTCCAGAATCCCCAACATAACCTTGGGTTCGATCCTTTTACCGCAAAACTAAGAGCCGATCCCCTGCATAAGACATTTGGACCTCCAGTCCGCGCGCTTGCAAGAATGGTTTATATGATCGGAGTCGCGACTTTGATCGCGCCATTGGGAGTCATCTGGCACATTTCCAATGCAGTTCTCAACATAGCAAATAGACAAAAAGCCCGTGAGCATGCTTACTGCGCTTACACAGATCTTTGGGTGATCGGCCGTACAGCTGGTGCCTGCTTTATGAGCGTAGGCGGAATTTGGTTTGTGTGGGCAGCATTTATGGGTGAGCTCCCACGCTGTGATAATTCAATTTCGAAAAGAGTCATCGGCGTTTTAGGCGGCCTTGTTATGGGAATCTTGTCTTCTCCTATTTATTTTCTGGGAGGCACTGAGCAGGACTCCGCCATTCTAAAAGCCGTCGGCCACCGGGAAAATTGTATTGCCATGTGTATGTCCTTAAGGCTGCATAGAGAGCTTGGCTTAAGCGGTCCTAACGGAGAGCCTCTGCCTTTTGCTTCAAAAGACAATTTTCAAGTAGATGGCAAGGGAGAGGTTAAAGACAATGACGGAAAACCGAGCGCCTTATGGGGAGAATTACACTACTGGATCACTTCCTATGAATGCGATCTCGCATTTCATGCAGGTCAAGCAAATCAATATATAAACGCAGGTTCAAAGTTGAAATATGGCGATTTTTTCGATGCGAAAGGTGTATTCGATGAAACTAAAATCATTAACTCTTTCGAACGCCTAGCAGGTTCTTCCACAAACAAAGACGCTATCAATAAATTAGTCACAGAGATGCAACTAATTCATCGCAGGAAGAGTTTTTTTATGGACCTTTTAAAATACACAGCAAAACTAGCCTGTGAAAACGCTTCGAGCGATAGCAATCAGAGAAAGAGAAAATGGGCATATAACCACCCTAATATGTATTCTATTCGAGGGATAAACGAACGATATTTCAATCAAACAACATCATCAACTAACCCACAGCGGCCTGCAACAGATTTATCTAAAATCTTAAAAGATATTGAACCATCAAACCAAAATCGTGGAGTATCATTTGCAAACTACTCCATCGATAAGTTTAAGGCCCAAGTTCAGTATGCAAAATTGTGCATAGTAAAAGGACAAACCCCTCCAAATGCATATGAGTTACTAGGCCTAAAAAGCGACTATACCGAACACGACCTAACCCATGCTTACCGCCGTTATGCTATCAACATTCATCCTGATAAAAACCCTAATAATCAAGCAACTGCAAACCAACTGTTCCAATGTCTTAATGAAATCGAGGAACTGCTGAGAAGAAAATTCCCTAACGTCTAATCCTCTATCGCATATCGCGAAAAATGTTTTTTTCTAATCAACTTTTCTACCATAATGGCTTTCTTTTAACCGGAGGTTTTTATGTGTACTATGGAATTAACAATGAATTATTGGGCAATCCTCGTGTCAGCATTCGTTTTTTGGGTGCTCGGATCAGTATGGTTTTCAGTACTTTTTAAGAAAAGCTGGCAACAGGGCCATGAGAAACTCGGGGTCAAAATAAAAAAACCGGCTTCAGGCGCTATGCAGATGAAATTGATCGGATCGTTTCTCTTAAACGTCGTACAAGTTTGGGGAATCGCTGTGATTGTTTCTGGGTTCCAGGTCATGACAATTCAACCAGCAATCTGCCTTGGGTTACTACTCGGTGTTTGCTTTGCAGGAGCTAGCATGTGCTGTAAATCAATCTGGGAAAATCACGGTGTAAAATTGACTCTCATTGACGTAGGCTACCCTGTTGTGGGATTCGTCATCAGTGCGATCATCTTGGCACTCTGGCAATAATTTTCTAAACGCCTAAGAAATTCTTCTTAGGCGTTTTTATCTAGAACAAGACCTACGGATTGTTATTCAATTAGGAGACTGTTATGGCAATTAAACCTACTTCCAGTTCACAAGGTAGCCCACGTCATGATGCGCAAGGCAAGAATGAAGCACTGGCTTTGGCAATGCGTAACGTGTTACAGGCTGGCATTCCCCAACCTACTGACAGTAATGCAAATATTTGGACTATAGATGATTGGAATGATGAGCCTCTTTCACCTGAAGAAAAAAGACAATTTCAAGATATTATTGCGAAAAACGCTGCTAAACTATCAAAAGCTAAAGCTTCCAATAATAAATACTCAATATTTGGGTGACACTCCCAATCCTATAACCGAAAAGTCTAACCTGGCAATCACAGTTTTGAGATAATGGGCGCCATTCAACAGAGGTCACTTCCATGGCAATACAACCTTCCGGGACAGCTCCTCAGGCACCCATAGCTACCGATGCTTACGAAGATTTAACAAGGCAAATGGACGCTGCTTTAGAGCTTATGAGAGGCTCCCCAGAAAATGACATTTATGATGGTAAACCTCTCGTTATTGATCCGGTAGTTAAAGACAAGTATCGAAAACTATTCGCCAAGCAAGCCGCAAAACAGTTAGTCCAGCAACTTCCTCCAAATCAGCCTTCCATCTTTGAACAGTTAAAATAATTTTATTAAATCATAGACAAAATAACTCCTAGTATTTATGTGGAAGTTAAGTTTATGTCAGTTATTAGTGTAACGACTTCCCTATTCTTTGTTCTCAATGCGTTGGGAAATGTCCCGTTCTTTGTGGGCATCCTCAGCAGCTATCCAGTCAAAAAACAACGCCGGATCATCATCCGCGAGATGCTGATCGCCCTCTTCATCCTGGTCTGCTTCAATTTCTTTGGAAATGAGATTTTGCAAATCTTAGGGATCGATAAGTGTGTGGTCGGAATCGCAGGAGGAACCTTGCTGTTCTTGATCGCGCTGGGCATGATCTTCCCCAAGAAAAACAACCTTAAAGTTCCCGACCGCGAACCGTTTGTTTTCCCTTTAGCAATCCCTGCTATCGCAGGTCCAGGAGCGATCACCGCTGTGATGATTTATTCTCAGCAGGCCCACAATTCATTTTGGATGTTAATTCCTATCTGTCTTGCTTGGCTCTGTTCTTCTTTGATTCTATTAGCTTCTTCAAATATCAAGCTGTTCCTCGGCCAGAAAGGCCTGATTGCCTGCGAAAGGCTCGGTGGAATGGTCATTTCTCTGATTGCCGTGCAGATGTTCACTACAGGTGTGATGGGACTCGTTGAAAAAGGGTCTAAATCTTGCAACTCAGAAACCCAGATGCAAGCAGAGAGATGAATGAATTCGACCCGATGATCAAGTGATCATCGAGATGGATTCCCATCACCCGGCTTGACCGGATCAAATGCTTTGTCAGTTCTAAATCTGCATTCGATGGCGTCGGATCCCCACTCGGATGGTTATGGGCTAAAATCATGCTGCTAGCTTTATGTCTGACTGCTGGAAAGAAAATCTCCCTAGGATGTACTAGAACATCTGAAAGGGTACCCATTGAGACTTTCTCTAATGCGATCAATCTTCCTTTGATGTCTTTGAGAACAACCATCAGCATCTCTTGCTTTTGACCTGCAAGCTCATGCCGGACGAGTTCATACGCTTCCTTGGCGTGAATAGGAGCATTGGTAACATAACTTATCTGAGTGGTTTTTAGAGCGATTCCAAAGGCGGCTTTAAGCTGGATGGCTTTTGCAGGGCCGATCCCTTTAACTTCCATCAGTTCTTCAATCGAGGCTTCTAAAAGAGATTGGAGAGATCCAAAACGAACGACCATGTCATGAGCAAGCTCCAAAACCGATCTGTCTTTGGTCCCCGTAGTGAGTAAGATCGCTAGAAGCTCCGTCAAAGAAAGCGCCTCAGGACCCAATTTAACGAGTCTCTCGCGGGGCCTTTCTTGTGCTGGGAGCTTAGATAAATTCATAGATAAAGGGTTGTACCTTGGATTCAAAACGTCCAGGAACTTCGACATGGAGGAGGATGTCGTTATCTTCATAGTCGCATTGGATGACTCTTCCCTCTTTCATTAGTTCGCTCACTAATGCGTAATGACTTTGAGGAATCCGCAGACGGTAAGTTTTACGGAGCGATCCGATCTCAACGGTCATCTGCTGCATTAGACGATCAAAACCTTCTCCTGTCAGAGCGGAGATCGGGACGGTCTTAGGATATTTGAGCCGGAAGCGGTGCAGGACACCAGGATCTTCACAGGCGTCGATTTTATTGAGCACGGTGATGATTGGCCGGTCGTCGGCTTTCAGTTCTTTTAAAACGTGCATGGTCGCTTCTGCTTGGAGCTCAGCTTGAGGATTGCTGACATCAACGAGGTGGAGCAAAATATCGGTGTGGATGGCTTCTTCAAGCGTACTTTTAAAAGCAGCGACAAGCATGTGAGGAATCTTACGGATAAATCCCACGGTATCCACCAGAAGGATTTCCTGACGATTTGGAAGAGTGAATTTTCTCGTTGTGGTATCTAAAGTCGCAAACAGTTTGTCTTCAACAAAGACATCGGCTTTTGTCAGAGCATTGAGCAGAGTCGATTTTCCTGCGTTGGTGTAGCCGACAATTGCAAATGTCGGAATGCCTGTACGAAGTCTTTGACGCCGCTGTGTCTCGCGTTGTTTTTCAACAACCTTGATCTCTTTCTGGAGCTGAATGACCCGCAGCTTAAGCAGCCGGCGATCGATCTCAATCTGCGTTTCCCCTTCACCGCGTAAATAGGCTCCGCCGCTTCCACCGCCGCCGCCGCTTCCCGCTTGGCGGGAAAGGTGGGTCCATAATCTTTTCAAACGGGGCTGCTGATATCTGACCTTAGCGAGTTCGACTTGCAACCGAGCTTCACGTGTTTGAGCTCTTTGAGCAAAGACTTCGATGATGAGCTCAGTTCTATCGATCACTGGCCGTTGGAAGAATTTTTCAAGATTTCGTTGTTGATTCGGGGTGATCTCATCATCAAATAGAATCAGATCAGCGCCGAGCTCGTCGCTCATTTTAAGCATTTCATCGAGTTTGCCGGTTCCTAGAAAAGTTCCTGCATCGATCTTTTTGATAGGAGAAGCGACTTTACCGATAACTTCTAATCCATAGGTATCGCAAAGACGTTCGAGTTCTTTGAGGTTGTCTTCACAGGCGGGTTTGGCCTTGGTCGAGGTATATGACCCTAGAAGGAGAGCTGTTTTGGCATTTTTAAAACTATTTTCATTCAACATGAATCGGAATCTCCAGACCGTCGTAGGCTAGCTTAACACCGGCAGGAAGCTGCTGATTAGTGGCCGTATGTTCAAGTTCATGAGAGATATGGGAAAACCAAGTTTCCTTAGCTCCTACTTTAGTAGCAAAAGCAATCGCTTCGTCCACACTCAAATGAGCCGGTGATGGTCTATATCTTAGCCCGCTCATCACCAAGACTTCAACACCTTTCAGCGCCTCGTAGATCTCAGGGGTAAAGTTCTTCAAATCCATGACGTAGGCAAATGAGCCCAAACGGAAGCCGGTGACCTTCATGCCGCCTTGCTCAAATGACATGACTTGCCAGGAACGCCCTCCAAACTTCTCTATGCCAAAATCTTTTTTGATGATTTGAAAGTTAAATCGTGATCCTCCCATGACATCGTCATTGGACTGATTGATGATATAACTCTGCGTTTGTTTGAGATCGTCATACGAATCTTGCGAGAGAAGACAGGGCAATGTTTTCTTCTGTAAAAAATAATAGACCCTAAGGTCGTTGAGACCTGCAATATGGTCAAAATGGGTATGGGTGATTAAAACTCCATTGAGCGAGTCAATGCCATATTTGAGCGCCTGGTATCGGAAATCCGGGCCTGTATCGATCAAGTAACGCTCATCACCTAGTTTTAAAAGCCCTGCAGGCCTTAGGCGTTGGTTGAGAGGATCGCTAGAGCTGCAGACTTCACATTTGCAAGTGACGACAGGCGTGCCCATCGAAGCTCCTGTACCAAGAAAAAGAAAAGAATTTTTCATATGACGAATTTTTCCTCTTCGACAAGAGGCCAGACGCCAACGCGTTGCCAAAAAGCATTTTTGGGTAGTGCTTTCACGCGCCCTTTAAGCGACGGTCTAACTTGATTTTTCATAAAAGGATCCTCAATTTTGATCAGATAGCTTTGCTCGCGTTTGATCTTGTTGACGATTCTGCCTTTGAAAGATTTTTTACCCATAACGAGCGATCCTACTAGCCCGATATATTATTCTCAAGAATCGTTTGTTTTATTTTTTTTCCAAAATAGGCGTGATAGAGAAGTCCTCTAGATCCAAAAGCTGTCATCACCCATGTTTGGGGATTGATTTGCTCTAGAATAGGAAAATAATGGGCGGGATTCGTGACACGGATGCCTGCACGGCAGTCAAGCACTTCTGTTTCCGGCTGTAAAAGAGCCATGGCAGTTTCCTTACTCGGCTTGTCGTCGATCAAGTCTCTTTCGTAAGTGGCCCCCAGATGGCAAATCCCCTCGGTGGGCGTCATTGCTTTGTACCGTTTGGCTGAAATACTTCTTTCTAGAGGTTTACCAAGCACACAAGTGAGCACTTGACCTCTGACGAAATTGATCTTCAAATGACTGCATTCTGGGAAGTTTCTAATTCCAGCTCCAACAGCAAGAACGATTTGATCAAACTCTTTCAGTTCGTCAAGAGCTGTGATGTTTTGTATGACAAGCTGGACTCCCCGCTTTTGGCACGCCTGCCAAAGTCCCTGGAGATAAAGCTCTGGAAAGACCGTGATGCCGGATTTAATCAAAAACGTATCGCTGCTCAGCTGCTCGACATCTTCTTCAGGATCGAGGCACTCTCCAATTTTGAGAATCCCCTCATAATTGGCAACTGGACGTCCAAGCTCATCTTGAGCGACCTGGAGTAGCTCTCGGGTAGCTTCTAAAGCTTCAGCAGCATGCCAGCTGCGTCGTCCTTTTTCTCCGGGATAAGGATGTAATAGGCCTGAGGAAATGCCCGAAGCTCCTCCGCCGATGCCCTTGAGGTCAAAGAGTGTAACTTGAAAATTTTCGGATAAATAATAAGCAGCAGCTAGGCCTGCAAAGCCAGCGCCGATGATCGCGATTTTCATTGTTTTGCTCTTTTTTGCAGCAATATGAAGCTTTCAGTCGCAAAGTTGAAAAAGAAGACCAGAGCAGGGGTCAGAAGAGCAGCGAAAGGGATCATGATAAAGAACCATTGGAGAGAAATCGCCCAGGTTCTTTCCATCACAAAGAGGGCCATTCCCGTCATGGTGGCGGCGGATATCAAAATTCCGACGATAATAATCAAAGGAAGCAGTCCCATGACTAGGAGCTTTAAATGCGTAAATGGGTGATGGCAAATTTTTAAAAGAACTTCTTCAGCCAGTTCCCACTTCACTGTGGATCTTAGCGCAACAACAGGAGGCATGAAGAAGAGAAGGAGTAAATTCACAAGACTTAAGAAAAACGATCCTAAGATCAAAAGAAAGGGACCAAAAGACAGCACAATGCCTAAAGTCTCACCTACGCTCGGGATATGCTTGAGCAGATAAAATAATCCTAAAACAGACCACAGCACTAAATAAGCGATCAGAATCGGGACGATCAAAGAGGCAATGCCTCCCATGAGCTTCCATGAGTGACGCAAGGTGTTGTTCACCGAGAGCTTTTTCTCTTTAATCTCATCATGATAGAGACGGATCAGGGGCACACCAACGGTCATCAAAATCCCTGCGCATAAAAACGCAGGCACAAAGGCCAGGCTGGCGCGGACCCAGGGGTTAGCGCTGATCCAAAACGTATGACAGAGGACAACGAGGATTCCACAGACCACTAGGGCAGGAAAAAGAAGAAAGAATTTTTTTCGGGTATAAGAATATTTTAACGCCCGATTGAACATGGCTTCGGTTTCTATCATGCCAGCCATTTTCTCAAATCAAAGCTTTGAAAGCAAACCCCAGTCTTAAACTTTAGGGCCGCTATAAAGATATTTTGGACGTACATTTAGCAATGCCGATAGAAATTCTTGAATTAAGTGTAAAACTCAACCAAGTTCGACTTTTTTTAGATTTTTAAAATGCAGTTCAAATTTTTTTCCGTCGAACTGAAGTTTACTTAAATCACTCTTAAACAAAATACCTACAAAGAACCCAATCACTACTCCCATACATAACCAAGTTAACGGGAAACTTCTACTGTCGGGGCTAGGCGTCTTGCATCGAACTAGTTCAAAACGGAAACCTAAACCTATTGTTTTAGTCTGCACTTTTCTATTTTTTTTCATTACCGACAGAATGTGCTCAACTATAATAATTTTCAAGATTTACAAATTTTTTTTAGAAAAATTGAAAAGCTATCTAGACCTTAGGGCCGCTATAAAGATATTTTGGGCGGATGATAGGAGTTCCTTTGCCGCCGCGGGCTTCTAGCCGCTCATAAACGATCTGACGGGCTATTCCAACGATGCGGGAAAGGCCAAAAAGAACAGTAA
>CAZBCR010000042.1:0-11044 GCA_964490565.1 uncultured bacterium
TCGATAAAAAACAAAAGGTTGCATGGACCGCACAACAAGACTCTTACAAACTCTCCTTCGTCTTACGCAAGACATGAAGAAAAGCAATCCACTGCTATTAATTGCGTTGGGCTTAATCCCCCTTTGCTTGGTTATTTGGCGTCTCGAAGAGAAAAGCACCGCGCTCCAAATCTGGACAAATAAAATAGAAGCCTTGGAAGAACGAGCCATCTCTTCAGAAAATTCCAAATCAACTCGCGATACCGTATGGCAAAAAGCAGAACACAGCAATCCTTTGTATCTTTCTCAAGTTGTTGAAGCCCTTCCGCTCCTAACTCCAGAGCTTAATCGAGTTCAAGCACTTGCTAGGCAATATCCAAGCAATACCGCGCTCCAAGAAAGGGTTTCATTTTTGCAGGGTGATAAAAATAGGATCCGCTTTGTCCAAGAAGCCGAGCGTTCAGGTCCCTTCTTTCAGGAGACCGAACACAAAATGCAAAATACGGTGCAGATGAATGAAGACGATCTCAGAAATTTTCTCACTGTGATTGAAGACAAAGAGGCTAAAGACCGTCCGCTTCTTTTTATAAAAGACTTCGACCTGAAAAGACTCCGAGAAAAAGCCGATGAAATCGTCTATTCCGTACAAGTAGAACTCCTTAAGAGAGCACCATGAAAAAAATAACTGCCTTATTTCTCATTTTAATCCTGGCGGGCTGCGCTTCAAAAGCAGCGCAACATTCCGATGATCTTGTCACTATCCAAACACTAGACCGGAATGGTTTTTCTGAAACCATCAGCGCCAAAGAGCGTCTTGGTAAATATGAAAACACCGACTTCTTAACTCCCCAACCTTATCAAAAAGTTGTCCGCGTCTATGGTAAATCCAGCCAAGGTAAAACCAGCTCCAAAGTCACGACCTACCATACCAATGGACAGCCATGGCAATACCTTGAAGTTGAAAACGGACGAGCCCATGGAAAATTCATGGAATGGCATCCTAATGGCCAGGTCAAAGTCGAAGCTTTTGTCATCGAAGGAACTCCGGATCTCAGTGAAGTCGCCCAGCTTACCTGGTTTTTTGAAGGCCTCTGCCTAGTTTATGATGAGCAGGGACATCAAGCTGCTAAAATCTTTTACGATAAAGGCCTCCTCGAAGGAGTTTCCCTTTACTACCATCCTAATGGCACCTTATCTAAGGAGGTCCCCTACCACAAAGATGGGATCGATGGCCTCGTTCAATTTTTTGATGATCAAGGAAATTGCATTGAAAAGATCAACTACTCTGAGGGCGTTAGAGAAGGCTCTGCCATTGCTCTTTGGTCTCAAAATCAAATCAAATATACTGAAGAATGGCAAAAAGGCTCTCTCTTAAATGGAACTTATTTCACTCCCGATGGAAAAGAAATTTCCCGTGTAGAAAACAGCTCAGGATTCCAAGCTGTTTTTGAAAACAATACCCTTGCCTCTTTGATTGAATACCAAAAAGGGATTGTTGATGGAGAAGTCAAAACCTTTAATCCTAAAGGACAGCTCGTTTCCCTCTATCACATCAAAGATGAAATGAAAGATGGAGAAGAATGGGAATACTATCCTTCTAATGATGCTAAACCGTCTTCTAAACTTTGCATTCAGTGGAAAGAAGACACCCTTCAAGGCACTGTTAAAACTTGGTACGAAAACGGTGTACTCGAAAGTCAGCGCGAAATGCACGACAACAAAAAGCACGGCCCCTCCTATGCTTGGTTTAAAGATGGCGGCCTCATGCTCATGGAAGAGTATGAAAACGATCTGCTCGTCAAAGGATCTTACTTCAAAAAAGACGGAAAAAAACCGATCTCAAAAATAGAAAATGGGAAAGGAATTGCCACTCTTTCCGATAAAGACGGAAGATTAATCAAGAAAATTATCTACGAAAAAGGCGCTCCCCAAAAAGAATCACTGTAGCATTCCTTCCGGTGGCCCTGCTGATTGCTCAGTTTGTTTCTGCTGGTTTTGTTCAGCTGATGGATACAGTGATGGAGGAGGCTGCTGCGGTTGGTTTGACTTCTTTTTTGGCGCTTGGCATGAGCGGAGTCCATCCCCACCATTTGCTGTCACAACTGATCCAGAAGAGACTCCTGTCCAAATAGAATAAGGAGAGTCCGTGCTGCCATTATTACAAAACCAAATCACTGTATAAGGCGTCTGCGAGGCATCATAATATTGGATGCTTCCAGTTCCACCCGAATAGTTAGACCAGGCCATCGTCTGCTGAGGATTGATTTCTAAAGCTCCAAGATCTGTTCCATCAGATGCTCGAATATGCACCGTCAATTTATAAGTACTATCGTTGACCAGCGTCACTCCAGCAAAAACTGAAGAGCAGAACAGTAGAAGAATCCCAAGCCTAATAAATATTTTCATTCCCTTATTGATCTACATATGCCCATTTGAAGTCAACACTTCCCAAGTTAGAAAGGACAACTCCTTTAACTTTTGGATTGGAAACATACAGCATTGTGTAGTGAAAAAGCGGAATGATCGGCATTTCTTTCATCAGAATGTTTTCACATTCTTGGAAGATCTGCTGTCTTTCTCCAGCGGCAACTGTCTCTGAAGCTTTGTCGAGCAGCTGTCGATATTGGAGATTTTCCCACGCAGTGTTGTTGGATCCGCCGGCTTTAAATTTAAAGATTTCTAAAAAGTTCATCCCATCATTGTAATCAGCTGTCCAGTTCCCTGAAGCCAGTTGGAAATTTTTCTTAGAGAGCCGGTCGAAGAAGACCTTTCTTTCAACAGCTTGAAGCTCGACATTGACATCGAGCGCTTTTCTCCACTGTTCTTGAACAGCTTGAGCAATTAAGTGATTCCTCTCTCCAGTCACGTACATCAGAGAAATCGGAGGAAGCTCTTGTCTAGTCAATCCTAAAACTTCCAATGCTTGGTCGAAATCTTCTCGAGCTTTTTTGACATCTCCATCGGCTAAGGTTCCATTTTCCAGACCCCTTAAAGAAGGAGGGAGTAATCCTGTTGCAGGAAGCTGTCCTCCTTGTGTGACATGCTCTACAATCTCCGATCGCTTAATTGCTTCTGCAAAAGCTTTCCGTACCAAAGGGTGCTCAAAAAGCTCTGATTCCACATTCGTCCTGAAAAAGTAGGTCGCAAGAAACGGCTTTACGTGGAGATTGCCGGTTTTTTTGAGGCCTGCTAATGCCCCTACAGGAAGTGTTGAAAGTGGAGATCCTGCCCAATCGAGTTCTCCTTTTTCAAACATTTTTAGTTCTGTATCTTCCTGAACCATCATCAAATTTATTTCTTTTAATTTCACATGCGACGCATCCCAATAGGCCGGATTTTTAACCGCGCGTATCAGGTCGTTATGTCTCCATTCCTTGAGCGCAAAAGGACCGTTACCTATGACCTTTTTGATATCGCTGTTTTGATCGGCTTTCGCTGGGAAAGGAAAGTAAATGGGAAGAGCCGTAACTTCTAAGAAATAGGGTGTTGGATTTTGGAGTTCAACTTGTAGAGTTTTTTCATCGAGTGCTTTCACACCAATTTGATCAAGAGCAACTTTGCCTTCTTTGGCCGCTTTGGCATTTTTGATGACATAGAGTTGGAATGCTTGGTCAGCAGGAAAATGAGGCTCTAAACTTTTTGTCCATGCGTAGACAAAATCTTGAGCAGTCACACGGTCTCCATTTGTCCAAGTCGTTGCTCGAAGAGTAAATGTATAAATTTTCCCATCAGATGAAATGTCAACTTTTTCTGCTAAAGCCAGTTCTGCTTGGTCTTCTTGATTAATACGTGTGAGTCCCTCAAAGAACATTCTAGAAAGTGTCATCGCTTGAAGATCTCGCGCTTTGCGTGGATCCAGTGTGGTTGGTTCAGCTCCGAGATTAACTCTCACCACATTTTCTTGTTTGGAAGAACATCCGGCCAATAAAATAAGCAGTGCAAATAGTTGGAAAAATTTATTCAGCGTTTTCATTACGACAATCCTCTTTTGAATGAAACTTTAAGAAGAAAGGACGGTAAATGTCAATGATGAACCATTCCAAAAAAAATTGCTTGATCTTGAAAATCTCTCGGGTTAAAGTTTCCCCGTTTTTCTTAAATTTCAACCGAAGGATTCAATATGTCAATCGTTGCTGCTGTAGATCTCGACACTTCTATCACCGAGTTCTTTCAAAACGGCTCTCCCATCACCATCGAAACCAATGATCTTTACCTCCGCTCTATTAAAGAAACCGATTTAGAATTCATGCAGAATTTATATACCGATCCAGTAACGATGAGATTGTATACCGACAATGAAAAACGATATGAAAATTTGGGAGAGGCCACATGGAAAGAAGAGCAAATGAAAGCTGCCAAAGGTCGTGTTGATATTTTTGTCAAACGTTGGACTGTCGACGGAATTCCTTTCAGCGGCTTTCTGATCAGCAAAAAAGATGACGAGCGCGCGATTGGCTTTATTGTACCGGGATTTGGCGATAAACCAGGTCAATTGGAAACAGCTTTTGCAATCACAGCTGGCGAGCAAGGTAAAGGTTATGGATCGCAAGCTGTTCATGCAATTGTTCAGCGATATATTCCCGCTTTAATTGCTAATCATTACAGAATCTATGAAAGGCCGCTGCTTGTAGATAACGAGAATAACACAATAAAAACAGGCCATCCCGTGACAGAAATGGTTGCAACTGCTCGTTTAGATAATAAAGCTTCAATCCGCGTTCAGGAAAAAGCAGGAATGGTAGAAGTAGACAAAAATCTTAATAAATGGGACCAAATGCGGGGTATTTATAGCATTAAATACGCTAACCCTCCTTTGAAAGTCTAACCATCTTTTTGGTAGTCTCCTCTTGGGGAGACTACCGTTTTATCTGTTTCTCCCCTATAGTCAAGATTATGTCTTATATTGCTAGGATCCCGACGCCCATTTTCAACACACCCGATATCCCTTTTAACTATCTGCCCTTAAAAAAGGATAATCAGGGTCGTTTGATGGAAATGGAAACAATCGCTTTTCCAGGCACAAAATTTAAATGTTTCAATAAAATTTCCGATAACATTTTCCAAGTTGTGACCGAAGAATATCCCTCTTCAGTTCCACTGTACGTCGATAGTCGTTTCTTACAAAAAGCTCCGGCAGATGCTCCTGAAAGAATAAAGAAGCTCCCTTCTATTGATAAGGTCTTAAATTGGATTGAAGATCGTGTCGGCCTCCGTTACTTCTGGGGAGGCAACTGGGCAACCGGCATTCCAGAAATTTTAGAATATTACCCGTTTCTCAAAGATGCTTCTCATGAAGATCGCGATGATGCGATCTGCCTTGGCCTTGACTGTTCCGGTATTCTCTATCAAGCGACCGATGGCTATACCCCGCGCAACACTTCCGACCTGATAAATTTTGGGAAAGAAGTTCCCATCGAAGAAATCAAACCGCTCGACCTCCTCGCTTGGAATGGCCATGTGATCATCGTTAAATCTCCTACAGCTTTGATTGAGAGCCGCGTCGGTCATGGGGTTGTGGTCTCTCCTTTTAAGGAGCGCTTCGCAGAAGTCTTAGACTTACTTAAAACCAAAAACAAACACCTGTATATTCGAAGATGGCACCCAGACAGCTGACACCAGAATTAATCAATCGTGTATTTCATTTCGTCCATAAAGCCGACCCTTCGCCCAAAATCACTCCGGCAGATTTGAGATATATTGAAGTGCCGTTATTTGGATTTAATGGGAAGGAGCACATCGGAGAACTGATCGTTCACCAAACCGTTGCTGATGAAGTCGAAGAGATCTTTACCGAAATTTTTGAAGCCAGGTTTCCCATTGAAAAGATGCGACTGATCGAAAATTACAACGCCGAAGATAATGCTTCAATGGAAGACAACAACTCTTCCGCTTTTTGTTATCGGCTTGCTGTTGCTAAACCCGGTATCCTTTCTAAACACAGCTTTGGGATGGCCATCGATGTCAATCCGCTTTACAATCCTTACGTCAAAAAAGATCTGATTTTACCCAAAACCGGAGCCCGGTTTATTGATCGAACAATTCAGCAGAAAGGAATGGTTTTACCTGGAGATGCTTGTCATACAGCTTTTTGCAAAAGGGGCTGGACCTGGGGTGGATCTTGGCCAGATCGGCAAGACTACCAACACTTTGAAAAAGAATTATCGTGAGCAAAGATCTAAAGCCCCTAATAAGGGGAGGCTTTCATTCAGGACAACATGGACGGGAATTTTTTCTAAGAGTTCCTGAAATCGTCCTTTATCTACAAACGCTGTCATAAACTCGCCCTGTTTTAGAGCAGACAATATTTTCGGAGCGATTCCACCCGCTAGATAAATCCCACCGACAGACAGAAACTGCAAAGCGACATTGCCTGCTGCAGATCCATAAAGAGAGGCAAACCACTGAAGCACTTCTTGGCAGATTTTCGATTCTCCACTCAGTCCCTGCTCAACAACTTGTCTGGGGATTTCTTCGCCGACTAATCTTTGTTTGTGTTTTCCTTTTTCAACTAAAAACCAATACATATGTTCGATTCCAGGTCCGGAAATCACTCGTTCGATAGAGACATGGCCATATTTTTTATGAAGATAATCCCAAAACTGCCTATCCGTTGCATTACGCGGAGCAAAATCGACATGCCCGCCTTCAGAAGCTAAAGGAAGATGTGCTTTCCCATCCCAGCAAAGACCTCCCATGCCTAGCCCCGTGCCAGCAGCAATAATCGCTTGGTTGCCGGAGACTTTAACGCCTTCATTAAGAGTAAAAAGATCTTTCGGCTTTAAATGTTTGAGGCCGCATCCGGCTGCAACTAGATCATTAATCAGATGAACTTTAGAAACACGGAACTCTTTTTCGATTTGATCAGCGTCGATGTCCCAATTGAGATTGGTCATGTGGCATTTTCGATTGTGGATAGGACCCGCAAGTGCGAGATAGCTTTTCTCTGCCGGCTGGTCGACAAATTTTTTCAAGATCTCGTAGAAACTGTTATAGTGGCGGCTAGGGAATTTTTCTTCTTTGATCAACTTGTCTTGATCATAGTAAGCCAGGTGAACCTTAGTCCCGCCAATATCTCCAATCAAATACATATATTTTAGTTCTTGACGATAAGCTATTTCCCCGTCAATCTAATTGTAAAAGGAGCCCCTCATATGGCGCATCAAGATATTGGTAAAAAGAAAGCATTAGAAGCTGCGATCGATCTGATCGAAAAACAATTTGGCGAAGGATCAGTTATGTCTCTGGGTCAGCACTCATTGACAAGAGAATTCAGCGTCATCCCGACTGGATCTGTCGCTTTAGACGTTGCACTTGGAATCGGCGGAGTTCCGCGTGGAAGAATTATCGAAATTTACGGACCGGAGTCCTCTGGTAAATCGACACTAGCAACACATATTGTCGCTAACGCTCAAAAAGCCGGTGGCATTGCTGCTTACATCGATGCTGAGCATGCGATGGATCCGGGCTATGCTGCAAGAATCGGCGTTAACATCGATGAACTGATGATTTCACAACCAAGTTCCGGGGAAGAGGCGCTGAACATCGCAGAGATGCTAGCTCGTTCTAATGCCGTTGATGTGATCGTGATCGACTCTGTTGCAGCTTTGGTACCAAAAAATGAGCTCGAAGGCGAGATCGGCGATCAATTCATGGGCCTTCAAGCACGCATGATGTCACAAGCTCTCCGCAAACTAACCTCAACTCTTTCCAAAAGCAATACCTGCTGCATTTTCATCAACCAACTCCGTGAAAAAATCGGTGTGATGTTTGGAAATCCTGAGACAACTACAGGCGGTAAAGCCTTGAAATTCTACGCTTCGATCCGGCTAGACATCCGCCGTACCGGTAGTATTAAAGGTGCTGATAACCAAGACATCGGCAACCGCGTTAAAGTTAAAGTTGTGAAAAACAAAATGGCGCCTCCGTTCCAAGTGGCTGAGTTTGATATCATCTTCAACGAAGGGATCTCACGTCTCGGTTCTATCATTGACCTCGGATCTGAGTTAGGTGTCATTGAGAAAAAAGGCTCCTGGTTAATCTATAACGGAAACCGTTTCCAAGGAAGAGAAGCCTTCCGTGAAGAACTGAAAAAGAATCCGAAGTTGGCAGATGAGATTGAAAAAGGAATCACTGTTGCTGCTGCGAAGAAATCGCCTTCTGCGCGTGTAGAAGAGTCAGCTCCTGCAGAAACTGCAGACGTTTAATCAATGAAGCCCGGCTGTCAAAGGCCGGGCTTTTTTCTAAACCGTTTCGAAATTGCGGGCAGCTAATTGTTGCAGCATGTCGCACATTTTCTTAAATGAAGGTGTATCGAGTCCCAGTTCCATCAAAGATATCTTAAAAAGTTTAAGTTCTTCTTCGAAAACAGAATAGGCTCGTTCTTTGCCGATATGTTTGGCTAAGTTGATTTCACGCTGATTCTTTTCGTCTTGAGCCAAGTCTCCCAAATCATCAGCGATTTGGAAAGCCATGCCAAAATGGTATGCGCTTTTTTTGACTTGTTCAATGCGGTAAGCCTCTCCGCCGCCAAACAGCCATCCGAAAACAAAGGAGACTTCAAAGAGTGTGACGGTTTTTTGATAGATCACTTGGCGCAAGGTATCTAAAGTTAAATTTGGAGGGAAAATATCATAGAACTGTCCGCCTGTTGCTCCTGAGATACCAGCGCAGCGTGTGGCGTTTTCTAAAGCTAAAATACCTGCTGCATCTGCGGTTTCACGAAAGAGTGATTCTCTCATTTTAACCGTGTTCGTATGAATCTTTTCGAAGGCAGCACAGATCAGAGCGTAACTAGAGAGAAGAGCAATCGATTCTCCGTAGATTTTATGCAATGTCGGCTGGCTTCTGCGCTCTTCTTCGTTGTCCATACAAGGAAGATCATCGACAATGAGAGAGGCTGTGTGGAAAAATTCCACTGAAAGAGCGGCATCCAGGACGTTTAAGTTGTTTCCCAAGGCTTCGGCAACGAGAAGCACTAATAACGGACGGAATCGCTTCCCACCGCTTTTTAGAGCATATTCGCAAGCGTCTCTTAACTTGGTTTTTTCTCCCAGGGTCAAAATGCTCTTGGCTACTTCTTGTTCAATTTTATCACGGTGAGCATAGAAGTTAGATGTCTTTTGCAGTTCTGCTGTTGTCATATATTCTCTTTGTAGATGGCTCTTGAAGGAACAATACCTTTGATATTGACGCACGGATAACAAAATGCTTTAGGGCCGATTAGAGTTCCAGGGTTTGTGACAGCATTGCATCCGAGCTGGGCTTCATCTCCAATGATGGCACCCAATTTTTTCAATCCTGTCAAAATCTTTTGTCCCTGTAATAGAACGAATACCTCTTTATGATCTAAACGAAAGTTTGCAAGTTTTACGCCAGCGCCGAGGTTAACATTATTTCCCAGAATCGAATCGCCGACATAATTAAAATGGGCCGCATGGGCTCCGTTAAGTAGAATGGAGTGTTTGATTTCTGTGGAGTGGCCGATGATGCACCTTTCTCCGGTGACCACGTTACCGCGAATGTAGGCACCATGACGGATCTGATTATAAGGTCCGATGATCACGGGTCCTTCAATATAAGCTCCAGGCTCGATGACAGTTCCTTCGCCGATTGAGATCAATTCAGGATTGATCAGATGAGCTGTGGGTGGAATTTTCACTTCGATTTTGCCCAATTCCTGTTCTTGTAAATAAGGAATAAGACGGTGGAGAGCTTCCCATACGAAGGTGGCTCCTTCGAATAGCTCTCTATGGAGATAGGCCTCTAAAGAAAAGAATTGGTTTGTAGAAAGTTCTTGCATGGTTCACATACTACTTAACTTGCCCTTTTTCCACATCCTTCTCTTTAGTATTAGATTTATATATCTTTACTTCTCATTACTCAGGTCCTGTGGATTTGTTGATAACTACCCCCTTTTACTAGAGGAACAGGAGTGTTCATAACTCCCGCTATAAAATGTTTTTTACTGTCGACTGTTTATGT
Organism: uncultured bacterium; assembly: GCA_964490565.1. Lineage (GTDB taxonomy): Bacteria > Chlamydiota > Chlamydiia > Chlamydiales > Rhabdochlamydiaceae > PALSA-1444. The sequence goes on from CAZBCR010000042.1 coordinate 9,961, forward strand.
TTTTGTCTAAAAAAACAGTCAAACAGGGGCTTATGAACAATCAGTCAACGGTCCAATTAATGGGTTCTTTGCCGACTTTTTTAAGAAATTCGTTGGCCTTAGAGAAATGGTGGCATCCTAAAAAATGAGTCGCTGAATAAGGAGATGGGTGAGCCGCCTGGAAGATCGCATGGTGGGTCCCGATGACTTTATGGCATTTTTCTTGGGCCGATTTTCCCCATAGTAAAAAGACGATGGGATCGGATCTTTGTGCGAGAGTATCGATCACAGCATCGGTGAACCGCTCCCATCCTTTACCGTGATGAGATTTGGGCTCTCCCGCTCGCACGGTCAACGTCGCATTGAGAAGAAGGACACCTTGCTGGGCCCATGAGAGCAGGCACCCTGATGAGGGACGGCGGATTCCTAGATCGGCCTCTAGTTCCTTATAGATGTTCTTAAGAGAAGGAGGAGATGGAATTCCTGGGAGAACACTGAAAGAAAGGCCGTGGGCTTGTCCCGGGCCATGGTAGGGATCTTGACCAACGATCACAACTTTTACCTTATCAAAGGGCGTCTGGAGAAACGAGTTGAAGACGAGCGGCTCAGGGGGATAGATTGTTTTGCCGGCTTGTTTTTCTTCTTCGAGAAACTTTTTCAGCTCCTGAATATAGGGCTGATCGATCTCGTTTTTGAGTTTTTCGTACCAGCTTTTTTCTAATTTCATGTTCGTTCTCCTATCCTTGACAGAAACACCTAAAGGCCCTACGATTTTCCTCTAATTCGAGGCAAACCATGAAAGACTTGGCTGAAAATAATTTAATACGTTTCAAAAATATCTCTAAGAAAAAAGAGACCATGATAGCAAATTTCAAGGTTAAAGGCCTGAGAAATGGTGTCAATTTCACAGCCTCTATCTCCGTTGACCTTTCGGCTGCAGAGCTTCATCCGGGCGATGTTTTAGAGAAAATCATTGAAGACTGTGCCCGTCTTGGGGTCAACGAGTTCAAAAAAGCAGACTTTCAGTTCGAAGGTCTGACAAGCATTTAATTTTTATCTGGGTGTAGCGCAGACTGGCTAGCGCACTAGCATGGGGTGTTAGGGG
>CAZBCR010000043.1:0-10766 GCA_964490565.1 uncultured bacterium
GACCCCATGGTTCGTAGCCATGTACTCTATCCAACTGAGCTACCGGTGCAATAAATTTTTTTATAGGGCAATACCCTGGGAATATTTTCGAGGAGTGGGCGATTTTGAGCAAGCTTTACTTTCTGAGATAAAGCAGATATGCTTAATAGCTATGAATATCGTCATTCTAGGGGCCGGTACCATCGGGTCTTACCTGGCAGCAAAACTAGCCGAGGAAGAGCATAACGTTATTGTGATCGATCGCGATCCTAAGGCGTTAGAAAAGATTGCTCGGACAGCCGATGTGGCCACTAGGTTGGGATCGGGAACCGATTGGCGCCTCTTAGAAGACCTGGCAGAACTTGCCCCTGACCTTTTCATTGCAATGAGCAGCGATGATGAAACCAATCTCGTTGCTTGTACGATGGCTAAAAATTTAGGTTACGCAAAGACCGTTGCACGGATCCGTCAAAGCGCATTTTTAGACCATAGCCGGCTGGAATTCGGTCGTCTCTTCTTTGTCGATCATCTTTTGGGAACTGAACTGATCGTCGCTCAAGATCTTTTCAAACACATTGTCAATCCCGGCCATCTAGCCGTTGAGAGTTTTGCCCATGGCGCTGTACAAATGCGCACTGTCGTCATCCCTCCTGATTTTCGATACAGCGGCATTCCTCTTTCTAAAGTCTCATTTAGCTCTAGTCTCCTGATCGGACTCATCCGCAGAAAAGCCACTAGCGGTAAAGAATCATTTATTTTTCCTAAAGGCCAAGACCATCTGATCCCTGGCGATGAAGCAACTCTCATCGGAGAGACCCATGCGATGCAAAAACTGGGAGATATGTTTGGTCTGCCGAAAAAAAAGATCAAATCTGTTGTTTTAGTCGGAGGTTCCGGAGTTGTCATCCATCTCTGTAAACTACTGGAAGAACAAAAAATCGATGTCAAAATCATTGAGCAAGATGAAGCTAGATGCCAAAAAATCGCTCAGCTTTTCCCTTTTGTTACTATTTTCAACCACGACGGAACTGATTTTTCTTTCATGAAAGAACAACGAGTCGAAAATGCAGATCTGTTCGTCGCTTGCACCCAATCTCAAGAGACCAATATTTTAGCTGCAGCGCTAGCTCGCCAAGCTGGCTGTAAGCAAGTTCTAGCTCTTGTTTCAGAAGAAGGGTTTGCGCCGCTTCTTCAACAACTGGGCATCTCCCACACTTTATCCGAAAGAGCAAGCATAGCACGCCGCATCCGGTCAATTTTACAAGGCGCTTCTATCGTCTCGATTGCTTCTCTCTATGAAAATCAAGCCAAGATCATGGAAGTCAAGATCTCACCCGAATCTGGCATCATCGGATCGCCTCTTTCTGATTTAAGCTCCACACTCCCGCAGGATTTTTTAATTGCGATGATTGAAAATCGCAGCGGTGTCACCGTTCCGACCGGAACCAGCGTATTAACTCCTGGGGATACCGCAATTGTCCTTTGCAGTCCTGAAGCCATCCCTCAAGTCGAGAAAATGTTATGAAAAAAACCCTCTTTGTCCTTTTAGGCCTCTTTGTTTTGTCCGTTGGTGTTTATTTTTTAATCCCATCTCCTAAACTTTCCAGAGATTATTGCGCATTCTGCGATCCGAAGGTCATCGAATCTCAGAAATTTTACGAAGACGACCTGGTGATTGCTCTCTATACACATAAGCCCGTCACTGAGGGCCACTGCCTGATTATCCCTAAACGGCATGCCGAACGATTTGAACAACTCACCGATGAGGAAAATGCCTCCATCAGCCGCGTCATCAAAAAAGTTGATCAAGCTTCGATTAAAGTTTTCAACCGGGCTTCGTATCTTCTCATGCAAAAAAATGGCGTTGAAGCAGGACAAACAGTCCCTCATGTCCATTTTCATTACTTTCCAAGACAGGCCGGTGACGATTCATCGGTAAAATTCATGGCACAAATGTTAATCTCAGTCTTAAAAAAGCCACTCGCCCCTACTGAAATAAAAGAAGTTTGTGCCAAGATGAACGAAGCGATGTAACCCTATGGCATATACAGAGATTAGTCGAGTCCTCAGTCGATATTTTCTCTATTTAGCAGGCATTTTAGTCATTCCTCTTCTTGTCGCTATCTCCTATGAATTCTTCCTAGAAAAAACCATCTACTTTCCCATCCCTGCAACTTTTGCTTTTTTAGGCACTATCGGCATTTGCCTTATCTGCAGTAGGCTTTTTCAATGGTGTGGACGAAAAGCAAAAGGAACTCTTTATCGAAAAGAAGGCATTCTCCTGGTTGTTTCCATCTGGTTTCTGACTGCTGCTGTTGGCTCCTGTCCTTTCTTAATCACTCAAACGATTAAAAATCCGATTGATGCCTACTTCGAAACGATGTCGGGTCTGACGACAACCGGAGCTACGATTATCTACCCTAAAGCCTATCAAAACGGAATAGAAGTAGAGACAACAATTCAAAATCCCCTTGATAAATCATCGAGCTATTCTTTCTACGGCACCGTCGATCCCCTGACTGATCCAACGACCGGCCAAGTTCTTAAAACAGGTATTGAAGCTCTGGGTAAACCGCTCCTTTTCTGGCGCAGCTTCATGCAGTGGCTCGGAGGTATGGGAATTGTCGTCCTCTTTATCGCGGTTCTCCCCGCCTTATCTATGGGTGGAAAATTCCTCTATGAAAACGAGATGCCAGGCCTCTCTAAGGAAGGGATCACGCCCCGTATTAAGGAGACCGCTAGCTTACTTTGGAAAATTTACCTCGGCCTGACTCTTCTCCAAGTCATTCTTCTCAAATTCACCAGCAGCACGATGCCTCTTTTTGATGCTTTCACTCTTTCTTTTTCGACGATCTCCACCGGCGGCTTTACCGTGACAAATGACGGCCTCCTTTCTTATGCCGGCATTGCCACTCCTTTGATCATCGCCTTTTTTATGATCGCCGGCAGTATCAATTTCACGTTCTATTTCCATGGACTTAAGGGGAAATTCTACCGGCTTTATGAACCTGAGTTTTTCCTCTTCATTGTGATTCTTCTCTTTGGGTGCCTCTTGATGTCGTTTCCTCTTTGGACCGGCTCGACCTCCCTCACAGATGCCCTGGCTCAGGGATCATTCATGGCAATCTCTTCGCAAACATCGACGGGATTTTCGCTGATCTCGTATAATCTCTGGCCCTTTGTCTGCCAGCTGCTCATGCTTATTTTGATGTTCATTGGAGGAATGTCGGGATCAACAACTGGCGGTATTAAAGTCATCCGGTATTTTGTTGTCTTGAAGCTGATTAAGAATAAAATCGAATCTTTATTTCGCCCTGAAGTTGTCCGCGTCTTGAAAGTAGGCGACAAAGAGATCTCATCTAAAACTGCTTCCACAGTCCTCATCTTCTTTTGCATTGTGATTTTTCTCGTGATCTTCGGAACTTATCTTCTTGTCTGGGATGATCACGATCTCCTGACAGCGATCGGCACGATCAGTTGCATGATCAATAACACAGGCCTTAGCTTTGGAGATATCGGTTCGACAGAATCGTTTGCGTTCCTTTCTCCTTTTTCTAAAATTGTCTGCATCCTATGGATGGTCCTCGGCCGTCTGGAATATCTCAGCGTCCTCGTCCTTCTCGTCCCTGCTTTCTGGAGAAAGAAGTAATTCATAATTCTAAAGTTTATTATCATGTCCCATTCTTCACTATGGGGAGACAACTGATGAACTTTCATTTCATGCGATATGTGTTCACTTTCATTCTGGGACTATTGATCACCAAGCAGTCTTTTGCTGAAACTGCTTTTCGATCAGGCATTAGCCCAACACCAAAGATTTTAGTGTTGATCATTGCCTGTGATTCTCCTGAGGTTTTCTTTGAAAACCAGAAAACCTGGAGATCTTATATGCATCTTGATCGGGAGCATGTAGAGGTCTATTTTATTAAAGCAGACCCCAAACTCGATACCACTTCCAGCATTGTTGATGATGTCATCTGGTCAAAAACAGAAGAGAATTATATCCCTGGAATCTTGAATAAAACGATCCTCTCAATGGAGGCTATCCTCCCAAGGCTAGATGAGTTCGACTACGTATTAAGAACCAATCTCTCTTCTTTCTATTATTTTCCAAAGTTATTGGAGTTTCTAAAAACAGCACCTCAAACCAATTTCTACTGCGGTGTCGATTATTACGGATGGTTTGCAAGCGGCGCAGGGTTCATTCTTTCTCCTGATTTGGTCAAACTGCTCGTCGAAAATAAATCCCATTTTTTGGATAACATGGCAAGCTTTGATGATGTCCTGATCGGCCATTTTCTTCGGCCGCGTGGCGTTCCTATCGTACCTGCAGACCGGGTCGATTTAACCTCAATAGAAAGGTGGAATTCGCATGATAAAAATTTTGCAGACCATTTTCACTTTCGCGTAAAAAATGACCACTACCATCTGCGCATTACCGATGAGGTCTTCATTCAAAGAGAACTCGCGAAAATGCTTTACGGCGTCCAAACAAATTGAATTTTAGGTTTTATGAAGAAGAAAATTTTCTTGTGCTGCTTTCTACTGCTTTCCCGTGTTGATTGTACTGAATCGGATCACTGCGAAACAATTTTCACAACGATTTGGCAAGGTCATGGATGGGGCGGAAGCGAATCTCTGTCAGGATCGGGATCTGATTTAATTCAAACAGCCACGATTCGAAATGCGCTTCCCGCACTATTGCAAAAATACAATTGCAAAGTGATGGTCGATGCCCCCTGCGGTGATTATTACTGGATGCGACATGTGAACCTGCCTTTAGAAAAATACATAGGGGCTGATGTCGTAAAAAACCTAATCGAGACCAATCAAGCAAACTTTGGCGATCACTTGCACTCTTTTGTCCATTTGGATCTGACGACCCAAACTCTTCCAAAAGCAGATCTGATCCTTTGCCGCGATTGTTTAGTCCATTTTTCATATGCGGATATCGCTAAAGCCATCCAATCGTTTAAGCAAAGCGGATCGACCTACCTATTAACGACCGGTTTTTCTAACTCTGATCCTTGGATCAATTCAGAAATCTCGACCGGATCATGGCGACCTTTAGATTTAAGACGGCCGCCATTTAATTTTCCCCAGCCCTTGGAAATTATCAATGAAAATTGCACCGAAGGCTGGCATGATAAAAGTTTGTTTCTTTGGAAAATCGACGAGCTGCCTGATTTAACTTTTTAAAGGGGATTTCAAGTGATCTGGGATAAACAATGGGAGCTTTTTTCTCCTAACTTCAAAGATGGTAAAGCCCATATCGATCTGACGCCTTATGGCTGCCCCCAAATTCTCCAGCTTTACCCAGGGCCGGGCTTTGGCGATCTATCTCATCCTACAACACGGATAGTCCTGCGTTTGATGCAGCCCTATATTAAGGACAAAGCTGTTTTAGATATCGGATGCGGAAGCGGGATATTATCCTTGGCTGCCGCTGCGATGGGGGCCTCTCAAGTCGATGGCTATGATATCGATCCCGAAGCTGTGGAACATGCTAAAAAAAATGCTACGCTCAGTTCATTCCAAAAGAAAATCCATTTTTCAGTAGATCCACCAAAAAAAATTCCCGCCGTTCTTTTAATGAACATGATCAGCTCAGAACAAGCTCAAGCGTGGAGTTTGATCGAGGATCGCATTCCTCCCTCTGCCGTCTTGATCACTTCTGGCATTTTAGAAGAAAATGCGGATGAATATATGCAATGGCGTTCCAGACAAGGCTGGCAAGTGAAACAGCAATTAGGTGAAGAGAGTTGGATTGGATTCGTACTTTCTAAATAGAAGGCCCATTGTTTTTCACAATGAGCCATTAAATTTACATCATGTCTTCCATGCCACCCATACCGCCCATTCCTCCCATGCCATCCATTGAAGGAGCAGAGGCTTTTTTAGGCTGAGGTTTATCGGTGATCATGGCTGCGACAGTCAGTAATATGCCAGAGACAGAGGCTGCATTAGTAAAGGCGCTCTTAGTGACTTTGACAGGATCGACAACGCCGTCTTTGCTAAGGTCGGCAAATTCGCCAGTCAGTCCGTTATAGCCCCAAGCTCCTTGTCTCTCATAGATTTTTTCTGCAATCAGATTGCCTTGCTCACCACAGTTGTTGGCAATGGCAATCGCAGGAGCAAAAGCTGCTTTGCGAACAATTTCAACACCAATCTGCTCGTCTCCAGGAAGAACAAAACCTTCCAGAGCTTTAACAGCACGGAGAAGCGCTACACCGCCGCCGGGAACAATTCCTTCAGCGACTGCTGCGCGAGTGGCATGAAGCGCATCGTCAACACGGGCTTTTTTCTCTTTGAGTTCGGTTTCTGTGGCAGCACCAACATTAATAACAGCGACTCCGCCAGCGAGCTTAGCAAGTCTTTCTTCGAGTTTTTCAATATCATAGTCTGAAGTTGAAGCAGCTATTTCTCCGCGAACTTCTTGGATTCTTTTTTCGATCTCTTTAGGATTTCCAGCTCCATCGATAATGGTGGTGGTTTCTTTGGCGATCTTAATTTTCTTCGCACGTCCCAGCATCGAGAGCTCGATATCATCTAACGAAAGACCGACTTCTTGAGAAATGACAGTCCCGCCGGTGAGGATAGCGATGTCTTGTAAAACCGCTTTACGTCTGTCGCCAAAACCGGGAGCTTTGACTGCACAGAGGGGAAGGCCCGCTTTGATTTTGTTCACGACGAGTGTTGCAAGTGCTTCACCATCGATCTCATCTGCAATAATCAGCAGCGGCTTTTGAGCCTTTTCCATGAACTTCTCAAGGAAAGGAACGATCTCTTTGATCGAAGAAATTCTTTGGTCCGTGATCAAGATCCAAGCGTTATCAAGCTCGGCTATCATTTTGTCAGGATTTGTGATGAAGTAAGGAGAATTATAGCCTTTGTCGAATTGCATTCCTTCAACCACATCTAACGTCGTGTCGATCCCTTTTGCTTCAGCGATTGTGATCGTGCCGTCTTTGCCAACTTTTTCCATGGCTTCAGCAATGATCATTCCGATTTCTGGATCGTTGTTAGCTGAAATCGTCGCAATTTGCTTGATCTCTTCAGGCTTGCTGATTTTGATGGCGAGCTCGTCTAATGCTTTGCAAATTTCGGCGGTTGCTTTATCAATCCCACGTTTAACGCTGACAGGATTGGCTCCAGCAATGACGCTCTTGAGACCTTCAGTATAGATTGCTTCCGCAAGTACAATCGCTGTAGTTGTTCCATCTCCAGCTACATCAGAAGTTTTTGAAGAGGCTTCTTTAACAAGCTGAGCGCCCATGTTTTCGAATTTGTTTTTTAAGGCGATCTCTTTAGCTACTGTCACACCGTCTTTTGTCGAAAGGGGAGATCCATAGCCGCGGTTGATCACGACATTGCGGCCTTTAGGCCCTAGTGTCACAATCACAGCTTTGGCCAGTGTTTTCACGCCTTTTAAGACTGATTTGAGAGCTTCTTGGTTAAATTGCAGCATTTTTGACATAACTATCCTATACGAGTACGCCGAGAATTTCTTCTTCGGTCATGATTAAATATTCAGTGGTAATATCATCGCTTTTGACTTGAGTTCCAGCGTAGGCAGAAAATAAAACTTTATCGCCGACATTGACATGCATCGGGAGAACTTTTCCGTCTTCATCGGTTTTTCCAGGACCCACAGCAACAACTTCCCCGATCTTAGGTTTTTCCTTTGCGGAATCCGGCAGCAAGATGCCTCCCTTGGTCGTTTTTGCCTCGGCACGTTTAATCAAAACACGATTTCCAAGAGGTTTCATCATACATTTCTCCTATTAAACAATGATTAGTAAGGCTGCATCATATTCCTCTTTTTTATAAGAGTCAACGCGTCAGAAGATAAGATTTTTAAAAAAATTATTTGTCATAAGAGCCAATTTTGTTATGAGAAAGTATATTACACGAGGAAAACGCTAAATGAGCAAAATGTCTCCACCTTCAGTCTACTTGCAAGATGCTGTAGAAATTTTAGACAGTGCAAAAGGCAAAATTCTCACGATTAGCCAGCGGCAAAAACTTGCCGTTGAACTTGCAGCTCTCATGCTCGAAGAGGCAAACAAAATTCAAACCCGCGCTGAAAAAAAGAAACAATCAGAACTGGCTCGAATGATGAAAGATCCTCGTGGAAAAGCATTCACCACAACCATGACTGATCAATGCTTCCGGAGTAAAAAATCATCCCGCGTTGCTCATCAAATGATCTACCTGCTCAATCAGTTCGGTATTCCAAGGTACCTAGATGCTTCAAAGAGACTCTCGCTAGCTGCTTTTCAACTCTTTGGAAGAACCTTATCTTCAATTTTCGTTCCGATGGCAACTTGGACCCTTCGCCGCCAAACTAAAACCGTGATTCTTCCTGGAGAAAAACACGCGCTTGCCAAACACATGCATAAACGGCGCAGAGAAGGAGTCCGTCTCAATCTCAATCATCTAGGAGAGGCCATCCTAGGCGAGGAAGAAGCCCTGCAACGCTTAGATGTCTATCTCCATGATCTTGCTGAAGACGACATCGAATACGTCTCGGTCAAAATCTCAACGATTTTTTCTCAGATCAACATGCTCGGATGGGAAAAAACAATCGAAGTCCTGGCCAATCGTTTAAGACAGCTCTACCGAGTAGCAAAAGCAAACACTTTTCTCCGCGCTGACGGCACAAGATCTCCTAAGTTTGTCAATCTCGATATGGAAGAGTACCGAGATTTAAAACTCACAGTCGAGCTCTTTAAAAAGGTTCTCGATGAACCCGAGTTCAAAGACTTTTCTGCTGGAATCGTGCTCCAAGCTTATCTACCAGATTCACATGAGATCCAAAAAGAGCTCACACTTTGGGCAATGGAGCGCATCAAGAATAAAGGCGCGCCGATCAAGATCCGAATCGTCAAAGGCGCAAATCTCGCCATGGAACAATTCGAAGCCTCTCTCCGCGGCTGGTCGCAGACTCCCTACACCGATAAAATTTCTGTCGATGCGAACTATAAAAGAATGGTGAACTACGGTTGCCTTCCTGAGCATGCGAAAGCCGTCCATATCGGAGTCGCTAGCCATAACCTCTTCGATATCGCGTATGCACTCCTACTCCGCGCAGAATATAATGTTGAAAAGGAAATCTCTTTTGAGATGCTCGAAGGGATGGCCGACCATATCCGGCGTGTTGTGCAAAAACTTTCCAAAGATATTTTGCTTTACTGTCCTATCGCGACAAAAAAAGATTTTCAAAGCGCAGTCGCTTACCTCATCCGCAGGCTCGATGAAAATACAGGCCCTGAAAATTTTCTCCGTCATACGTTTGGTCTAAAACCCGGAACCCCTGAATGGAATGAACAGGTCAAAAGATTTGCTCAGGCCTGTGAAGAAATCACAACGACACCGATGGGACCTCGTCGTCATCAAAACCGTTTAGAAACTCCAAAAGGGTACGATTCGCAAGGACCTTTTGAAAATGAGTCTGATACAGATTTTGCCCTCCCGCAAAACCGAATCTGGGTCGATCAAATCATCAATACTTGGAAAAAGAAAAAGATCGATTCCATCCCTTGCGTCATCGGAGGCGTTGAGTTCCGTGAACCCAAGCCTCGCGGTGAAGGCGATGACCCCTCTAAACCCCGTGAATTTTTATACACCTATTCACTCGCTGGATGGACACAGGTCGATGAAGCTCTCAAAATCGCTAAGTCTTACGAACCCACTTGGGCAGCAACCTCTGTCGAAAAACGCTGCCAGCTCTTAGCAAAAGCCGCCGAGCAACTCCGCGAGTGCCGGGGAGATCTCATCGGTGCTATGATGGCAGACGGTGGAAAAACTCCCTACGAGTCAGATCCTGAAATCTCTGAAGCGATCGACTTTGCAGAATACTATCGACGCACAGCCATCAAAATGGATGCCTGCAAAGATCTTCAGTGGAAACCCAAAGGCACCTATCTTGTCGCTCCGCCTTGGAACTTTCCCGTTTCAATTCCTGCCGGAGGAATTTTAGGCGCGCTTGTCATTGGAAATTGTGTGATTTTTAAACCCGCTCCTGAAGCCGTTCTCTCAGGATGGGTTCTCGTCAACGCCCTTTGGGATGCAGGCATTCCGAAAGAAGCACTTCAATTCATCAACTGCGAAGACGATCCTGTTGGCAGCAAGCTCATCAAAGACAAACGCCTCAATGGTGTGATCTTAACTGGCGCAACTTCAACAGCCCGTCTCTTTATGAAAATGCGCCCTGATCTGGATCTCTCAGCTGAAACCGGCGGGAAAAATGCGATGATCATCACCGCACTTTCTGATCGTGATCTTGCGATTAAGGATCTTGTCCAATCAGCGTTTGGACACTCGGGACAAAAATGCAGCGCAGCGAGTCTTGCGATTTTAGAAGCTGAAGTTTACGACGATCCCCATTTCCGTCAGCAGCTCAAAGACGCGGTCGCCAGTTTAACCGTGGGCTCGGCATGGGATCTATCTTCTAAAGTCATCCCCATTATTCGGGAACCTAATGAGGCGCTCCTACGCGGCCTGACAACTTTGGAAAAAGGTGAAGAGTGGCTTGTGGAGCCCCGTCAAGATCCTTCCAATCCCAACCTCTGGTCTCCCGGTGTAAAATGGGGAGTCAAAGAAGGAAGCTTCATGCACCACACCGAACTCTTCGGACCTGTTTTGGCTGTGATGCGCGCAAAGAGTCTTGAACATGCGATCCAAATCGCCAATGAAACACCATATGGACTCACTTCAGGACTCCAGAGTTTAGATCCCCGTGAACAGAAATTTTGGCTCTCCAAAATTGAAGCCGGCAATCTCTA
>CAZBCR010000044.1:0-10666 GCA_964490565.1 uncultured bacterium
TTTCTTTCCTCGTTTGTTTCAATTATTATCTTCTAAGAATCATCAAAGACAGTGTTATTATTACAGCTCCTTCATCCGGAGCAGAAGCGCTTCCGTATATTAAAGTCTGGGCTATCATGCCCGCAGCTTTTCTGATGATGTTTCTATTTACACGTCTTTCGAATTTCTTCAATCGCAGGACGATCTTTTATGCAATGATCTGGTTCTACATCGCTTATTTTGTCGTCTTTACTTTCTTCCTCTACCCTAATCGAGATGTACTGCACCCACATGCATTTGCCGATTATCTCCAGGGCGTCCTCCCAAAGGGATGCAGCGGATTAGTTGCCATTATCCGAAATTGGACTTTTACGACTTTCTATGTGATGGCCGAGATGTGGAGCACGATGATCATGACGGTGCTCTTTTGGGGATTTGCCAACGATGTGACGTCAGTCAAAGATGCCAAACGTTTCTATGGACTGATCGGGGTCGGGACTAATCTATCGGGGGTCGGTGCCGCTTTCTTAGTCCAAGGTTTAACAAGTCATATTTTTAACCCATCGCTTCCTTTTGGCTCTAATAGCTGGGACCAATCCTTTACCTTTATGAACTTAATTATTGTCGGGGCAAGTATCGTAAGCATGGGCCTCTACTGGTGGATGAACAAGCAAGGCTTAGGGTATACGGAAGAGACGTTGAAAGCCCATCGTGAAGCTCCCATCAAAATGGGGATGCGCAAAAGCTTTAAGTATGTCACTAAATCCAAGTATTTGATTTGTATTGCGGTTTTAGTGATCACATTCAATATCGTGATCAATCTAGCCGAAGTCGTTTGGAAGGACCAAGTTAAACAGCTCTACCCAACACCGGATGCCTTTAGCTCGTATATGGGTGGGATCACCTTCTGGATTGCCCTTCTAGCAGCTGCAATCTCTCTGTTTGTCTCAGGCAATGTCATCAGGGCTCTGGGTTGGACCAAAAGTGCATTGATAGCACCGATCGTGACTTTAGTGACGGGCGCCCTATTCTTTGCAGCGCTACTCTTACCAAAAGAGACGTTAATCGAAATCTGTGCAGCTGTCGGGACTTCACCCATTCTTCTAGCCGTTTTCTTGGGCTCGGTGCAGAACTCTCTCTTGAGGGGGACAAAATACAGTCTTGTCGATCAAACTAAGGAACTCGCTTTTATTCCCTTAAGTCAAGAATCTAGGATTAAAGGGAAACTTGCGATTGACGGACTAGGCTCTAGACTTGGGAAATCAGGGGCATCTCTGATGTATCAATTCCTGCTCATTACCTTCGGATCGATTGTGGGCAGCATCCACATCGTTGCATTCTTACTACTTATAGCTGTTATCGGATGGATCTTTGCCGTCAAAGTCCTGGGCAAACAGTTCAACCAGCTCGCAGCCGAACAGGCAGCTCCTCCTCCAGAATCTTCTTCTGATAAGGAAGAACCCGTCTTAACAACCTCTTAGAGTAAACTTCTAAGCTGCATCTCTACTAAGCTGATCGATGTCTTTGATCGCTTTTTGAAGCATCTTATCGTTAACTTGCTCGATACGATCCATGTCATTGACGATGTTTCGGATATCTTGAGCTACTTTCATCGGCATTTTCTTTTCATTCGGATAAAGACGCTTTAAGTAGTTCTCAATGTAGACCTTGCAGCTTGTAAATGCAGCAGCATAAGCAGCAATACATTGATACTTTGCTTGCTCATCACGAGCATTTTTCCAATGATTCCATGTTTTCATCATTTCCTGGACAGCTGACTTTGCCGCAGCAATATTAGCTTCCACTGAAGAATTGTGTGTCATAACTCCCCCTCTCTATCTCTAGTTAATTACAATTTATTTTAAATTGCAATTATAAAGTTAAATAATTAGTAATTAGAATCGAATATAGTATAAAAACGCAGCACTAGCAAATCCAAAGGCTACTAAAAAGCCGGAAAGAATTGTCAGCTTGATAGCTCTTTTACGTGAAATCCCAAAATCCTTTAGTACAACCCAAGATAAAGAGGCGAGTAAGAGGTTGGCTATCAGGGATGTTCCATGAGGTAAAGTGACGGCTACCCCCAAACAAAGGCAGGGAAGCCCAAAGACAGCTGCGTAGAGGGAATACCCTCCCCAGGTCGCAAAGACTAAGGCCAAGAAAGCCCAGATTTTCCAGCGATTCCAGAAGATCGCGACAGCCATAGCTAAGGCAATCTCAAAAACACTGATCAAGAAGAAAAATCCATTCAGGAGAGGACTTGGATATATTATTTTAATAACAGCCGCTACTATTAGAATGCCTATAATAACAACCGCCAATACAACCCGAAATACCCAATTAGCTTTATTATGCTGCATCATAATTGTATAGTTGCATAATTATAATTTTAAAAAAATTATTATTTTTAGTTTTTTAATGAAAGCAGGTAAAATTAGCAAGAAATGGGTCTGAATACTTTTTTTGGAACTTTTTGAGACTCAACGAGAAAACGGCAGTTAAGTCGATTAGACTTAAGCAGGGAAATTAAATCGTGCAAAAATCGCAGCAAAATTCAAAGATGGTCATATGGAATCGTTAATCGAATGGGTGGTTGGACACGCCGAGCATGCGCATTGGTTTATTTTTACCGCTCTTATCCTTGCCGGCTTTAATATCCCTGTGAGTGCAGATTTTCTCATCGTCATTGGTGGATTTCTAGCTGCTACGGCAGTCCCTCATCATGCATGGCATCTTTATCTTGCGATCTTCATAGGATGTTATTTGTCCGCCTCTATCGCCTACTGGTTTGGCAGGTTGCTGGGCAAACGGTTCTGCAGGTATAAATGGTTCTCGAGGCTAATGCCGCCGGAAAGACTTGAAAAGATCCAACGTTTTTACAGCAAACACGGTTTTTGGACGCTCCTCCTCGGAAGGTTTATCCCCTTCGGAGTCAGAAATTGTATTTTCATGTCGAGCGGTATGAGCCGAGTCTCTTTTGTAAAGTTCGCCTTGTGGGACCTGATTGCCTGCTTTACATGGACATCAGTATCGTTTTATTGTTTCTACGTTTTAGGACAAAATTATCAGCTTCTCTTTAGCCATCTAAAGATCGTCAACCTGTTAATTTTTTTAGCTTTCAGTGTGACGGTAATTAGCTTGATTTGGTATAAGCGAAGGAAAAAAAGAGCCCTAGAAAATTTATAAAGATCATGTTTAACCTCTCAAATAGTCTATCGCTTCTCAGGGCCCCGTTGGCCTTTTTGTTCTTATTCGAAAGCCCCATTGTTCGGCTGATTGCAATTATTTTGGCCATGCTTACCGATTACGTTGACGGTTACCTGGCTAGAAAATGGCACACAACAACCCGTTTCGGGGCCGTATTAGATCCTGCGATGGATAAGTTTTTTGTGTTCTTTTGCCTGGGTGTCTTGCTGTCGGAGCAGAAGCTCCTTCCTCTACAAGGCCTGATGATGATCTCCAGAGACTTTGCTCTCTGCCTCTTTGGGCTCTATTTGAGTCTTTCAGGGCTTTGGCAAAGTTATGAGTTCCGGGCGATCCGCTGGGGAAAGATTACGACAGCATTGCAATTTGTCGTGTTAATCGCCCTCACATGGGGCGTTCCAATTTCCGGGTATCTTTACGGAGCATTTGTCGTTTTTGCAGCACTTGCCCTCATCGAGCTATTCCAATTTAAAAAGTCTGCTTCCACGACATCGTAGGAAGCGCAAACGGAATCTCTTTCTCTGCCAAGATAGCTTGAACCTTGAGCAGCATCGCTTGCTGGAATTTATTAAACATCTCGTTGTCGGTAATCGTCGAATAAGCCTCAATATCCACTTCACAAGCATAATCGCCAAATGTCTTTAAGAACACATGGAGAGGATAATGGTTATCGATAGTCTCCGTCAGGCTGATCATTTCGCGGATCTGAGGGATAGCATCAGAGATCTTCTCTATCGATGTCAGAGGAAGCTTGAGTGTCTGCTTGAGTCTTTTATGGGTCATCCGGGTGATGTTGACCACGACCATGGTCGAAAAGTAGTTATTTGGAAGATAAACGGCTCTTTTCTCGATATCTCGAATAGATGTCCGGAACCAACCGATGTCTTCAATATGTCCCTCAATGTGCTTCTCTGGAAGAAGGATCTGATCCCCTCGGACAAACGGACGGGTTATCTGAAGCATGATACCGCTACAAAAGTTCGCCATGACGTCTTTACCGGCAAAACCGATCGAAGCCGCGCCGATACTACCAAAAGCGAGTAGGGGAGCAATATTAACCCCAAAAGTCTGTAAAATAACCAGGGAAGTGACAAGCCCGATCGCCAAGGTGATCAGACGCCCGACCATCCGGACCGTTGTAACGTCAACTTTCTTACTAGGATCTGCTAGAAGGGTAGTTTCGATCTCATTTTTCCAACGGAAGAATAGCCAAGAAGAACAGACAATGACTGCTGCCTTACGGACAGAGCTTAAATAGTCCATCCCAGAGCCGAAATCGAAATGCTTCCCACAGACTTTAATCAAATAGACAGCGTAAAGGGCCCAAAGCAGCGCTGTAACCGGGGGCTTTAATATTTTAGCGATACGAAGGCGCCAGCCTTCTCCTTTCTTCTTTCCGGCCATGGAAATTAATTTTTTAATGCCGTACTGTAAGCCGAAAACCCCAAGGAAACCAGCTAGAGCTTGAACCAGCCAAAAATAATTTGAACTCATACGATCTCTCGGTTAAAATTTAGCTAAAATTATAACATAAACCGATGATTCCAGCTACCCCTTCGAGACCTCCGTCTCCCAATGAGAATGCGGACCCCAAAGAGCCCGCAGTTAAAACAGATTTTTTACACTCTTCAAGCAGTGTTATCTGGGGATACTTATCCTGGGCCTTCACAGCTCCCTTACTAACGGATCGTCCCCCTGCAGTACAGTTGAGATGCTCTCCCAGGTCGTACTCCCAAGAAATGGATGTACTTCATTGCAAAAGCTCAGATCGGCAACTTCGGAGTGCGTATTTAAAGAAAGCCTTAGAGACGATCCCTATGGAGGTCTTGCAAACCTCCATTTATTTCTGGGGGCATGATAATTTCGACCTCATCTGTAAATTGCTAGAGAACAAGCCCATGATGTTTCAGCGGCTGGTAGAATTAACCCCTCCTGAGAAATATGTTTACTATCCCGGTCATTGCACTACGGAATCTCAGATCGAAATCCTGCTCGACAATGCTATTGACAATGAGCCAAAACTCGATCAGATCACAGATATTATTTTGACAATGATCGGAGAGCCGCGCAATGGTAATGCCTTAGATAGCCTATATGTTTATTACATCGAAATGCTCAATTTTTGGAAAAAATCAGATGAGTACGTAGCAGCTAGGCTAAAAGCCTGTCAGTCGTCTTTAGCCATGGAACAAATCAACGCATTAAAAAAAATAGAAAATGCCCCGCTTTTAGCTAGAGCGCTCCAAGAAATAGAAAAAGATACACTCTAAGTATCTACTAGATCAAAATCTCTTGGGGACATAAGATAATAAAATCATAGGAAGGAAGTATGAATTTCACACGTGAGTCAATCTTTGTCGGAGCTGTCCGTTCATTTTGCACGTCGCTAGCGACTATGCTGGGAATTGCTTTAGGGATAGGTCTAATTGTGGTGGGGCTGGCTTTCATTTCAGGGTCTCAATACCTTCCTCCTAAATCAGAGCCCCTCATCATGCCTGATGCAGAAGGCGATCGTACGATGCTCTCTGGACATTCGCCAGCCATCTTGCGGATCGACCTCAGAGGTGTTATCGGAGCGGGAGACCTAACAAGCGATAAAATTGAAAACCTATTGCTTGACTCGCGAGATGATTTTTTACGAGGAAACCGTGTAAAAGGAATTCTTCTCTACATCAACACTCCAGGCGGAGCTTCCGACGATTGTGCGAACATCTACCAGACTCTTTCCAATTATAAAACAAAATATAACGTCCCTATTTATGCCTATGTCGATGGCATGTGCGCATCAGCTGGCATGTACATTGCCTGTGTTGCTGATAAAATTTTTGCCTCTCCTTCCAGTGTCATCGGTTCTGTCGGCGTAAGACTAGGCCCTGTGTTTAACTTCTATGGTACGATGGAAAAAGTGGGTGTCAGTTCTCTGACCCTGACTCAAGGAAAAGATAAAGATGCGCTCAACCCGTTTAGACCTTGGGGACCCGATGAAGGCGAGGATTTAAAGGCAATCATGGCTGTTTTGTATGAACGTTTTCTGACGATTGTTACAACAGCACGTCCTAAACTCGATAAAGACAAATTGATCAATGAGTATGGCGCTAACATTTTTATTGCTAAACAAGCCCAAGAACTGGGTTACATCGATGATGGCGATATGGATTATAGCCGCAGCCTGTCAGCTCTCACTCAAGCTGCGCAAATACCTGAACATGATAAATACCAAGTGGTACAGCTGCTTCCACCGCGCGCTTTCCTCAACAGCTTCTCTCAAGCGCTGTCTCCTCATAAATTTTTACAGTCTATCGGACTTGTCTCTCCCACCAATAAACCAGAACTCAATGGAAAATTGCTTTATCTGTACCAGCCTTAAGGCAGAATGAAACAACTCTACATCGTTGATGCCGTTAATTTTCTTTTTCGGTCCTATTATGGAATCGGGCCGATGACAAATCCCAAAGGAGAGAGCACCAATGCTCTCTTTGGTTTTGTCCGCTCGATCTATAAGCTCATTTCCGACTTTTCTCCCGATTACATCATCGCTGTCTTTGATGGTCCCGACAATAAAAAGAAGCGTACCGAAATGTATGCGCAGTACAAAAGCCATCGCGCAGGCATGCCTGAAGATCTCTTTCCCCAATTAGAAAAAGCCCACTACTGGTGCGAGATCGCTGGAATTCCTTTTTTATCGGTCCCCGGTGTAGAAGCCGATGACACGATGGGCAGCATTGCTCTCTGGGCAGAGAAACAAAACATCGAAGTTTTTCTCTGCAGTAGTGATAAAGACCTCTGTCAGCTTGTCGATGATAAGATTTTCTTACTCCAGCCTCATAAAGAAAACCTTCTCGTCGATAGAAAAAAAGTTGAAGAGCTCTATGGCATTACACCAGAACAGATGGTCGACTATTTAGCGATCGTCGGAGATGCCTCTGATAATATCCCCGGCCTTGAAGGATTCGGCCCTAAAACAGCCTCAGCTTTACTGCAGCAATTTGGCACGCTAGATGCGATTTTAGAAAATCCCGATAAAATCCCCGGCGCAAAAAAACAAGAAACCGTCCGCCAAGGAAAAGAAATCGCACTGCTTAGCAGAAGGCTTGCGACCATCGATAAAGAAGTCGACTTCCCTAAACAAGAGACTTTTTTCCATCTTAAACATCCTAACATCGACCTGCTGAAATCTTTTTATCACGAGATGCACTTCCTCTCGCTGCTCAAAGAACTCGACACACCAGCTCCTCAAGTCACTCCAGCAAAAGACGAGAAAACCGATTACTACTTAGTCAACGACAGTGCTTCTTTAGATAAGCTCATGGAGACACTGGCTGGAGAAAAAGAGATCTGCATCGATGTTGAAACAACCAATATCCGTCCGATGCTCGCTGAACTTGTCGGCGTGGGCTTTGCTCTTAAACCCGGAGAGTCTTGGTATGTGCCGCTCAATGGAGCAATAAACAGAGAAGAAGTGTTAGAAAAAATCGGACATCTTTTACCGACTGCTTCTTTCTATGGCCACAACATCAAATACGATCTACATGTGCTCCTCAATGAAAATCTTCCCCAGCCGCGGATTTGTTTTGATACTATTTTAGCTTCGTATCTGCTGACGCCGCAAAATCAGCGGCACAATCTCGATCAGCTCACGATGGAAAGATTTCAGAGAGTGAAAATCCCCATTGAAGAACTCATTGGAAAAGGAAAAAAACAAATTTCGATGAGCGAAGTTCCCATCGAACAAGTTTGTGTCTATTGCTGCCAAGACACCGATTACACCGTCCGCCTGAAAGAGATCTTCGAAAAAGAACTCTCCGATGAAGACCTCACGACCATCTTGAAAGATATCGAACTTCCTCTTTTGCCAGTATTACTCAAGATGGAGCGCCGCGGCATCTATGTCGATCCCGCAATACTCCAAAAAATGTCATCCGAGCTTGCAATTAGCATTAAAGCGCTTGAACAAGAGATTTATCTGATGGCTGGAGAAGAGTTTAATGTCAGCTCTCCTAAACAGCTGAGCAAAATTCTTTTCGAAAAAATGGGGATTGCTCCTCCGAAAAAAACAGCGACAGGTTTTTCAACCAGCGCTGATGTGTTGGAAGAGCTTCAAGATGAAGTCGCCATCGTCTCGAGAATTTTAGAATACCGTACTCTGGAAAAACTCCGTTCTACCTATGTCGATTCGCTCCCTGAAGAGATCAATCCTAAAACCGGCAGAATCCATTGCACGTTTAATCAATCCGTTGCTGCAACAGGAAGACTCTCGTGCCAAGATCCTAATTTGCAAAATATTCCTATCCGCTCTCCCATTGGAAAAAAAATCCGCACTGCTTTTAAACCCCAAGAAAATCACTGGAGCTTTCTCTCTGGCGACTATTCTCAGATCGAGCTTCGCTTGCTTGCGCACCTCAGCGAAGACCCAACGCTATTAAAAGCTTTTAATGAAGGCGAAGACGTCCACGCTTATACGGCTTCTTTAGTTTTTGATGTTCCTTTGAACGATGTCACTGAAGAAATGCGCCAAAGAGCCAAAGCCGTCAACTTCGGTATTCTTTATGGCCAGCAAGCCTTTGGGCTCTCTCAAGGTTTAAAAATCGAATACCGTGAAGCCGCAGCTTTCATTGATAAATATTTTGCACGGTACAAAAGAGTTAAAGAGTTTCTTGAATTTTGCAAAGAAGGCGTCCGGAAAACAGGACGGGCTGTCACGATGACTGGACGGCACCGGCCTATCCCTGAGATCAATTCCAAAAACCCCATTTTGCGAGCAGCCTCTGAAAGGCTCGCGATTAATACACCCTTGCAGGGCACTGCAGCCGATCTGATCAAGATCGCTATGATCCAAGTCGACTCTTTCCTGAAACACCGAAATCTCGGCCATATGCTGCTCCAAATCCATGATGAACTTTTATTTGAATCCCCTGATGTTCATGTGCAGGAACTGTCGACTCAAGTAAAAACTATCATGGAAGGCGTTATGAAGCTCAAAGTCCCTTTAGAAGTCCATATTTCCATTGGAAAAAATTGGGGGGAGTGTTAAGTTTGAGAAAAATTGCTATAACAGGCAATCTTGCCTCGGGCAAGTCGACAGTGGGTCGTATTCTTCAAGAGTACGGCGCTTATGTGGTCGATGCTGATGAAATCGTGCATAGCCTGTTATCTCCAAATACGCCGACCGGGAAGAAAGTTATTGAGCTTTTAGGCCCCGAGATCGTCGTCGGAAATCAACTCGATAGAAAAAAGATTTCGGAAATTGTGTTTTCTGACTTCAAAAAATTAACAAGTTTAGAACAAATTTTACACCCAACAGTGAAACAAGAAATCGACAGGCTTTTTAACCTCGTCAAGAACAACCCCTCTTATAAAATGTTTGTTGCAGAGGTGCCGCTTCTCTACGAAGCTGGCATGGAAAAATATTATGATGCTGTGATTGCTGTGACCACTGACAAAGAAGTCGCAAGGCAAAGATTTACTGCTGGACAATTTGAACAGCGCTGGGAAAGACAAGATAAAGACAAAGCAGCAAAAGCCGATTTTGTGATCACCAATAACGGTGATCTGAACATGTTACGATCCTCGATCGATGCGATCCTGGATAGACTAATTTAAGGAGAACGAATGAAACCAGAAGACCCTACACCCCTAACATCTGACAGTACGCCTGATGCACCTCAGAATGAACTAGAGCAGAATGTTTCTACGCCGCCAGCTCAGGGGCAAATTACCATGATCGCTGATCTTCAGCGCATGAATATGGACCAGCTCAATGTCGTCGCTCGTGAAATGGGCCTCAAACATCTTGGATCCCTCGCAAAATCTCAGATGGTTTTTGAAATTGTCCGAGCCAAAGCTGAACACCCAACAGAAATTCTCGTGGGTGAAGGCGTTTTAGAAGTCCTTCCTGATGGATTCGGATTCCTCCGCTCTCCTCTCTACAACTACCTACCTTCTGCTGAAGACATTTACGTCTCTCCAGCTCAGATCCGCCGCTTCGATCTGAAAAAAGGTGACACCGTCTACGGAACCATCCGATCTCCTAAAGAGAAAGAAAAATACTTTGCTCTTCTGAAAGTCGACAAAATCAACAACCGTCCTCCAGAAGAAGCCCGTGAAAGGATTCTCTTTGAGAACTTGACAGCCCTCTATCCGCAAAAACGTCTCGTGATGGAAACTGTCAAAGAGAAAATGACCACCCGCGTCCTCGACTTGGCATCCCCAGTCGGTAAAGGACAGCGCGGTTTGATCGTTGCTCCTCCTCGGTGCGGAAAAACAGTCATCCTCCAAGATATTGCCAATGCCATCACAACCAACAATCCTGATGTATTCCTGATTGTTCTTTTGATTGGTGAGCGCCCTGAAGAAGTCACAGACATGCTCCGCAGTGTTAAAGGCGAAGTCATATCCTCTACCTTTGATGAGCCGCCAGAACGTGACGTCCAAGTCGCTGAAATGGTCATCGAAAAAGCACGCCGCTTAGTCGAATACAAACATG
>CAZBCR010000045.1:0-4205 GCA_964490565.1 uncultured bacterium
GGCGTTTACAAATGTTCCTGCTGTGAGAAAGTTAAACGACTGAACAGAAAGAATACACCCTCCTGCAGGGCTTCCTCCATAAATAAAACGAGGATCTGTGCTAGAGACTTGGTTGGACAAGTACGTGCCACCAGGATTATCCTGACTTGGTGTGACGCGGTTTGTGACGATGGTCAGGTTCACATAAGTATCCTGACCTACAGCCATGCCTCCAGCTGCTGTGGCTGCTTGATAAGCCCCAGCTACAAACAAATAAAATCCATCCACAGGGCATGTGAATGTCCCAGTCGATATGTTGAAATTGGATCCCCCATCATAGACGAGAGTTCCGCTCCCTGTACCGTTTTTAGCGCGCAGAAGAACATAAACCCCGCCAGGCGTGGAGCTGCCTCCTACGGCATTCACTGCGGTATTCGCTTGATAAGCGTAAAAAGCCGGTTGTTTGGGAATATTTCGCGTCCCGTTGGAGATCATTTGCCAAATCAGATTGCCTGACCCTGGGGATACAGAGCCGCTAGAGCTTGAGTTGATTTGCAAGGCTTGCGAGGCTGCATTGTTGATCCCCATGGAATAGCTTTGCGCTGCCCCGACCGTGTATTGTTTCCAAACATTTCCTGAAGTCGTGTCGCCTACAGTCAGAAGTTCTTTTGCCTGGCTGCCAGAGGTGTTGTCGCTGTTTGTAACAGTGAGCGTATTGGTAGCGCCTGCATTCGACGCTCCAACTGTATTGTTGATAGAATTGTTTGTAGATGCCATATTGCTATAATTTATTATACGTTTTGTTTTATTTTTATATTAAATTAATAATCAGAACAATAAACATCCTGAAAAAAATGTGTAAGGTTGATCTGGTGCAGCGACAGTTCCAACTACGTTGATATTTAAGCCACCTGTACCGTCATTCGTCGTCATAGCAATCACCTGTGTGTTAGCGATCAGAAAAATAAGCACGCTCGTGTTGAGAATAAGTCCCCCATTGTTCAAAAATCTCGCGTCAGAGCTGGTCGCAAGGTTTGAAACATAGGTGCCTGCTACGCTTTGTTCGCCGCTCCCAGTTCCTGGATTTGTTATAATTCGTAAGGTTCCCCGGTTCCCCTGCACAAGATTGGTTGTCACGTTTGGCGACTGATACACTCCAGCAGCGAAATAATAAAATCCATCCACAGGCGTCGTAAAAACTCCGGCATTCAGGAATGGACTAACGTATCCATTCACAAGGACACTCATCTGTGTAAAACTGTTTCCTTGCTGGATCGGCGTATTTGCGCTCCCACCACCTTTAGAACCGAACAATACGTAGGCAGGCTCTGGGGTGGTAGCCGCCGTGCCTCCAATAGCACCGGCAGCCGAGTTGTGTTGGGAAACATAAAAGCTAGGCTGCAAGCGCATATTTCTTACGCCAGCGGACGACATCTTCCAAGCAAGAGTATTTAATAGAGAGCCAGGAGATACAGAACCGCTTGCGTTTGTGTTGATTTGCAGATCTTGGGCTAAGGCGCTGTTTTTTACTCCCATGGAGTAACTTTGCGCGCTGCCAACTGTATATTGAGTCCAAATATTTCCAGCAGCAGTGCCGCCTACCGTAATGAGCTCGCTCGCTTGACTGTTGGCCGCTGTGCTAGGGTTTTGAACGGTAAGAGTATTGGTGGCGCCAGAATTTGAAGCGCCTACAGTGTCGTTAATCGAGTTGTTTATTGATACCATATTAGATGCATCTCCGGGGTGCCGTTTTCTATTTTTTTAATATTATGGATGTTTTGGATCATGTGCTTGCTAGCCACCCTTTCTTTAGTTGTATAAAGAAATTGTTAAAGGTTCAAGAAATTTGTATAAATATTTAACTTCTAGATCTATACACCAGGCTTGAAACATCGGCAGCCATCTGCACTGCTGCTTTTCCACAGAAAAATAGCTTTGAGTATCGGATCGCATCGATTCAGAAAAAATACAAACTTACGCTTCGCATAGCTCTAGCAACGGAAAAATCTTGCGTGTAAATATTTTACACATTCTTTTTGAGTAATTAATGAATTCTTTGTATACAGAGGGAAAGAAGGTGTAAATTTATATATCTTTCACGTTCGTTATTTAATAAAACAAAAAAGAGCAGACAATGCTAAATTATTTGCGCTATGAAAAAGGCAAAAAACTAGCGAAGTGTTTCGCTATTGCAACTATCAGTTCTTGTTGCCTGTTTTTCCCAACCCAGTGCTCTTTCCATGCTTTTTTTAGCGAAGATCAAGTAGACATAGTGTTAGAAACCAAGCAGATGGAATCGCCAAGTGCCGAAGAAGAATCGAAGACAGAAGCTCACCAGCAAAAAGTCGACGAATCCTTGCTTCAGCACTCTCATTAAGACGAGGATAAAATTTGATCGATCATAGATCCTGACGACATCCAGTCACCAGTATGAAGAGAAAAGAGAGTTTAAATACCTAATTCAAGCCCCCCGGAAAACGGGGGGTGAAATACGAAACACTTTTTATATTATTTGATAATTACTCGTCATCTTCGTTAAAAACTGGATCCGTTTCATATTCCCATTCTTCAGTAACTGCACGGATAAGCGAATTGACATCATCAAAAACTTCCATGCCTGAGCTTTTTAAGGCTGCATTGCAGATGGTGCCTAGATTTGTGTCCATCTCTTTATCGAGAACAATCAGTCTTCTCTTGCTCATAATTTACTCCTTATTTTTATTACTATCGATAGACTCTTCTAAAACACCATTTTTTACTAAGTTAACACATGACAACATCTGCAGACCTTCTAGCTTCAATGCTGCATTGTATATGTTGCTCAAGGCTTTATCGATTGACTCATCTATGACTATAAGTTTTCTAACGGGCATTGCTATTACTCCTTAATTATACCGGCAAGGCACCCTTGCCATCCTTCTAAATATAAAAAGAAAGGATTAAAATTCAAAAAATTTTTTATAAATGACGCATTGCGCAGGAAGATTTGCTATTTTTAGCGGGAATTTTTGGGTGTGGACACACTGTAGAATCCAGCGATTTTGCGTAAACACTCGAATGTTTTGAGAGCCTTGAATTTTGAGTCGGATAGAGAGGAAGACAGCCTCAATCGCCACTTCAGCGTTGTCGGTTGGTTGCGACCCTATTTATTTGCACGAACCATTTTAATGGTGTTGCATGAAAAGGTGCGCGAGTGGTACACATTTGGTGTCAATCAGACACCAAATCAAAGGAACTGTCATGCCAATTATTGTTGTTGGCGGAATCAAAGGGGGAAGCGGCAAGACAACAATTGCCTCAAACCTAGCCGTCATTCGAGCTATAGATGGAAAAAGAAAAGTTTTGCTAATCGACGCTGATGAACAAAGAAGCGTTTCTGACTGGGCCGAGCACCGGGAGTCGATGGGTATTGCGACTCCTTGGACAACAGTCTCGTTATTAGGAGCTTCAGTTCGAACGCAGATGCTCAAGATGGCTAAAGACTACGATGATGTAATTATCGACACGGGTGGCCGCGACACAACCTCTCAACGATCGGCATTAACGGCCGCTGATATATTCCTAGCTCCTTTTCAGCCAAGGTCATTAGACGTATGGACGATAGGAAAAGTGGTTAGCCTGCTCAGCGAAATTCGAACAGTAAACCCAAAAATCAAAGCGTTTGCCGTACTCAATAGAGGAGATGCTCAAGGAGCCGATAACGAAGGAGCTGCGGATATTATTAAGGAGTCGGAGGGGATTACTTACCTTCCAACGGCAATAGGACAAAGAAAGGCTTTTGCTAATGCTGCGGCCGAAGGGTTGGGGGTGATTGAGCTTAAAATTCAGGACAAAAAAGCGATTTCAGAGATAAGGCAGCTATGCCAGTCTCTTTTTCAAGACGTAAAGTAAACACCAGAACGGTGTCGTTAAGGTGTTTTTGTGGTGCAAAAATAGTGTCAAAGAGACGTTGAGATGGTGATAAAAAAGAAGGTTTCTAAATCCATAGTTTACGAGCAAACAGACATCGAGGACATGATCGGAAAGGTAGTCGAAAGGGGCGGAAAGACTGCAGCCGATATCATCTCGGATCAAGTACAAGAAAAACAAGAAGAGGAAGAGGTAAGATTTACCCTTCGAATTCCATTAAAGTTAATTAAAAAGATCGATGACTCTAGAAAAAGTCGTGTTGGGAATGTAAGTAGAAATCAATGGATTATTGAAGCTGTAAACAGGTCCTGTGAAAA
>CAZBCR010000045.1:4305-10540 GCA_964490565.1 uncultured bacterium
TCTTAATTCACACTCTTTGTGACGAAACTTTGTGACGAAACTCAAATTTGGTCACAAGTTTGGTCACTGTTTTTAAGTAACTTAAAATCAATGGGATTAAATGTAATTTTTCTGAAAATAATGACGAAAGTGACGAAACTCCCCTTTTTGTATCTTCTCACATTTTTTACATCTCTTTTCTTTGCCTATTTTTTCTTATCCATTTTTTTATTCATCAATTATTTGTGAAAATTTAGTCACTTTGGTCATAAAAGATAAATTTCACCTATGGAAAAATATCGTGACGAAACTAAAAAATTTTGGTCATAGTTTCGTCAATTTGGTCACTGAGTTTCGTCACAGAGTGAGTAAAATGGATTTAACCAGAGTCTTTGGAGTCTCTTTGAATTGAAAGGCCTTTCCACCAACCGCCAGTCCTGTCCCGTTCCTCTTTGAAACCAAGATCTCGCAGATGGTCGCAAATTTCGTTTCTGGAAGGACACTCAAACTTGTTATCAACGCAATAGTCTTGGATTGCCTTTGTGATTTCGCTACGTTTAATGGACAGTGTTTTATCGATGACGCAATGCTCTCTGATAAAGGAACCGATTCCGTCATTTTCCTGACGATATGCTTCGGTAGCTGCTGATATATCCTGAGGAATGGCTAGCCCCTGTTTCTGGTAATCTGCTGCTCCATCTAGAAGCCAGCGAAGAATCCCGGATGGATTTTTTAGAAGGCGTTCTTCTAAAGAGCGATCCACTTTTTTCTCGTGCGGTTTGTTTGGATCGGGTTCGTCAATAAAAGTGCAATCGAACGGAACAAGAATAAAACGGCGCCAGAGGGCAATGTCTTCGGAAGGTGCTTTTGGCTTGTGGTTTGCCTGAAGAATAATGGTATGAGTTGGGGTAAAATTTTTGATGTCGTTGCTGAATAGCGAACGGGCCGCAATTGTGTCTCTGCCTGTCAAATTTTTTAGGATCGCCGAATCGATCTCGCGTCCCTTGTTAATTTCTGAGAACATGGCAATTCGAGTTCCTTTTAAATTGATCAAGTCTGGCCTCGGCATAGATGATGAAGGAGGATTTCTTTGCAGTAAAACAAGCTCTGGAGAAAACGTTCTGGCCAGATCCCCTAATACGGAGCAAATGCACCGAACCAATGTTCCCTTCCCATTTCTGCCATGTTCTCCCCATAGAAAAAGAAGCCTGTCCTCTATTGGATTCCCAAGACTTGCATATCCAAAGAATCGGCGAAGGAAAGCGGCCCTTTCCTCAAGACCATTCATGATCTCTAAAACAAAAGAATGAAATTCATCGAAAGAAGCGTCTGGATCATACTGAACTGAAGAGGATTTCCGAATGAAATGATTGCGATCCGGTTTCAGCAATTCGCCATTTTTAATGTCGATCAAGCCGTTCGAACAAGGGATTTTACCTGGTGAATTATCCCAGTCTCCAGGGAATACCAGTCCGTCTCGACCATATCGCCCGATTTGGGCCATCTCTAACACTGGATTCTGGCGTCGCACTGTTTTTAAAGATTTAGCACGCTTACGAAAGGCTTCTTCTAATTTATCATTTGAACCAGATATAAAATTTGCTGCTGTTTCATACAGTTCTGCAATCTTTATAAGAAGTTTTTTGCGATCGAACTCTATATCTTTGCTCCATCTAGTTCCGTTCCAGCGATAAAATGCCTTTTCATCCGGATAGAACAGGAAATTCCCGTCCGCCAGCTTTTTAAAGAGGCTAGCATCTCCCACTTCTTCGTCTATGATGGCTTTTTTGATCTCTGAGAGGCTAAATGGAGCAAGCGCAGATTCGGTAGCTTCTTGGTGCTCTCCGGCTTCATATGTAGTGTCTGCAGCACGGTAATTCCGGTTTGCCTCGTCGCAAAGTGCCTGCCCCGTCTTTTTGTAACATTCGTCGATTTCCAAGACACGGTCTTCGTATTCTTTTTCTGCTAGAGTTCCGTCCTCTTTCAAGCGCCTTGCAATTGCAATTTCTTTTTCGTAACCGGACTTCAGCTTTTGTGCCGCTTGTTCAAAACGAATTCCATCGGCCTGCATCCGAAGAGCTTCTCTAACGTGTTTTTTTTGTCTTTCCATGACAGGGAAAAAACGGTTTTCCAGATCTAATTCATTTCCAGGGATTTCAAGATTTTTAATAGCGAGTGACAGATCCTGCCTCTTTTCAATTGGTACGGAGTAGAATGCGAGATCTGGAAATTCGAACTTTTTTGTTATTTTATCCCATTTTCCTCCCCTCCACATGAATCCAAGGTCTTTTCCATTAGACACTTTGATCGCTTTTATTTGATTCTTTGCTGTTGTTGTTTTTGTGCGCACAAGAATGGAATTTGGAAGAGGAAAATCTGTGAGTTTTCCTTGATAAAAGCCATTTTTTTTGCTAGAGCTATCTCTTAGTTCTGTAGAATATTGCTTTGCAGGAACTTCCAGCTCAGCGGAATTTTCATTTAGTGTCGCAGTCATTTTCTTTGTTCCTTAGATTATTAACGTTAGTATGATTAGCTTTTTCTATAAGCAAATCGATAGATAGGAGAAATTCCGGAAGAGAACTTAGAAATAGCTGCAAGTTTTCAGCGCTAAGTGCGGACAAGGTTACCTCCATTTAAGGGAGGCTCCAAGTCGAGTGCCCCAAAATTAGCAATTCGAACACAAAAATTGCGAAATATTGTGGTCGTTTGCTATGAATTATCTTAGGTACGGACGAAGCTACCAACTTCCCGTTACCTGATTCATATGTGGGGCTCCGAAAGGGAGCCCTTCGCTTTACTTCAAAATATAAAACCATATCAAATTCTATCAAGTAAAAAACGTTTTGTGTTTTCAAACGCAACAAACGCTGCCTAAAAATGTTAGCTAATCACCAAAATGGTACAAATAAGGTGATCTATTGATGTCTTTTTGGCGTTAATATGGTGTCATAACCGCACCATACTTAGTTGCTGCGCCGCCTCACACTCTTGTAGGCACAGAAATGACCAATTGTTACGCGAAAATTGGAGGGTACTGGAAGGCAAGCAATTTTTACGAATCGCTGGATCGCACGGCGGTTCCTCTGTGCTTCTTTAGCGAACTGCTAAGTAATGTGTGAAGGATTCCTGCCACTCTCGCATACATTCCCATGTACTTTCTTTGATATTCAAAGAGTTACTGAAAAAACGGAGTTAGGTTATTTCCCCGCCTTTCGCCTGCCGCCTTCGGAGCGGCTCTCAATGAGATATGGTGCTTTACAAGAAAGAAACGTCTAGAGGGGCATCAAATCGCGAGAGAGTCACAATGACCCTCTCACCTTCGGAGATTATTTCAGAAGTAAATAGCAGCTCTTGCAAATGGACCGTATAGCGTCAGATCGGCTCCTTCCGCAGGCTCAACAAAACTGTCAAACAGGTTCAACCGAAATTGTCTTGTCCATACTTGAACTTCCCATCCAGCCGCAATTTCGAAATCGATTTTTTTATTATTTGCTCTGCAGGTGCAGAAAGTCCATATTTTGTCCAAACCTGCTGTCAATTGTTCCACAACAGAGACTCGCCATTGGTGTTCTTTGAGCGTTAAGCTTGCACTAGGAGGGGCAAGCAAAAAGTTAGTATAGGTTGTCCTCAATGTGAACCGTCCAGCTAGACCAGCGACTCCACCATAGAAAAATATCCCAAATTGGCAAGGGAGGTGAAATTTACCCTCAAGCCCGACCATAGGCCCAAGCCCCCACATATTGTTCTTTCCTTTTATATGTTGTGGCGTGTTGGCAAGAGGTTGCAAGGACGTGTTAAAATCAGAGTAAGATACGCTAATATGTTGGTTGACAAAACCTAGCTTAATACCGCCTGATGGAGAAAGCGTAAAGCTTTTCCTCAAATGCAGAGGAAGTTTAACGTCCAAATCAAAGGCATTTATGTTCAGCGCCCAACGCCCATGTACATGGTTAACAAGCTGGTTTTGCGTGATCCCATAGGTAGGCAATGCCAGAACGGCTAGGATGCTGAAATCAGTACTATCCTTGCTCAGGCTTCTTGGATCAGAATGGTAGTACATCCAATTCAGGCGTATCTCTTGTTTTGTAGGCAAAGAATAGGTAAGCCAAACCCTGCTTCCTGGAGAAAAGCTAAAATGCTGATCCAACGGGTATGAAGTTGGGTTGTAGCTGGGGGCTTGTGGAGTCCATTGAGCATACTTCAATTCATCTTCGATTGCCTTAAAGTAGAGAAACTCGGCAGCGATGCCGAACTGTCCATAGCACTGTCCATAGCTTGGGCAGCGGTTGCTCGGCTGATGATTTACAGTCTTTGGCGATTGCCTATTTCTTTTCCAAGACATACTTTTAGTTTCTGCACTATTGCTGCAACTAGCAATCGTCAGAGCTAAAAGTGTAAGGTGATGAAATTTCATGTACTTACCTTGAGTTTTTTCTTATAAATTCATCGAGTTCTTTCACAGCGATGCGATATCTCCCGTTAGCAGCTATTCGCATAGCCTTGAATTTCCCATTTTTAATAGCGCGGCGGATTGTCAAAGGGGTCACTGCCAACATGTCGGCGACTTCTTGCACAGTAAGCGCCTTTCTTTTTACTTTTATCGAGGCAATTCTTTTCTTTTCGATTGTTTTCATAGCAAATGCGATCTTTTGTGTGCTTTCCTGTCTATTTGCATACTTAGTAAACATTTTTTGATCTGTCAATAAAAAGCTTTTTTTATTTTTTTTATTTATCGTAAATAACTTAATTTTAACAGCAAGAAGAGAGCGTGACTCTGTCGATTGGTATTTAGATAAAGCCGCCAGCCTTGCGCTGGCGTATTGTTTGATCGTCAGAGACTAGATAATCGAGATGTCCAACGGTTGGACATCCAAAATTGTTACGTTACTGTGATATTGCCAATAGAGGACAGGACGAGGAATGTGCTATTTGCTACGACGCACAAGAGCTCGACACAATCTCGCCCATTTGTGGCTGCTAAGCTGCCGCCAGCTCCTAGCGTTGTGCTTAGGTTTCCGAACAGGATTTGTTGCCCGCCACTCTGGCTAATTATCCATGGGTTAGTTGGATTTGTTCCATCTCCAACGACTCGTATAACGGAGCCAAAAGCTGCCACTGTCGGTAGCGCTAACGCGATCTGGGACACGCTGTGTGCAACATATCCAGTATTCACTAACATTGTCATATTAGATGTTGCCAGAACCCATTTTAGGCCTCCGCCAACAGAATTAATGGTAATCGTTGATCCAGCTCCGGAGGTCGTAATTCCGGTCCCGCCAAAAACGTTTAAATTCGCTCCTGATGGGGCTGCCGATCCTGCGTCTGCCGTATAAGTCGATGCGAGACCTGGCGCAGAAATCGTTACCGTGTTGCCAGAGGCAGAAGTTGTAAGCGGACCGCCAAAAATGCCGATGATATTGATAAGTCCACCCACTGGAGTAGCCGTTCCGCTGTTACCCATAAAGCTCGATGCAAAGCCAGATCCTGAAATTGTAATGGTGCTACCAACTCCGGAAGTCGTAATTCCGCTCCCGCCAAAAATGTTTAAATTCCCGCCTGATGGGGCCGCCGATCCTGCGTTTGCCGTATAAGTCGATGCGAGACCTGGCGCAGAAATCGTTACCGTGTTGCCAGCGGCAGAAGTTGTAAGCGGACCAAAGCCGATGATATTGAGAAGTCCAGCCACTGGAGCAGCCGTTCCGCTGTTACCCATAAAGCTCGATGCAAAGCCAGATCCTGAAATTGTGATTGTGCCACCCATCGAAATAACGGAAATTCCACCACTTCCCGTAATTGATTGAAATGAAGGAGGGGTTCCTGAGTTACCTTGACTAACGAGAACCTGTCCCAGTAACCCCGCACTTGTAGAAGCAAATTGCATTGAAGTATTGTCATAGTAAATGACCCCATCGTCCGTGTACGGTCCGCTATTTCCGGTCCCGCCATTCGAGATGGAAAGCGCAGTTTGAGTACTAAATACCCCTGTTAAAGAAGTATATACTACTACTCCAGGAGCCGATAAATTTAAGTTATCTGTAGCATTTGTAAAAAATGTCATATTTAAACGCTTGTTTTAGTTTTTAATTATTTAATTAAGGGATTGTAATTGTTCCAATTTCTGATAGAACGCTCCAGCGTGTGTTTGCTACAGTGCAAACCATCCTTACACTGTCTCCTTGATTCGTTGAGCTCATGGATGAACTGTTTCCAACAGTTTTATTACCGATAACAATCGTTTGTGTCATGCTTGTTGTGA
>CAZBCR010000046.1:0-4168 GCA_964490565.1 uncultured bacterium
AGTCCCATCGCGATACCGGCAACAGGCCGTTTAATTGGAACGCCGGCATCCATCAGAGCAAGGCATCCTCCGCAGACCGAAGCCATCGAAGAAGAGCCGTTTGACTCAAGGATATTAGATTCTAGACGGATGACGTAAGGGAAGTCTTCTTGTGCAGGAAGAATTGCAGTCAGGGAAAGCTCAGCGAGTTTTCCATGGCCGATTTCTCTGCGTCCCGGAGCGCCCATTCTACCGACTTCGCCGACAGAAAACGGAGGGAAGAAGTATTGGAGGTAGAAACGGCGGTATTTGTCGCCGTTGAGGTCTTCGTAACGCTGGGCCATTGTCTCTCCACCGAGAGTACAAACGGCAAGAGCTTGTGTCTCTCCGCGTGTGAAAAGGGCGCTTCCGTGGGTACGGGGCAGCAGGCCTGTTTCGCAAGCAATCGGACGGATTTGATCAGTTGCACGGCCGTCAGCTCGGACTTTTTCATCCAAGATCATTTGACGCATGTATTGAGCTTGGAGCTTTTTAAACGCCATTTGAACGTTGGCTTTCAAGTGAGAATGCTCTTTCCCTTCAGGTAGGAACTCTTTATTGACTTTCTCTTCAATAGTATCCAAAGCATTATTTCTATCTTGTTTTGCTTTGGTTCGGAATGCAGCTTTCAAGTCTGCAGCAATGAATTTGTCCATTGCATCGATGAGCTCTTTAGGAGGCACGCGGAGATCAGAGCGTACTTTTGGTTTACCGACAACTTTTTGCCACTCTAATAGAGCTTGGCAGATGATTTTAATCGCAGTATGGCCTTCTTCAACGGCTTCGAGGATTTGCTCTTCTGTCAGGAAGTCGGCATATCCTTCAATCATCAAAATCGCATCTTCTGTTCCTGCGAGCATCAGATCGAGTGTTGATTTTTCCATCTCTTGGAGTGTTGGGTTGACAACGAATTTTCCGTCGATCAAACCGACTCTTACACCAGCGACTGGCTTAATTAGAGGAATGTCAGAAAGAACCAGAGCAGCAGAAGCTGCGCAGATTGCTAAAGGATCAGGAGAGTGAACTCCATCGTAGGAGATAACATAGGTCAAGACTTGCAATTCGTGGAAATAGCCGTCATCAAACATCGGACGGAGAGGTCTATCAATCAAGCGGCAAGTAAGAATTTCACGCTCAGTTGGTTTGCCTTCGCGTTTGATGAATCCACCAAGAGTTTTTCCTGTCGCAGAGAATTTTTCGACGTAATCGATTCTTAAGGGAAGAAAATCTGTCTCAGCAGAAGGGACAGCACCGCGGCAAGCGGTTGCGAGTAAGATCGTGTCTCCCGAGCGGAGCGTTACAGAGCCTCCGGCTAAGCGGGCAAGTTTACCGGTTTCAAAAATGAGATCGCGTCCGGCAATAGAAATAGTACGAGAATTTTTATTCATAGTTCCTCTTTTATAGGGTTAGAATGAGACTTCTCTCGGACCGTATTTTTGGCAAGTCTTTGATCTCCATCGAGGATGGAGGGCCAAGGTTAGCCAAAAATTCTTTATTTTACCGGTACGAGCGATAGATCGCATTACGGGGGAAAATATACCAGATCCCAGGGAGAGATAGCAAAAGAAATGATTAAAAAATTTAATACTATTAGAAATCAAAACCTAGCTGAAGGCCAACGGTTTGATCCCAATATTTTGAGGTAAATTCACCATCGTAATACGCTGTAATATCATACAGATCGTTCTTATACGACACAGTAAGCCCCGGGGAGAATAAGCTGCGGCTCTTGTAGAAGCTGATAACGGTGAAATGAGGAGTCGTTCCTTGGAAGCGGCTGGTTGTTTTTCTGCCTTTTAACCGTGCCTCATAAATCCAGCTTAATTTTCCATCGACTGTGAAAGTTCCGTTTTCTAAACAGACGCATCTTGCAAAATTCAGCCCCAGTTCATTGCGGACCATTCTTAGCCTGTTGCCTAAAATGGCTAGATTGAACGCTCCTGCCCCATGCTCTTTATATTGGTGCTCTTGCTGTGTGATATAATCCACTTTGTCGAAGGGACGCAGGGTAAAATTGCCAACGCGGAAGTTTAATCCTGTGTCTAGGTGGGCAAAAAATTGATTTCCATCGTGCTTGTTATGGGCTCTTCGATTGGTTCCAGGATAGATGATGTTTCTATGGGCATCGTAATGGTTCCACGACCACATGGCAGAGGTGTTCACGTAATAGAGAGTTCCAATCGCCGATGCGTATAGGCCTCCGTAGCTGCTGGTGATGCGGCCTTTCCCTTTATGGCTATTCCAATGGATATGAGAGCGGGTGGCTGCTGCAAGCGCTCCAACATAGTAGTAGTCGGCAAAGTGGAAATCAAAACCTTCCACAACTCCGCCTGTTGTGTTGTGATAGCCGATTTGCGGGCTATTAGCGTAATGGTTGTTTTTTTGATTTGAAAAATCTCCAAACCCATCAACCCAGATATGGAAGAATTCTTCGTCAGGCCTGCATTCTTGCCGCTCCAAAGTTCCGTTGCTGTCAACTGTCCGGCTGCAATACATGTCGTCGAGAACGTTTTGGAACCGATATTCTAAAGCGTTGTTCACTGCCAGAATATTGTTTTGCTGAACAATTGCCATTCCTTTAAAAAGCGACGGCTGCAGTTGATTAACGGTATTGCAAAGCTGATCCAGCGGTATCCCAAGCAGGGATACGAATATTGGATTCATAGGATTGCCGCCGGCGAAAATATTATCGAGAGCTACCGCCACTTGATGACAATTTCCTTTGGGGAGCACTCCGCCGAACGTGCCTAGATTTACCTCAAGAAACACTGCATTCGTTGTATAGAAAAGCTGTCCCATGAAGGGGAAAGTTGTAGTGAAATTAGTAAACTTACCCGAGACGCCATTTGTTGTCTGGATCACTTTATAAATGCTGTCAGGATCATAAAAGGCCATTGCCGGAGACAATGCAAACGTTGCGCCGGGATCGATCGTGAAAGTTCCATTGACCATTAAGAGATCTGTGCTCGTTGGAGTGATTTCATTTAAATAGGTTGAAGTGGACAACATGGTCGTACTGCCGACTGTCAAAGTTCCAATGCTATTTCCAGGAGACAGTGTTCCTGAGACATCAACAGTACCGCCAACCGTGCCGGTCCCTTGGAGTGTTGCACCTAAAGCAACGGTTGTATTTGAAATGATCGATCCATTGACAGCAAGAACTCCAGCATTAACTGCTGTCGGTCCTACGTACAAGCTGGCTCCTGTTAAGTTGAGCAGTCCGGCGCCTGTTTTAGTAAGCCCTCCATTGCCAATGATGGGTCCTGAGACTTGCATGTCAATAACAGCAGATCCATCCGCGATATTCCAAGTCACAGGATTTCCTCCCGTATTATCGACAGTGCCGTTGATTGTTGCAGTTCCACTAGCGCCGGTGAAAACGACAGATCCGCTGCCTGAAAGAGTGACAGATCCTGGGATGGTCGTGCCGCCTTGCATCGTGAGGGCTGTAACTGGATCTGTGAGAGTCAGAATTGCTCCTGCTCCTTGCACGAGAGTTCCTGAATTAAACGTGAAACTATCGATCGTCTCAGGATTTGGAAATTGAAGCGTGCCGGATCCTGTTAAAGTGGCGCTTCCGTTACTAAGAGCACCGGAAATGTCCATAACGGCTGCCGTCGATGCCCCTGTATTCAAGGTGACATTGCCTCCGCCTAAATTAATAGGGCTGCCGCTTAAAGTGGCAGTACCGGTAGTGCCGGTAAGAAGAAAGGTCCCGCTCCCGGAAAAAGTCACAGGACCTGGGATGGTTGTGCCGCCTTGCATAAAAAGGGCTGTTGCTGGACCCGCATTGGAAAGAGTCAACGTTGCTGCTACCCCTTGCGTGACCGCTCCTGAATTGAATGTCAGGCTTTCAAGAGTTGTGGTGAAATTTCCCATGGCAAAAGTCCCGCCGGCAATCGTCATAATGGCGGTATTGGATGTCTGGCCGTTTGCTAAAAGCTGCAGGATCCCGCCATTGAGCAGCATATTGCCGACGATGGCATCTCCTGTGGAACTAAGATTCATAAGTCCGTCATTAACAGTTGTTAGACCGCCGTAGGTGTTCGGAGTTGTTCCGTTCAGGGTTAGAGTGCCTGCTCCCAATTTTGTTAACGTACTCGATGCTCCTCCGCTAATGAGGCCGGATAGGGTGCAAGTAGCTCCTGCT
>CAZBCR010000046.1:4268-7864 GCA_964490565.1 uncultured bacterium
GATCCATTCATCATAAAGATGTCGATTCCACGCTGCGTGGCGCCCCCTAGTCCTACAAGATTGTTCCCTGAAAAGGCTGCGCTGCCGCTCAGTGTGAGGGTTCCTCCCGCTTCCATAAAAATACCGCCGCCGAAGCTAGCGCCATTTCCGCCCGCGCCAGCGCTAGCGCAGCTGCCAGTGCCGCCCGCTCCGCCGAATCCGCCGCTTGAGCCGCCGCCGCCGCCTGTACATGAGCCGCTTCCACTATTCTGGGCTTTACCGCCGCCGCCGCCGCCGGCTCCAAAGCCGCCATTGCCGCCCGCGCCGCCGACACCGCCGCCGCTTGCGCTCGTGGTTATTCCACCAAGTCCGCCACCGCCGCCGCCGGCCCCGAAGCCGCCGAGGCCGCCAGCACCGCCTGTATCAGAGTTAAGGAAAACTACGCCTGTTGACTGACCGCCGCCACCACCGCCGCTGTATTTGTTGCCATTGCCTCCAGGAGGTGCGGTAATGCCAGCGCCATCGTTGGTTCCACCACTGCCTCCGCCGCCGCCGCCTGTGTTGCCAAAACCGCCAGCACCTCCTGAGCCATCACAGGGATTGCCACCACCACCGCCTCCGCCGGTTCCTCCGGTAACAGGGCTGCCCCCAGGACCACCGCCGGCACCCGGGGTGCAAAATCCTACTGTTCCACCACTACCGCCGCCTGTGGGGGTAAAGTTTGAACCTCCAGTGCCTCCTAAGGAGCCATCTAATCCAGCACTCCCTGTTCCACCGCCGCCGCCGCCGGTCCCGATCAGGCCCGCTCCAGTTCCTCCTGGATAGGCAAAACCTCCACCGCCGCCGCCGCCTTGACCATTTACAGGATTTCCTCCAGCACCGGTGAGTCCACCGCCGCCTCCGCCGCCTCCAATAAGAGCGACAGTACCGCCAGCTCCTCCAGTTGCATTACAACTTTGTATACTGAAATTGTTTAGGGTGACATTTGTTCCGGGACCAACATATAAAGCGCCGCCAGCGCCGAGGCCGCCACCGCCGTTGACACCGCCAGCGCCGCCTTGAGCTTTGCAATTGAGAAGGGTCATGTTTTGAATGACAAGAGTTCCGGTGCCAAGGGCGAAGAAGCCCCGAAAAGCAGAACCACCATTCAGTGAATTGCCCATGCCATCGATTGTCATAGCATTGGCATTGGGTGCAAAATCAGTCGTCGAGCCCATCGGAAATAAAAGCGGCTCTGTCAGTACGGGAGCAGTTAAATCGATGTTGCCCGAGAAAGTAATGAGGGAAGTTCCTGCCTTCAGATTCATATTCAAATCATTCCCATTACCGACGGGTACGGAATGCAATGTCGCACAGGAAGTAAAACAGGCAACTGTCGTGAGCAGGTTTTTCCAAGACATGATCTCTCCAACGAATTTAAATATTATCTACAGGTATAGATAACAGTGAACTCTTCGTCAAGAACTAGAATCGATAACTGAAATTGATATAGGCTCTGTTTTCCCAGTAATGGTTGCCGATTTCTGCATCGTCATGCAGCTCAAAGGAAAAAGTATCTCGGCAGGCGAGCACAGTCAATCCGATGCTAGGCGCTATGAGGCTTCTAGTAGGATGCATTCCATGGACTGAAAAGTTGCACGAGGTGCCGATAAAACTGGAAGTGATCTGCGCGCTATCGAGCTGTTTCTCATAGATCCAGCTGGCTTTGATATAAGGGGCAAAGCTGACAGACTCATAATTGCGGCAATAAGCGATTTTGATACCCGCATCGGATCTGACATAGCGTGAATTTGTTTCTTCTATTTTAAGGTCAAGGCTTCTGGCTCCGTGCTCTTTGAAACTGTTTTGATGCACGAAGACAAAGTCTGCTCTTGCAAAAGGTGTGACCTGAAACCTTCCTGGTGTGAAGAATAGACCCGTTCCTAATGACCCGCCTAACTGATAGCCGCCATGCGTGTTCTGAGCGATGCGCTCAACACCCGGGAATTTAATTTTCCTCTCAGCTTGATAATTGTTATCACCAGCAATGCCCGTGATATCAAGAAATGCCCGCTCATTAAACCATGTCCCATAAAGAGCGAAATAATAGTTGTTGATATTGGCTTTACCTGCAGATTCTTTCCAATGCAGATCAGTAAAGGTATATCCTAGAGCAGCGCCGCAATGAAAATTATCATCGATTTGATAGTCGCCGCCAGCAAGAGCGCCGCCTGTCATTTGACGGTAGCCGATATTTTCTTGTAGATGATCTTGGTCAGCGTATTTACCTAGAGGCTCAAACCAAATCGAGCCTTTTCGGACGGGCGTCTCTGGTGCAGGCGCTATTTCCATCCCTTCTTCATCCACCATGACATAGGACTCTTTTTTGCAGCGCTGTTGAAATCTTTGAGTCAACGCAGAACGGATTAAAATGTCGTTATTGTCCTGAGCTAAAGCCAGAGCGCCAAATTGCGTAGGTTCTAATTGCTGAAGAGACTTGGTTAGCAGGGGAATGTCATTGCTCAAAGCTTCCAGAATATTGACAATGCGAGTTCCATCTGTTCCTCGGCCCTTTGAAATCGTTTCGATACATGAAGCAACAGCCGAACTAGAGACAATGGTATTAAACGAGTTAGTGACAAAGATGACTTGGACATTATTAGCATTATAGACTGCCTGAGCTGTGAATCGGTTAAAGAGGTTTGCTTTAACAGTTGAGTAGGTTCCTGTGACTGTCCCAGTCGGAAAAGTCGCCACAGTATAAGTCACAGGATTGGTATATACACCTGGATCTGGTAGCAAGGTCAGCGTTGTTCCTGGGCTGATGGTCAGGTTTCCCGTCAGAGCGACTGAAGAAGACTGACCGAGATCATTGACTTCAATTTGCAACGTTCCCATTTCGGTATAGTTGCCAGCGTGCAAAGTTCCGATAGAAAGTCCTGGAGCGACAATTCCACTGTTATTGATATCGCCAACGGTTCCGTTGCCTTTCAAAGTTCCATTTGTATCGACTTGAAAAGTCGCTGGAATAATGCAGTTTTGCACAGCAACGGTTCCCTTGGCGATCTCAACTGTTCCTGCCATCATAGGACTATTGCCCGTCAGTGTCAGCTTGAAGGGTGCGTTCATAATTAATCGAGAAGGCGCCATCCCGCTGATTGTACCTGCAAAAGTACTATCCATCGAAGGAACTAGAGTCAGAGTCTGAGAACCTAAAGTTAACTGGCCGCCAGTTCCGAATAAATTTCCGATCGTTTGCGCATTCGCTGCAGCGCTAATATCAAAAGCCCCACTATTAATATCGATATCTCCTAAAGCAGTTCCTGTATTGATCACGGCAAGCGTTGCTCCTGAAATCACCGTTCCACCCGTATGAGCAAGAGTCGATGTTCCTCCCAATTGAAACGCGCCGGTTCCGCCGATATCTAGCAGTCCTGGGCCTGTAGTTCCTCCTGCTGTAAATGTCAGGTTATTCGCTTGAAGATTGATGACAGCTAGCGAAGGGCTTTGAGAAAAATTAAAAGTTCTCGCTGTTGTAACGGGGCCGTTTAATTGCAAAGTGGGGAGATTAACACCAGATCCAATGAACGTAACCGGTGTGCCTGCCAGTCCTAGGCTTCCATCTCCTGCAATGCCAA
>CAZBCR010000046.1:7964-10466 GCA_964490565.1 uncultured bacterium
GTCTCAGTCTGCGCCGCGTTCATCACCAATGTAGAAGTGTTGCTGCCGCTGATAACACCAGAAAAAAGACTGCCGCTTGTGGGGATCAGAGTTAACGAGTGGTCTCCTAGTATTAGGTTTCCTGTACCGGTTAAGTTGGCAAGTGTTTGGGGATTCGTTGCCATGCTCATGTCAAAAGTTCCGCCGGCGATGTTGAGATTATCAATAATAGATCCCGTTCCCTGTATCTGGAGCGTAGCGCCGGTGTTGATGATCGTTCCACCGGTGTACATGTTGGCTCCGCCTAGCCCCCATGTATTATTTCCTGATACGGTGACAGAACCTGATCCTGTGATGATCCCGTTATAGGATGATCCAAGAGGAGTCCGCAGAGGCATGGCAACCGTCAAACTGTTGGCTCCCATCGTAATAGTCCCAGCTGATCCTGACACCATAGCAAACGTTGCGTTGCTTCCTGCCATCGAGAAATCGAATATCCCACCTGCATTGATAATGTTGAGAAACGATGTAGAAGGGAGCGTGGCACCAGGGGCCAAAGCTAAAGTAGTTCCTAAGTTGCTGATTTGGGCTACCTGAATAGTATTGGCGCCACTAAGCGTCAAACTGCTGCTCTGCAGGTCAATGCCTCCACCGACTGAGCCGTTATCGGATGGATTAGGATCGGATTGAATAGGATTGGTTAAAGTAAGAGGACTTGGTAGGTTAAAAATTAATTGTGGATTATTAAGCCTGCCTCCTGGTGCAAGGAAGAAATCTAGGCCAAATGTTCCTCCAGTTCCTCCTGCTCCTGCGCCCGGGCCTCCTGCAGCACCTCCAGTTCCTCCTGTCAACAAACTTCCTGCCACGGTGAAATCACTTGCGAGCGTTAATTTTGCCGTATTGTGAATGAACACTGCACCGCCAAAAGCTGCTCCACCGCCGCCGCCGCCGCTATTTCCTGTGTTGGCAGATGTGTCAATGGCAGTGCCTCCAGTTCCTCCTCCAAAGAGCGAAACGCCGGGAGTTCCATTAGGAGGTCCTACACCTGCGCCGCCGCCACCGCCGCCTATACCGCCAGCACCACCATTTCCTCCAGCGCCAACTTGTTGAGTTCCGCCGCCGCCGCCTCCACCACCAAATCCTCCATTCCCTCCATTGGCGCATTGATTATTATTGCCACCGCCGCCGCCGCCGCCCAGCGGTCCGCCATTTCCTCCGGTGGAAGTAGGTATACTAAAGCTAGCGCCGCCGCCGCCGCCAAGTCCCATTCCATTCCCTGCAGGAATGTTATTATTAGGGTCGCCTCCATTTCCTCCATTATTAATCGTCCCCGGAGGAGCTCCTGTTCCTCCTTGAATTGTGATAAAACTTGAGGGTGATCCACCGCCACCACCGCCGCCGCCGCCGATAACAGCATTTCCAAGATTGGCTGCATTTCCTCCATTAGTAGAAGGATCGCTCCCGCTTCCTCCTGCTCCGCCTCCGGGAAATCCGCCGCCGCCGCCGCATCCTGCTTGATCGGCTACACTTCCGCCGTTTCCGCCACCAAATCCTCCTGCCCCGCCGCCGCCGCCTGTAACGATTCCATTTCCTCCAGCGCCTCCGGTTCCTCCAACAGCTTGGTTACTCGTGAGGTTTACATTAGTAAGTGAGGCTACAACTCCCGCGTTTAAAAAGAGGGCGCCTCCACCTGCAGCTCCGCCACCGCCGCCTCCGCCTGGACCAGGAAGTACGCCTGCATTTGCCGTACCGCCGGTTGCGCCGGATGCTTTTCCATTTTGGATGAAGAGGTTATTAGCCACGGTTCCAGCGCCTGTAAATTGAATGTTAATCCCTGAGTTAACGAAAAAAATCTGAAAGTTGCTAGCTCCATCAATGATTAATCCAGGTGCCAGCGACGCATTGAAATTAAGCACGCCTGTATTGATCGGTGGCAAGTTTGATGTTAATGTGATCGTCTGACCAGCTAATCCTGCTCCAAATTGAATCGTATCGATGTTATTGGCTGGCACGTTAGCTTGTGTAA
Organism: uncultured bacterium; assembly: GCA_964490565.1. Lineage (GTDB taxonomy): Bacteria > Chlamydiota > Chlamydiia > Chlamydiales > Rhabdochlamydiaceae > PALSA-1444. The sequence goes on from CAZBCR010000046.1 coordinate 9,970, forward strand.
TCGCGTCTCTGAGTGTACCCGCGACATTTGTATCGGCATTTGAGGTGACAGAATAAGTGGCAGCCCAGGATGGAGAGGTCAGTAACAGCGTTGAAGAAAACGCTAATTTTACAAAACGAGATCTAAAAGGGGAGTCAAACTTCATATGACGCGCTCAACGGTTGTTTTTTAAACCGTTATACAACGAGTTGAAGCAAAGTGTAAATGATTTTTAGGAAAAAATTTCCCCCTGTAAGAGACAGGGGGAATAAGAGCTTATTTTCTAAGGCCGAGACGTGTGATTAAACTTTGATACCGTTTTGTATCAGTAGAGTTAAGATAATCAAGCAACTTACGTCGCTGACCAACGAGTTTTAAAAGAGCCAGGCGTGAGCCATGGTCTTTTGGAGACTTTTTCAGATGATCGGTCAATTCTGTAATTCTTTCTGTCAGAATCGCGATCTGAACGTCAGCTGAGCCCGTGTCCTTCTCGTGAAGCTGAAATTTTTTGGTAATTT
>CAZBCR010000047.1:0-10423 GCA_964490565.1 uncultured bacterium
ATGTGGAGCATTCTTTCGAGTTGGTTACGTGTAAAAGTAATTTGATCACGACGCTTGCGGGAACCGCGAGCAGCGCGAGATTTTGGAGCAACCATGCCAGGGCGATCAGCGTTAATAATAAACTTCTCGATCATTGCGCCTAATTCACTTGGTTGTTTAGTTTTCATTTTCTTTAATGTAAAGTGGTGCATATAACCGCCGCTTGTCATCGGAATATAACGGCAAATATCATTTTCTCTTTTAGCGCCTACTTTCTTAATTGCACGAGCAATAACTTCTTCAACCTCTTTAAGGTTTTTTGTTTTAGGCTCTACAGTTTCATGACTCATGTGATTCTCCTTTTATAAATAGAGTTTTCTTTTTATGGCAGTTTATAAAAGCGTTTATATTTTTGCAAGCACCTCTTTTAAATTAATTTAGTTAATTACGGCATTCTCCAATGAAAACCGGTAAGTGACCACCTTTCAGGTTCTTGTTCATAATATTTTGTTTTTCGGGTAGAATAGTTTAATCATGCGATATCTTCTTTGTCTTTTTTTATTATTTGCCTGTGCGGGATGTCATAATTCTCCTTCAAAATTAGATGAATGGGTAAAGCCTAGCCAAAAAATCAAGGTCCTATCCACAACTGCTCTAATTGATGATATCGTCGCCCAAGTTGGAAAAGATAAGATCGACCATCTAGCTCTTATCGAAGGGGCCATGGACCCACATAGCTATGAAATCGTCAAAGGTGATGCTGAAAAACTCTCTTATGCCCAAGTTATATTCTACAATGGACTAGGCCTTGAACATGGTGCCAGTCTGCGCCATCAACTCAAACAACACCCTAAGGCTGTGGCACTAGGAGATAAGATCCGTGAAAAAAATCCCGAAGCTATTTTGATCGAGCGGGGTCAAGTCGACCCTCATATCTGGCTCGATATGTCGCTTTGGGCAGAGATTATTGATCCTATTGTTCAATCTCTATCTGAAATCGATCCTCTTAACAGTGACTACTATCAAGCTAATGGCCAGCAAGTACGAGATAGCCTTCTAAAGCTTGACGCATCGCTGTCTCAAAAACTTCAGATGATCTCTCCAGAAAAGAGATATCTTGTCACCAGCCACGATGCTTTCAATTATTTTACACGCAGGTACTTGCATGAAGGATCAGACTGGAAAGACCGATTCTGCGCCCCTGAAGGATTAGCTCCTGATGGACAACTCAGCTGCCAAGATATCCAGAAAGTGATCAATTACCTGACTGAACATCAAGTCCATGTGATTTTCCCTGAATCTAATGTCAGCAAAGATTCATTAAAAAAGATCCTCTCCGTCTGTAAAGAAAAAGGGATCCCCGTCCAAATTGCCAAAGAGGCTCTTGATTCTGATACATTAGGGTCATCTGGGACTTATCAAAATATGATGGAGCATAACGTCAACGTTCTTCACGAGGCTTGGACTGAATGAATATTCTAGAAGTCGAACAACTCACAGTCAATTATGAGAAGACCTCCGTCCTCTGGGATATTAACTTTGTTGTTCCTGAGAAAAAAATCGTAGGAATCCTAGGTCCAAATGGAGCGGGGAAAAGCACCTTGCTTAAAGCTCTTTTAGGACTTCTCAAACCGCTTAGCGGCCATATCTCTTTTTTTGGAAAGCCCTTAGCTGAAGTCAGACAAAAAGTGGGCTACGTCCCTCAACGATCTTCCGTCGATTGGGACTTCCCCATCACAGCCTTTGATCTGGTCATGATGGGACGCTATGGGAAAATGGGTCTTTTAAAGTGGGCCTCAAAAGAAGACCGTGAAGCAACTCGAAGAGCTCTTGAACAGGTTGAAATGCTCCCCTTCGCAGACCGGCAGATCGGACAACTCTCCGGCGGCCAGCAGCAAAGACTGTTTATCGCTAGAGCTTTAGTCCAAGATGCCGACATCTATCTTCTCGATGAACCTTTCGCCGGTATCGATATGGCAACTGAAAAAACTCTCCTCGCTCTATTTAAAACGCTAAGAGAAAAAGGAAAAACACTCTTGATCGTCCATCATAATCTCTCTGCTACGGAGAATTATTTTGACTGGCTCATCCTTCTCAATACCTGTTTGATCGCAACGGGCCCTGTCGGAGAAGTCTTCAACGAGCAAAACATCAGAAGAACCTACGGACGCAGCAGCATCCTATTAGATGAAGCAGCCATCAAAGCCAAAAATAAGACTTCAGGTTTACTGTGACACCGCTTCTCGATTTTTTCACCGATCCCATCTTAAGACCTTCAACGGTCGGCTGCATGCTGATGTGCTTTGCTTCGGCTTTAGTGGGCGTCGTAGTCTTTCTCCGTAAAAGATCTTTGATTGGTGAAACACTATCTCATGCCTCTTTCCCCGGTGTTGTCATTGGAGTTTTCCTTTCCGCTCTTTTAATCCCGTTCTCAGATGAGCTGATCGCTCTTGCCATTTTGTGCGGGGCTTTTCTTTTTGCTTTTTTAGGACTCAAAGTTTTGAATGTTTTAGAAGGCCGCCTCCGAGTCAAAGCCGACAGCGCCCTTTGCTTTGTCCTATCCTCCTTTTTCGGGCTTGGTATCTTGATCGCCAGCCGGCTCCAGCAAAGCTATCCCCTTTGGTATAAACAAGCGCTTATCTTCCTCTACGGGCAAGCCGCTACCATGACCACTATGCATGTGATTATTTACGCTTGCTTTGGTTTGGTGATCCTAGGATTTATCCTCTATTTTTACCGTTACTTAGAAGCAGTCAACTTTGATCCGTCTTTTTCTGAAACTCTCGGAATCCGGTCCAAACGTTTAGATGACATGATGTTTTTTCTCATTGTCTTGGCGATTGTTGTCGGGATCCGGAGCGTCGGCGTTGTATTGATGGCGGGCATGTTAATCGGGCCGGCCGTGGCTGCACGTCCTTTAACAAACCGTCTCTCCTATCACTTTGCTTTAGCTGGACTCTTCGGGGTTTTCTCTGGATTTCTAGGCAATTACCTATCTGTGGTGGTTCCTCAAGGCGCCTATTCTCTGCCAACCGGGCCGATGATCTTGATGGTCTCTTCCCTATTTTGTTTCTTGAGCTTGCTGCTGGCTCCACGGAGTGGACTACTCACACGGTATCTCCGCATGCGGCGGTTTAGTTTTCAGTGCGCTGTTGAAAATGCTTTAAAATCCCTCTGGAAAGGAGAAAGAACGGTGTTTTCTCCAGTGATCCGCTGGCAGTTGAAACATCGAAAATGGATTGATCAAAAGGGGCATTTGACACCTCTAGGGAAAGCTGCCGCCGAAAACATCATTCGCCTTCATCGGCTTTGGGAAGTCTATCTTGTCGACTATATGGGGCAAAAAGTTGAAAAAGTGCATCGAACTGCAGAAGAATTAGAACACTTGATGTCGCCAGAGCTCGAAAGAGAGCTGACGGAGCTTCTCCAAAATCCTCGGCATGACCCTCACCATCAGCCGATTCCCCCTCCGAATCCGACCATGGAGCCGACATGAATCCTTATTGGGGTCAAGATTTTTTCGGTTTTTTTGTGATTCTTTTCCGCCGGATCACCGGTCAGCTCCCTTTAGACGGGCTGGCCTCTGATGAAGTCCAGCTCATCGTCTTGATGGGAGTCGCTCTTTCGACAGTCCTGCTTGGCACCTTCTTAACTCTGAAGAAAATGACAATGATGGCTAACTCGCTTTCACACACGACACTGCTCGGAATCGTCATTGCCTATTTGATCTTTTTCACACCAGAGACCGATTTAAGCATTGATACGAGCATTCTATTTGTTGCAGCGCTCATTTCGGCTGTTTTGACAACTGTTTTGACTGAACTTGCACGGGATCTTCTCAAACTCCAGGAAGATGCCGCGATCGGCCTCGTATTCACAACGTTATTTGCCTTGGGAATTATTTTAGTCACCGTCTTTACCCGCAATAGCCACATCGGCGTCGAAGTCATCACCGGTAATGTTGATGCCCTCCACTTCGAAGATATCCGACTTGTCTGGTCGGCTGCCGTTTTAAATTTGGTTTTGATAGGTCTTTTCTTCCGTCAATGGGTGATGACGGCCTTTGATGAAAAATTATCTTTCTCTTTAGGCGTGCCTACAAAAACTTTTCACTATCTCATGATGTTTTTAACTGCACTGACTTTGATCGCGTCTTTCCGGGCAGTCGGTGTTCTTTTGGTTCTTTCTTTCTTGGTCGGTCCGACTCTGATCGCGCGCCAATGGACTCACCGCCTCCGATCCCTCCTTCTATTAGGGATAGGGGTAGGACTTATGACTGCGGTTATTGGAGTGGCGCTTTCAAGACATTTCTTGTCAGTCTACCACATGCCCTTATCAACAGGAGGTCTTGTTGTGACTCTTATTTCAGTCCTTTACCTCCTTTCAACTGTATTGACTTTTAGATCTCCAAAGGGTTTAATGAGATATTAATTTATGTTAATGAGTATTTTTTATTTAATTTTAGCAATTTTAGGCTTGGGATTCTTAATTTTCATCCATGAGCTGGGCCATTATATTGTGGCTCGCCGAGTTGGCATGACAGTAGAGGTTTTCTCCATTGGATTTGGACCTACTATCCGTGAGTGGACCTTCCAAGGCGTCAAGTGGAAGCTCTGCATGCTCCCCTTCGGCGGATACGTCGGAATAGCCGGGATGACTAAAAAGGGAAACATCGAGCCTCATCAAGTCCCCGATGGGTTCTACGGAAAAAAACCCCTCGACCGGATCAAAGTTGCCATTGCGGGACCCTTAGTCAATATCGTGTTTGCCTTTGTTGCTTTTTGCATTATCTGGGCAACTGGCGGCCAAGAAAAACCGTTTCAAGAATATACAAATGTTATCGGATACGTCGATCCACAGTCTAAACTATATAGTAAAGGAGTCCGTCCTGGAGACGAACTCACAACTCTCGATGGAAAAACCGTTAGTGGATATAGAGATCTTTTAATTTCGCTCTATATCGATGGAAAAAGTGCCACTCTTAAAGGGAATGAGATCAACTATTTTTCCGGTCAGAAACAGCCCTTCTCCATTGTTCTCCCTGTTCTTACTTCATCAAAATCTGCCCCTCCAGTTACAGAGCTAGGGATCATTCCAGCGCAATACCTGATATTTGACAACTTCTCCTCCCCTGCCTCTCCTTTAAAAGACACCGGCATCGAGAAAGGAGACCGTATTGTCTGGGTCGACGGAGATCTCATTTTCTCAGCGCAGCAGCTCTCGACTGTGTTGAACGATTCAAAATCAGTCTTGACTGTAGAGCGGGACGGCAAACTTTTCCTAGCTAAAGTCCCCCGTCTTAAAATTTCTGACCTCTGCCTCAATCCTGAGCAAAAAAACGAACTCGAAGACTGGCAGCATGAAGCCGGATACCAATCCAAAGGCTCTCAACTCTATTTTGTCCCTTATCTCCTAAATCATGATGGCGTTGTTGAAAAAAGCCTTTCTTTCATGGACTGCAATGCTGATAAGGTTGAGCCCATCACTGAAGCTCGCCACCCTCTAGCTATTTTATTACAACCCGGCGACCGTGTTGTCGCTGTCGATGGAAAATCAGTCTCTGATAGCATTGATCTTCTCAAAACCCTTCAAAGCCGCAATGCTTCTGTCATTATCCAAAGGGCTGGAGATTCTTCTGTTGCTTCATGGAAGACAGCAGATTCGATCTTTGAGTCGTCCATTAAGCCGTCTTCTTTACAACAGATCGTTTCAAACGTAGGAACACCTCATCCTGTTGCAAAAGCTGACAATTTAGTGCTTCTTCCTCCCGTTAACCTCAAGCCTCTTTCTGAGCTTGCCTTAGATCCTAAAACCAAAGCTCAGGTTGAAGCAGATCTTGAGATGAAGAAGAAAATGATCGAGAAAATCGAAAATAGCGAGCAGCGTGAACAGCAGCTGACTCTTCTAGAACAATCTCAAAAAAGGCTCATGCTTGGAGCTCACTTGCACGACCGCACTGTTGCCTACAACCCTTCTCCTCTAACACTTTTTGGCGATGTTGTAGAACAAACTTGGAAAACACTCTCAAGCCTACTCACAGGATTTTTAAGTCCTAAAGCCCTTGCAGGTCCCGTAGGCATGGTCCAAGCTCTTCAGAATAGCTGGTCACATGGCATTAAGGATGCGCTCTTTTGGCTCGGATTTATTAGTTTGAACTTGGCTTTTTTAAATCTTCTTCCAATCCCCGTGTTAGACGGTGGACATATTGTTTTTGCTACCGTCGAAGGGATCACAAAAAAACCGTTAAAATCCAAGACCATGGAGAAGTTGATTCTTCCCTTCATGATCTTGATCGTGATCTTGTTTGTCTACTTAACTTACCATGACATTGTGAAACTGCTACAGCGACTATTCTAAAGCTGGCGCTTGAGGCTATCCACAAAGTCCGATAGGGAGATTTAACAGCAAAGCATCCGATCGGACTTTGTGAATAGCCTCTTAGATTTTTTGGTAGAAGTAAAGATATCCGTCTTTTTTTGATTGATCAACATGTGCTTGTAAAGCCAGATCTACTTTTTCATCATTGCCAATCCACCATTGAACGTCATCATTAACTAATGTCACGTAATGGCCTTCTTCGGCATTAGGACCCAGGTGCATGATAACCGATTTTAAACGGTAGGCCTGACCGCAGATAGTTACCTCCACAGGCATGTCAACACTGCAACGATTTTTTTCTACAACGATTCTATCTAGTACTTTTTTTGGCGTATATCGATCGAGTTGAAGGATCATTCTGTCGGGCATTCTTGCCGGGGGGATGATCTTTTCTTCAAGCAAGTAATAATTTTTTACTTGTCCTGTGCTGTCTAGATAATAGTGCTGTTGAGCCCCCTCAGCAGGCCTCCTAAGATCGAATGTCTCGTTGATCAACCGTTGTCCGCTGACCCCCTCGAACAGAAAACCTGAGAGTTTTAAAATATTTGCAGGTGAAGGCTGGTCTATAATCTTTCTGGTGTTAGGGATTAGAGTCAGTTTTTTATTGGGATCGTTCGAGTCCGTATGTTCCCGCAAAAGTTGTTCCAGCCTATCAGCATCCTGATCAGGATGAATCGCCCAAGTACGTTCATAAGCTTCAGAAAAAAAGATCTGAGGATAGTCATCAGGCAACACATATTTACTAAGACAATGCAATAACTCATGAACATCATGCTGTGAATTCCTTCCTGCACCCTCAATGAGATAACGGATATTACCAATCGGTGAAGAAAGCCATCTTCCAAAAGAAACAACAACCAATTTCTGTTCTTTGGCAGTCTGATAAGCTTGCAGCAGATTGAGATAAGCATCAAACCCTAAAATCTCATTCGCAATCTTAGCTCGCTCTTTATCGAAGAAATTAACAATAGTCAAATCTTCTTTCATCAAGCCAAATTCTCTTCTTAATTCAGCATTGTCGTCTGCAACGGCTGGAAAATCAGCCTCTTTTGTTACCCTAGAAAATTCACCTATTAGACCGTTAATGGTAGGATATCTATCGGTAAACTGCTGCGACCCGTATCCAATACTGCTTCCTTTTCTCGCTAACATCACAAGAACATCTCGCACATTTTCTACAGCTAGAGGCGGTGCAACTTCTTTCGCTCTGGAAAATATCCGAAACCAACCCATTGAGGGACGGTAGCCTGACTCGGAAGGATACAGTTCTAAAAATCTCTTAAAATTCACGTGGAGAGCTTTTGCTCTCTCACAAATCGTCTTGTACACCTGAGGATACAGATTGTCGGCCATAATCGCTTGTGTAGGCGCATTGATGAAACAAGTGTCGCCCACATTGGGCATACCAGGGAACTGACCTTCTTTGAGCGTGACAGGATTGTTATTGATAATGGGAGCAATGGGAGTTTCTACTCTGGTTGTTTTTTGCAGTATCTCACCTGCTGTTCCGATGATCGTGGCAACAAGAGCCCAAGATACGCCGCGGATCATCAGTGAAAAAGTTCTTTCACTCAGTAGTCGATAACCGTCGTAGAAGGAAAGGCTCATAAATACGACAGCAGTTCCAAAACAAAGCCCTGCGTAGTGGTTCGTTTTACCTACTGTGTCATGCGCGTCATCTTCAGTTTTTCTAACAACTGAAACATTTAGCCCCTGAGAAGGAGAAGTGGAAGAATCACCTCTGAGGGGAGAATATACATCGAACTTTGCTTGGTCTGCTAGAGTACCAGCTCCCCCATCTCTTCGACGAGGAGTCACATATCCACTTGATTGAAGAGGATCAATTGGCTCTGTCAAAGGCCTTGCGTCTGCCGGAGGAATTGCTAAATTAACTGTTGTCCCACTTGCCATCGTGCGAACAGACTAGCATAATTTTAAGTATGCATAAAAGTTCAAAGAATTTGTTTCATTAAAAGCACTGAAGAGAGTTGACTCTGCAGCCCGAGATCCCTAGTGCTCTGTAAACCTAATTTTTGTTGTTTCGGCTGACGTGAAAGTTCATGAGGATCAATGATCGCAATACGGTTCATATTGAATTAATATGGACCGTATTGCGATCATTGACCCCCATGGCTTTGACGCAGCCCAAACAGCAAAAATTAAGTTTACAGAGCACCAGAATAGATCCATGTTTAATTATGACATTAAGTTAATTAGAAATTTTTCCATCATCGCACATATCGATCATGGTAAATCGACCATCGCTGACAGACTTCTACAACTGACCGGCACTATTGCTGATCGAGACATGCAAGAGCAAGTCCTGGATAATATGGACTTAGAGCGGGAACGCGGCATTACGATCAAAGCCCACCCCGTCACCATGACCTACAAAGCCGATGATGGACAAATCTACCAAATTAACTTCATCGATACCCCCGGCCACGTCGACTTTACTTATGAAGTCTCCCGTTCTCTTTCTGCCTGTGAAGGCGCTCTGCTCGTCGTTGATGCTGTCCAAGGCGTCCAAGCACAAAGCTTAGCGAACGTGCATCTCGCCATCGAACGGAACCTCGAGATCCTTCCTGTCATCAATAAAATCGATCTTCCCTCTGCAGATGTTGAAAGCGTCAAACAGCAAATCGAAGATGTCATCGGCCTCGACACTTCCACCACCATCCTCTGTTCTGCAAAAATGGGCACCGGCATTAAAGAGATCCTCGAGAGCATCCTCATCTATGTCCCTGCTCCAAAAGCTCCGACCGATGATATTTTACGCGCGCTCATTTTCGATTCTCACTACGACACCTATCGCGGCGTCATGGTCTACATCCGAGTCATCAGCGGCTCTGTCACCAAAAAGACAATGGTCAACATGATGTTCTCCGGTAAAACCTTTGAAGTGCTGGAAGTCGGTATTTTCACACCCTCTTCTGTGCCTGTTGAAGAGCTCCGCCCCGGTGAAGTCGGTTACATCATCGCCAACATCAAAAATACTGCTGATGTCAAGATCGGCGACACGCTCACTTCTACCAAGAATCCCGCCTTAGAGCCGCTCCCCGGCTTCCGCGTGATCACGCCTGTTGTCTATGCCGGAATTTATCCTGTCGACTCCAGCGACTTTGAAATGCTCCGCGATGCGCTCTACAAACTCCAGCTCAACGACTCTGCACTCCATGTTGAGCAAGAAAGCAGCATGGCGCTCGGATTTGGATTCCGCTGCGGATTCCTTGGCCTGCTCCACCTTGAAATCGTCTTTGAACGTCTCCAACGCCACCACAATCTCGACATCATCACCACAGCTCCCAGCGTTATCTACAAATTCACGCTGACTAACGGCACCCAGATGGAGATCGACAATGTCGCTCACTACCCAGATCCAGCCCACATTCAATCCGTCGAAGAGCCTTGGGTCAAGTGCCATATCATGGCCCCTTCTGAATATCTCGGAGCGATCATGGGACTTGGTATGGATAAACGAGGATCTCTTGAAAAAACCGAAACAATGGATAAGCGCCTCCTTCTCACCTACCGCCTGCCCCTTAACGAGATCATCACCGACTTCAATGACAAGCTCAAATCGATCACTCGCGGTTATGGCTCTTTTGATTATGAGTTCGACTGCTACCAAGAAAACGACATCATCAAGTTAGAGATCCGCGTCAACGAAGAACCTATCGATGCCTTCTCCTGCCTCGTCCACCGCTCCAAAGCTGAAGGCAGAGGCCGTGCGATTTGCAAAAAACTCGTCGAAGTCATCCCGATGCAGCAATTTAAAGTCCCCGTCCAAGCTGCCATCGGCGGAAAAGTCATTGCCCGCGAAACCATCCGCGCTATTACCAAGAACGTCACCGCTAAATGCTATGGCGGCGATATCACCCGTAAACGAAAACTCTGGGAGAAGCAAAAAGAAGGTAAGAAGCGGATGAAAGAGATCGGCAAAGTCACCATCCCTCAATCAGCCTTCATGGAAGTATTAAAAGCAGGAGACTGATGCAAGCCTTGACGACTTGCATCAGAAAGAATTACTCAGCTTTAGGAGTAATTTTCACAATTTTCAGAAGTT
>CAZBCR010000048.1:0-10065 GCA_964490565.1 uncultured bacterium
AATATTTCCGCGACCAGGGCAAAACCGTCATTTTGATGATGGACTCCGTCACCCGTTTTGCACGGGCTCTTCGTGAAATCGGCCTGGCCGCTGGCGAGCCTCCTGCCCGCGCTGGTTATACACCTTCTGTTTTTGCAACACTTCCTCGGCTTCTAGAAAGGTCCGGAAATTCCGATAAAGGTTCGATCACCGCTTTTTACACCATTCTGGTGGCCGGCGATGATATGAACGAACCGGTTTCAGATGAAGTCCGCTCTATTTTGGACGGCCATATTATTCTCTCCAGTGATCTTGCTAGCCAATACCACTTCCCTGCCATCGATGTCCTTCGATCGATCAGCCGGGTACTCACTCAAATCACAAGTCCAGCCCATGTCCAGCTCATTGGAAAAATCCGTGAAGTCCTCTCTAACTATAAGAAAAACGAACTTTTGATCAGAATCGGTGAATACAAACCAGGCTCTGATAAAAATGCTGACTTTGCCATCAAGTACATCGACAAAGTCAACCGATTCCTCAAACAACAAGTTGAAGAGACCTGCACCTTTGAAGAGACCCTCCAGCAGCTCGAAGCACTCTTTAAGTAAACTATGGAAGAGTCAGAAAAATATCCACTTGACCAACTGGTAGCCATCAAACAAAAACGGCTGGAAGAAGCCGAAAAAGTTTTGGCTGAAAAAAAGTCGATTCTCGCTCAAGAAGAACAAAAACTTCTCAATCTTGAAAAAAAACGAGATGAAGTCAAAGAACATTATAAAGACAAGCTGACCCAGTTCAGGGAAAAACTCGATGCTGGAACAGGCACCGACAAAATCCAGCAGATGAAGCAGTACTTAAAACTTGTGACTGAAGACCTCAAAGCTGAAGAACTCAAAGTCCAAGCTCAAATTAAAATTGTTGCAGCTGCCCAGCAACAAGTTGACCTAGCTCGGCAAGAACTCTTCAAGAAGCAAAAAGATGTTGAAAAATTAAAAATTCATCATAAAGAATGGCAGCGTGAGGCCCACAAAGTTGAAGAACAAAAAGAAGGCGTTTTCAACGATGAATCGGGCAGCGGCATGCACACGCTGAAAAAAGCAGAAAAAAAACGTAGAAACCGCGGACACAAACCTTAATTATGGCTGATGTTTCAAAGATTCCAGGACAAGGACCCAACGAACCGAATCGCGAATCCCGCGAAGTGAAACCCGGCACGGATAAATTCCGAGACCTGATGAAAATCGACAAATCGGGCGAGCGGGAGAAAAAAAAGAAAAAACGGTCAGAAGAGTCTGAAGAAGAGACCAAAGCGGAGCTCCGCACCGGATCCGCCACCCCTGATAAAGTCTCTGAGGCAAAAAAAGCCGCAGAGTTCAAAAAAATCCAAAAGGTGGGAGAGAGCGAAAAACGGGAATCCATGGCACAAAAAAGAGCCGAAGAAGCCGCCGCTACCGATGAAGCCGCTGCTGCTCAGGTCAATCAGAAAAAAATTGAATCCCTCAATCTCGAAAAAATCGAACCTTCCACTGTCGGGAACAAGACAGCAAGACCCTCCTACGAAGGACAAATAGAACAAAAAGAAGTCGTCGAAGAAAAAATTGAAGCCGTTGAGAACAAAGAAGAAGAAGCGACGACCACACTTCGCAGAGAAGTAAAAAAAGAAACAGGCATCACCAGCTCTCCAGCTGTTACACCTGCCACCACCACTTTGGGACCCCTATTTATCGCACCAGCCCCTCAGGTTGCTCCCGCTTATACCCAACTGAGCGGTGAAATGCTGGCTCTCTTTGAAAAAATGATCAGCCATATCTTCATTATGCAGGCGAATGGAGTCAATGAGACCACTATCCACCTGAATACCCCAGAGTTTGCCTCTTCCTTGTTTGCCGGAGCATCGATCGTCATTAAGGAATACAGTACAGCTCCGCTCGCTTTCAATATCGAATTCTTAGGCTCACCCCAAAACAGCCTTTTCTTTGAACAAAATATTGCCAGCCTCCGAGCAGCTTTTTCTAGCGAAGATCGTAAATATTCGATCAACCGCATAGAGAGCCGTCTTCTCAATAAACAAGAAAAACCTCTTTTCCAACGCAAAGAGAAAATTTCAGACAAAGGCAAAGAAGAGCCTTAACTTCCCGATCGTCTACTCGAAGCTATCCCAATATTCTAAAACGGGATAGGTTCTCACAATCATTAGGATACTAAAGTTCTGGCAGAAGAGCTTCTACATAAAATTGAACGATGTCATTTATGCGGATTAAAGGATTCTGAGGAGAGGTATCTTCGCTAATCAGGGTATTAGCAAGATCATCCGCCTTCTCTTCACCTGCAATTTCTCGTACATTAGAAACAACACCAAATTGTGTTGCGGCTATACCCACATATTTTGAAGCAGCAAAGAGATGAGAACAGTCAAGATTAATAATATCGCAATCGTGCGCAATTGCTTCATCTAGTTCTGACTCATACTCTTGATAGATCGCATCATCTGTCACAACTCTTAGTGAATGGATATTTCCAAGTGCGGAATTCTTGTGCGCAACGTCAAGAATCTTTTGGTTCAGCACTGCATCGGGGTATACAACATCTTCTTTTGTATAGTGAGGCGTTGTCCCATCTCTTACTAAAGAAGCATTGACCAGATAAAAATCTCCCTTTTTCACCCCCTTAGTCCCAAGACCTCCCGCAAAACCGTATGCGAGAATGTATTTGATTCCATAATAGGCAAGGTCTTCTACGACTGCAGAAGAAGGAGAACCTCCATAAATATGCGAGATAGAAAGAAACTTGATACCATTATGTGTACAAACCTGAACACACTGAGAAGGTACAAGGAAAAAGTATTGATCTGTCAAATTGACGGGATTATATTTTTGTAATACGGGAGCAGGGGGGCAATAACCCACAATAGCCACTTGAATATCTTTAAAGACATCCTTTGAAAAAACTTCTCCAAGAAGCTTATCAGGAGTAAGATGAGGCCTATCCTTCAATGGATTCCCCTCTCCAAAGAGAGAACCGCCCCCCAATAGTAACATCACGAAGAGACACTGCAGATACCGTGAGCGATTCAAAAATCGGTTAATTCCAAAGATAACGCTTAAAATTTTGCCCAAGCCAAGCTGAACAGATGCGATGCAGGCGAGGCAAAAGATCGGGATAACAAAAGCAACCAATTTTTGAATTACAATTGACATAAGACTCCTACTCCTAAACGTGGTGCAACCTGGAACCAAGGGACCCACGGGTTATGAGTCTCATCTCAAGTACCATTTTGAACGGCAGAGATTAAACCGAAATTACTTTTTCCTCACTGATTTTTTTTCGACTTGATATCAGGTGTCTTGAATTCAAAACTTTAATCCAAAGATTTTGGATTTGCGGTTTAGTTCGCCTCTGTTTATGCTCAGGTTGTAGTTGGAACAAACCCCTACGCTATATCCCATATGAAAGAAGTTTCCTACGATTGGTTAAATCTTGTTGAAAAAGCACTGGCTAAAACCCAGCAGCTTCCCTCTTTGGAAGAGAATTTTCCTTTTCCATGGGCTGATGCTAGCCATGCCATTAGCTCAGGGCTTAAATTAGAAGGCCTCAATATCTCCAGCACCCGCGCGGGCTGGAAAAAGCACGACGCTGCTCTGCAAGGACTCGGAGAAAAAGTTTTTGTTGTCTCTGTTGACGTAGCCCCGATTGAGGGATCTGTCTTCTTTGCCATGTCAGAACAAGATGTCGCTTATTTAACGACGCGTTCTCTTGTTGGCGGCGAGCATAAAGAAGGGTTTTCCAATGCAAAATTGCGTGAAGGATTCTACCACTTCCTTTTTCTCAAAGCTCTAGAAGCAGTTGATCATTTAAAAGTTTTGAAAGAAGTCTCATTCCATTTTTCGCCTAATCATACGCTACCGATGGAAGAGGCCTACTGCATCGATATCAACTGCGCTATGCCTGAAAAAACGCTCCATGGCCGTTTGATTTGTCCCCAATCTTTCCTGACTGCCTTCAAAGCTTTTCAGCCGATGCAAAAAGGGACTCTGCTCTCTTCAGAGTCAACGCAGAATATCGAAGTTAGCCTCCACTGTGAAGTGGGCCATACTTCCATCTCGCAAGAAGAATGGGATAAAATCCAAGTTGGTGATTTTGTTGTACTCGACCGCTGCTCTTACGATCCCTTAGAACAAAAAGGATCAGCAACCCTGGTGCTCGGAGCGACCCCACTCATCATTGCCCGAATGAAACCTGAAGGCATGAAAGTCCTCGACTTTGCTTTCTATAAAGAAGAAGAAGAGCCTTCTAGTGAAGAGGCGCCATCTAGCTCTGATATTGCGATGACAGCGGAAATCGGACGTGTCTCAATGCCGCTAAACAAGCTGCTGCATTTGGAACCTGGCATGATGATCGATCTGACAATGCGGCCTGAGGAAGGAGTGCAAATCACAGTCAGCGGGAAAAAAGTCGCGGATGCTGAATTGCTTAAACTCGGAGAGACCATGGGCCTCCGTATTCTAGACATTGTCAAATGAGCGATACATTCTATAAACAGCCGACTCTGACAGACATCGACCCTGACGACGAACCTCCATCGGCGATCCCTCGCCATATCGGCCCTTATAAAATCGAATCCCTCCTTAGTAAGGGAGGCATGAGCATCCTTTATATGGGCATCCAGCCTGAGACTCGCCAGCTGCTTGCTATCAAAGTCCTCTCTCCAGCTTTTGTCACTAACCCTGATATGATCGCCCAATTTCTCAAAGAGACCAAGATCATTGCGATGACCAACCATCCCAATATCGTCAAACTCTACGGAGAAGGACAGTGGGAAGGCGGACTCTATATCGCCATGGAATTTATCCGTGGTGTTTCTCTCAGACAATTTATCGAACAGCAATCTCTTTCAATGAAGCGCTGCATCGATATCATTTTACAAGTCGCCTATGCCCTGTGCCATCTCCACTCCCATGGCGTTATCCACGGCGATCTGAAACCAGAAAATATTCTGATTACCGAAGATGGCATTGTCAAAGTTATCGATTTTGGCATCGCTAGGCTGCATGAAGAAATAAAAAAAGAAAAAGGGAAAACCCTTCGTATTGTCGGGACTCCCACCTATATGAGTCCCGAGCAAAAAGAAGATCCCTCCAAGATTTCCTTTGCCTCTGATATCTACGCTCTGGGAATCATCGCCTATGAACTTTTGAGCGGCAAACTCAGCTTCGGCATCATCCATCTTTCACAAATTCCCAAGGGACTTCGACAAATTCTTGAAAAAGCCCTCGCCATCTCGATCAAAGAAAGATATCCCGATGCGATCAAGTTTATTTCTGATCTTTCCGAATATCTTAAATCTGGCGGCTTAGAAAAAGATAGACCCGGAACAGATCAGCTCAAAGAAATCTTGGAGACCATCCAAAAAGCGGGCCAAGCCCTTTCTCCTTCGACTCCGCCCACTTGGTCTTCTTTAGAAATCGGCATTGCTAAATACAAAGCAACTGCTCAAGGCAGCACCTATTATGATTTCTTCAAGTTCCGCGATAACACTTCTGTAATCCTGATCGCACAGCCTATCCAAATCGGACTGGAGACGCCTATTTATTCCGCCAATCTCCGCGGCATGATCCGCGCGCTGCTTGCTTCGCAAGAAAACTTTTCTTTTCCTCTTTTCATCTCTGCCCTAAATAGAATTATCCAAGAAGATCCGCTGGGTCAAAAGTTTGCCGCTGCTTTTTTAATTCTTTCTCCATCACGCGATGAAATGTCATTCTTATCTTGCGGCCTTGGAAATATTCTCCACGTTTCGCCTGGCCATATGACACCCCGAACACTCGGCAATCAAAATCCTCCTTTAGGCTCGCCTATCCGCGGTGATTTTGAACTCACCGTCGACAATTGGAACATCGGCGACATTCTGATTTTTCATTCTTTGGACCCCAGTGTTGATCCCCTCTTACAAGAAACCTTAAAAGAGAATTTCTTTCTCTCTCCTCAAGGACAGGCCGATGCGCTTTTAAAGAAGGTCGCTACCCAGCCAGTTTTTGCCCAAGACAAAAAACCACAAGTTCTATTTTCTCTGCATCGCATTGGCTAAAAACATATCTGATTTACAATAAACGGAAAGTATTTTAGGATTGCCAATCAAGAATTACTTGAATATGAACCATTATTTTCCGCGCATCGCCAAGTCGACTTTGATCGAAGCAGTTCTAGGACTCGTGCTACTGCACGCTCCTCTGTTATGCGAAGATCCTCCCATGGAAGATGAAGTTGGATTTTTATTTTCTTCGGGGAAAGTCAAGAAAACTTCGGGGCAATTTTCCGATGAGGAAGTGCTTCACAATACCCCCAGCCTAAAAGTTCTCGATAAAAAAACAGACACCTACACAATCAATTTCAGCAATATCTCCATCATTGAGTACATCAAGTTTGCCAGCAAGATCACCAACCTGAACTTCGTCTTCAATGATAACGAGCTTCAATTCAACGTCACCGTTGTCTCTGAAGAGCCGGTCACACCGCGCAATATCATGTCGATCTTGATCCAAGTCCTGCGCATCAATGGACTGGTCGTGCTAGAGCAAGACAACAATCTCCTGATCACAAAAGTCCGCAATGTCAGCCAATTAGCAACCATAGTTGCCTCTGACTTGCCAGCCGTGCAAAGCAATGCGCCGCTTGTCACTCGCGTGTTTAGAATCAAAAACGCCAACCTCAATACTGTCGCTTCGGTCATCAAGCCGATGCTTTCTGACTCTGCCCTTTTAGAAGTCTCTGGTGAAACCAAGCAGCTCATCATTACTGACATCACGACTAACGTCGATAAGATCTCTTCTTTACTTGCTAGCATCGATGCTCCTCATTCTCCGTTAGAGATCGACAGCTATATGGCTAAAACCAGCGATCTAGACGGCCTTATTAAACTCGCGGCTCAGATTGTGACTCCTTTTTCAGAAGGGAATGTTTTAACATTCGTTCCGCAGACAGACACGCAGACCATTTTCATTGTTTCGACGCCTTTCCTCATTGAAAGAACGATGGCGATTTTGGAAGACCTCGAAACCTCGAACATATCAGCCGATAAAATGGCCATGAAAGGCCAAACCATTTACCTCTATAAGCTGCAGCATAAACGAGCAGATGAATTCATCAGCGCGCTCGAGACTCTCAGCAAGCAGATTCAGAAAAGAGGCGGCTCAGAGAAGTTAACCGATGCTTTAGATCAAGCTAAGTTGATCAAAGAATCGAATTCCATCCTCTTTATTGCTGACGAACAGACCTTAAGTAAGGTCAAAGAACTGATCCCCTCGATTGACAGCGGAACAGGCGAAAGCGGGATGCAGCAAAGCAACTTCTTTGTCTATAAAATCCAACAAGCCCCTTATGAGCAGCTGGAAAATAGCATTGATGCAATGGCTGAGAATCTGCAAAAAGCTCCCAAGCCTGATTATGCATTGATCGATGTTCTCACCAGCGTCAAATATATCCCGGATGCGAACTCGTTAATGTTCACGGGAGATACAGCATCACTCAGCAAACTGGCAGACATCCTCCCTTCCTTTGATGTTAGCACAGTCCAAGGCGCTGCGTCGCAGTTTCTGATCTACAATCCAAAAAACCGTACCGGTGAACAACTCGAAAAATCAATCCAAGATATCGCACAAAATCTCAAAACTGCAGGCCTTGCCGATCCTCTTTTCCTCCAATCTGTTAAAAGTGCGAAATGGACGCCTGCGAACAACTCTCTAATCTTCACAGGTACTCCTGATACACTCGCCCGCATACAATCGATCCTAGTCTCTTTAGACGGCGGTACTGAAGGTGTCGGCGGAGGAATCGGCGGTCAAACTTTTTATCTCTATAAACTTCAAAATGCCCATGGCAATACTGTCATTCAAAGCTTGAAAAAAGTTTCCTCTAACCTCAATGATTCTAATATCCCCAACCAAGCTTTAATCTCGACGTTGCACAACATCAAGTGGATCAAAGAAAACAACTCCCTGCTCTTAACTGGAAGCAGCTCTGCAATTGAACAAGCACGCACCCTGATCGCGCAATTCGATGTAGCGGGAGCAGGAAATACTCCTGAATCCAGTAAATCGGCCTTCTATATTTACAAACCGATCCACCAAAAACCCCAAGTCGTCCAAAGCAATATCCAGGCGATGGCCAAAGACCTCGAAGGCTCCGGACTCATTGATCCTGATCTTCTTCTCACACTCAACACAATGCGGTATGTCGAATCGACCAACTCTCTTCTCTTCACTGGAACTCCCGATGCACTAGAGAAAGTCAAAGAGATCCTCACCCGCACTGATGTCGTCACTCTCAATGAAGGACAAATCCAGCAGCTCGGACAATCGACATTCCTCATCTACAAAATCCAGTACATTCCTTCTACTCAGCTTATTAATGCCCTTAAAGGACTCACCGGCGATCTGCAACGCTCAGGCGCCATGGATCAAGCCGTTGCTGCTTCAATCAATAGCCTTAAATACATCAAAGACACCAACTCCATCTTATTCACAGGCTCTGATGTAACCCTCCAAAAGCTCGAAATCATCCTGAAAAAATTTGACCTGCCAGCAGGTGGAGAAGGGTCTTCCACCCCTTCGACTTTCATTGTCTATACTCCTAAATACGTCACCGGTGACGACCTCATCCAAATTCTCGTAGACTTTGAACAAAACCTCGCCTCTTCCGGTGTTGTTAACAAAAGCCTTTTCGATACGATCTCCAACTTAAAATATATCCAGCGCACCTGCTCTTTGATCGTTTCCGGCGACCAAGAATCGATTGCAAAAGTTGAAGAGCTCCTCCGCCGCTTTGACGTTCCGACTTCCGAGCCAGGAAAAATCTCCTCCACTATCGAATCGATCCAAAATACTTCCTTCCTCATTTACAAACTTGAGTACCACCAGGGTGATGAGATCCTCACTGCTCTCAAACAAATCGCTACTGACTTAGGAACGGGAACAGCCACCGGCAACCAAAACCTCCTCAATGCCGTTAACTCTCTCCAATGGATCCGCGTCACCAACTCTCTCTTAGCTTCCGGTGAAGCAGAAACGCTCTCTAAACTCCGCGACCTGATCGTCAGTCTTGATATCCCACTTCGACAAATTTTCATTGAAGTCCTTGTTATCCAGACCTCCCTCTCTAACACCCAAAACTTCGGCCTCCAATGGGGCGGCAAGATGCAACTCCTCAACAGAGTTGCAGCCGGCAGCGGTAATTTCCCCGCTCCTAGCACCAACGCAGCCTCGACTTCCAATCCTATTAATCCAACACCAGGGATTACCAGCAACAACAGCATAGGGCCTGGCATCACTGCTACCAATGCAACTGTAACACCAAGCAGCAACAATACTCCTTTCATGAGCGGCTTTGACCTTGGCGTTATCGGCGACATCATCATGCACAAAGGCCGTTCGTTCCTCTCACTCGGAAGCTTGGTCAACGCTCTTCAACTCGACACCGATAGCACTGTTGTCTTAAACCCAAAGATTATTACACAAGACAACCGCACTTCGACCCTCTTTGTCGGCAATAACGTTCCTTTCATTGGATCTCAGGTCACGACTTCAACCAATGTCGTCTCTTCCTCTTCTAACATCGAGTACCGCGATGTCGGCTTTAATCTTACAATCACACCGACAATCGGCAATAGCAATGTCGTCACACTAGACATTAGCAATGACATCAGCCAAGTCATCTCTAATCCAAATATTGGAACAAGCGGCGCTAATAACACCAGCGGAACCATTACAGGAATTGAGTCTAGCCATACTTCGATGACCACCCGCGTGCATGTCCCTGATCAACACTTCGTGGTCTTAAGCGGCATGATCCAAGACACCAAAACCCGCTATAAATCATCCATCCCCTGCCTGGGTGGCCTTCCTGTGATTGGAGTTATTTTCCAAGAAAATGACCGTAACAATGCCAAAACTAATCTCATTATTTTCCTCCGTCCTCACATCGTTAATACTTACGAAGACTACAAACAGATCACCGAAGAACAAGAATGTACCTACAAAGAACAAGCTGTCATGCCAGTTCTCAAAGAAGAATTTGACGCCGGCATCGATGTTGTCA
>CAZBCR010000049.1:0-9880 GCA_964490565.1 uncultured bacterium
CCGGCATCACTGATTTTATCAATGAGCCCCTGAACAAAGATGAGATCGAACAGCGAATCGCTGTCGCCTTAAAGAATCAAGATCGCCCCAAGAAAATCACGCAAATTGCTCAACGCAGCACTCATAAGATAAAAGCGTCTGCATCTCTTTCTACACGTAAATTCTTAAGCGACCAGGCAATTAAAGAAATTGCCAAAGCCCGTAAAACTTCAACGATCATCAGTTTGCTCATGATTGAACTCGATGATTTCAAAAAAATCCCCGAGACAAAAAGTTCAAAGGCTCAGGAACATCTAGAAAAAGTTCTCCATGAAAACCTCCGAAAAAATGACCTATTAATACCTCAAGGCCCGGGAAAATTTATTCTCATGCTCCCACGCACATCGAGCCGCGCGGCAGAAATCATCGCAGAGACCATCCGCTTGGAAGTTTTACGCACCTCTTTTAGCATCCCGCTTTCAGTATCGATCGGCCTTATTAGTTTGGATAAATCAGTTCCAGGTTCAGCGGATGAAATTTTCGCTCGACTTCTAGAAGGTGTCAAACGAGCGACCGTTGAGGCTAAAAAAACCGGAAACAAAATCGTCTCGACATGAACATTCTCCACCTTCAAAACACCTCCATCTACGACCAGCTCCTCTTAGAAGAGCACCTGCTGAGAGAAGACACCCGTAATTTCTGCCTGATTAACACCGGATCGACGCCTGCGATAGTCATGGGCATCTCCGGTAAAGCCGACAGTTTGGTGCATCTCGATCAACTGCCCGGTTCGATCCCTATCTTAAGGCGTTTTAGCGGCGGCGGAACTGTCATTGTGGACCAAAATACCGTCTTTGTGACCTTCATCTGCAATAAAGCCGATCATGATTTTCAAGCCTATCCAGAACCCATTTTACGCTGGGCAGAATCAATGCTTGCTCCTGCAACGGAAGGCCTCAAACTCCGAGAAAATGATTTTGTCATCGGTGAAAAAAAATGCGGCGGCAACGCTCTTTATATCAAGAAAGACCGTTGGCTGATCCACACTTCGTTTTTATGGGATTATGATCCCGCACGCATGGGACTTTTAAAACACCCTGCAAAAACTCCCAAATACCGTGAAGGCCGCTCGCATGAAGACTTTGTCTGTCGCCTTTCGGATTATCTCAAAGATCAAGGGACGTGGATTGAAAATTTGAAGAAAAGTCTGGGAGCAAAAGAGATCTCTTTAAAAGAGCTTTCTATACAAAACCTGATCCATCAAGGAACGTCGATTGTAGATCGGCTTGCACAGCCTTCCCTCGAAGTGTTGTAAGATTTACAACATCTCTTGCATTCATCACAGTGACATCATTGAGTCTGCTAAGAGCTGTTTCACAGCGACCCTTAAGCTCTCTCATTTTTTGGACCAACTCTTTTAGAACTGCTTTATTTTTACGAAGGATTTGAAGATCTTGAGAGAGTTTGGGCAGATCTGTTGTCATTACGCAGGTGAGTTTTCTGAGCATCTCTGCAATCTGCTCCTCAGTTAATCTCTCCTTTTCTGGACTAGCGAGAATTTCAAGAACTGTGGCGTTTGCGGATTCAAGCGCTTTGTAGCACTCGCTTAACTGCTCTGCTGCACGTGCAACATCATCTACACTGCCAGTATTATCAGCCAAAATGGCCTCTCTTTCTTCGACCAACCGGCGAGTGTCTGCAGCTGTACTGTTAGAAAACAGGGACGCTAACATTGCCATGAGATGACCTGCTTGTAGTTTTTGTGACTAATGCTTGCTGCGCAATCAACGAATCAATATCTCCTTGAAGATTCAAGATCAATTCGCCTTTAGTCTGCGTCAATTTCGTAGTTTTAGCTTCAGCCTCTTTTAACTTGATAACCATCTCACCGACGCTTTGAGTAAGCTCCGTCAGCTCGCTCATCAGATCCTGGGTCTCTTTTTCCTCTTCAGCGATTTGATGAACTAGTGCTATCCGTGATTTGATAGCACTTTGCCCCAAAACAGTGATTTTTTTTTGTGAGATAAGCGGCGGCAAAACAGCCTGCAGAAAGATGATGCGCTGCTTAACGATTTCTATTAAATCAGCATGTGCAGGATAATTTTTTTCCAAATCTTTTAGTCTTAGAGTGCTCGTTTCCCATTGCACTTTTTTTTCCTTGGCAATAGCTGCAAGCTGTTTGATTGTATCAGTGGAGATTTCCAATAAAGGACCAAAGCTTTTTATTATCTCTGCCTGCGCTTCAATCGATCTGCCGGATTCTTCCACTTGGTCAGCCATTGCAAATAGAGCATCAAGGCTACCCAACACTTTTTCACCCACTGCAAAAGCTCCCGCAGCAGCGACTAGCACAGGCGATGAACTCATTGACAGAGCCCCGAATGCAAGACCCACAAACGAATCGACAATTCTTTCTGCTAATGGCCGCCCTTCACTATTGGGCTCGGAATCGACTTCTTCTAAAAAACCAGGGGTGACAATCATGGCTAAACCGGCATTGAGTAACTCTCCAGAGAACGTTTCTGGCGGCACTCGGACTGGTGCTTGTACTGTACTCATACTTTTACCCTTTTGTAAGTTTCAAATGTTTCTACGACCTTGACCAAAGCGGAAATTTGCTGACTGGATATCTGCACTGTTGATGCGAGATTGCCTGTTGTTGCTTCGATATCGCTGCCAATTTTATCAAGTCTTGGCACTAACGGGGCCAGCTTCTCACAAATCCCGCTATAGGTGGTGAGCATAGAATCGATACTTTTTCTCAATGTTTGTTCTTGCATCATAAGCTCTTGCAGATCTGTTGATCGCATGAGAGCTTCGACGAGAGTATTGACATTTTCCAAATCGGCAACCAATTTTGATGAAACGGTTTGCTCCAATGCCTGCGCTTGTTTTTCATTTGCATCTTTTGCATTTTGAGCTTCATCTACCGTCTGATGATAAGCGACCAAAGCTTGCTTAAGAGTTGTCAATTTTTCTTTTGCCTTGCCAAGTTTTTCTTCATTTTTCTTCATCTCTGCATTTTGATCGAAAAGATCGACATTGATATTGGAGAGCTGAAAGTTATCAAAGAGGATTAACGCTAAGGCTAAATTACTCACGATTTGAGGATTGAGCACGCTGAAATAATAATTATTGCCCAGCACGATCACAGCAATGAGAACTCTTCTTAAACTCATCCAAGAGATCACCGTGAATTTTTTTCCGATGATGTCGTAATGGGAAACCGTGACAAGAACAACGCTGGCCGCAGCTGCTTTACCATACACTTGACTCACTACAATAGTCACACCCGTCATCACGACACCGGTCTTCCAGTGCGTCGCAACTTCCTGCCTCACGTGCTGATAAATTTCTGCTGGTTTGATCTTCATACTAAATCTTTTAGTATAAGATAATAAAATCTTGAGCTGATTGCAGCAAGGGGTATTTAGTCTAGATAGGCGTCAGGAAGACTGATCAGATCGTGAAGCGCTTGCTTGGAGACATCGCGTCCCATGACAGCAATCGATTCGGTGAGCGGAATATTTTTTGGACAGACTTTGGCGCAGTTTTGTGCGTTGCCGCAATCGCTAATGCCGCCTTCATCCATTAACACACGCAGTCTTTCAGGAGCTTGCATCTTGCCGGTAGGATGAGAATTAAAAAGTCGGACTTGCGATATGGCTGCAGGCCCCATGAACTTGGAGTTCTTGTTGACTTGAGGACACGCTTCCACGCAGCAGCCGCAGGTCATGCAAGTCGAAAGCACATAGCGGGCTTCTTGGATTTTAGGATCCTGTTTAGGTCCAAAGCCTCTTTCAAAAGAGCCATCGACCTCGACCCAGCCACGGATTCTTTTCAGATGTTCAAACATCGAGTCTCGATTGATCACGAGATCTCGGACAAGGGGAAATTTCGACATCGGAGCAATCGTAACTGTGCGGCTTTTGGATTCGTCGATCAGATTCTGAATCAGCGCGGTGCAAGCTTGACGAGGCTTTCCGTTGATGAGCATAGAGCACGAGCCGCAGACTTCTTCAAGACAACCTTGTTCCCATGCGATCGGCTCGACCTTCTCACCTTTACGGTTCACGGGGGATTTTTGAACATCCATCAAAGCCGAGATGATATTGTAAAACGGCTTTACTTCCAGCTCAAACTCTTCCCAGTATTGCTTTCCTGGAATGCCGCGGTAGATTTTTAAGACAAACTTTTCATTCATATCGGCAGCTGTATATTAGGGGGAATGTTTTTGAGGGTCGGTTTAATTTTTTTCGCACTGACATAATCTCTTTCAAACGGCTCTAGATAAGAGATGTCGACCTTTTTGAAAGTGATTTCGGGTTCGTTCTTCCTGTAAGTCGCTATCGTTGTTTTCAGCCAATTCGCATCGTCCCGTTTTGGATATTCGGGTTTGAAGTGGGCGCCGCGGGACTCATTTCGGACCAATGCACTTTTTGTCATCGCTAAAGCCAGTTCTAACATGGCTTTGAATTGATTCGCAAATGCATAAGTTTGGTTCATCAAATGACCCTTGTCATCGAGGGAAATATGAGCATACCGCTCCCGGATTTCCTTGAGCATATCGATTGTTTTTTGAAGATCGACGTTGTTTCTTTTCACGGTGACATTGCGGACCATCCAATCGGCCATCTCGTCATGGAGCTTGTGGACGTTTTCGGGACCATCGCGGGTCAGAAGATCGTGCTTAAAGGCTTCTTCCTGCGCCATGGCTTCTGAGAAAATCTTAAACGGTAAAGCCGCAGCACTTGTCGTTAGAGTTTCTAAATAACGGGGGACTTCAACACCGGCAACTAACCCTCCAAAAATACATGAAACTAGAGAGTTTGCACCCAGTCTATTGGCACCATGATATTGGAACTCAGATTCGCCGACATTAAAACAGCCGGGGATATTCGTCATTTGCCGGAAGCGGCTCATCCGATCAGGAGCATCGCTTGCAGGCCAGTCAACCCAAGCACCGCCCATCGAATAGTGGACAGCAGGATAAATTCTCATTGGGACTTTGCTAGGATCTTCACCGGTAAATTTACGATAAATATCTAAAACAGATTCAACTTTATGGAGCGTTTTCGCAGGAAGATGGGTCATATCTAAATAGACTTGCGGTTTCCCATCGATGCCAAGACCGAGTTCGCAAACGCGCAAGATTTCCCTTGAAGCAACATCGCGTGCCACGAGATTTCCATAGCCAGGATAGAGTTCTTCTAAGAAATACCAAGGCTCTCCCGTCTTACCACAAGGAATCGATTTCCCTTCAGAGTTTGTAATATTCTTTGATGAATCGCCATAGACCCAAATTCTTCCGCCTTCACCTCGTAGAGATTCTGACATCAGACGGAGCTTATCTTCACCTGGAATTGCCGTCGGATGGATTTGGATGAATTCTCCATTGGCATATTCCATGCCTTGCATAAATAGACGGCCGTTTGATGCACCTGTACAGAACGTTGAATTGGTCGATTTTTTAAAAATTAGACCGGGCCCGCCTGTACCAAAAATCACAGCATCGGCCTTCATGACATCGAGCTTCATGTTGATCAGGTCCATATAAACAATGCCGCGAGCAGCTCCAGCTTCATCTATGACTAAACGCATGAACTCATGGCTTTCAAATTTTTCAACTTGCCCTGCCACTTCATAACGGCGAACTTGCTCATCGAGCGCATAGAGCAGCTGCTGGCCCGTAGAAGCGCCACAAAAGGCTGTCCTATTATATAGTGTGCCGCCAAACCGGCGAAAATCTAAGGTGCCTTCAGGAGTGCGATTGAACGGACAGCCCAAACGGTCCATGAGACGAATAATCCCCGGTGCTGCCAGACACATTTCAAGAATTGGAGGCTGATCTCCTAAGAAATCTCCCCCTTTAATGGTGTCATAAGCATGGATATAAGGAGAGTCGTCTTCTCCCTTTAGATTGATCGCCGCATTAATCCCGCCTTGAGCGCAGACTGAGTGTGATCGTTTAACTTTTGTGACGGAAACAATTTTAATCCGGCATCCGTTTTCGGCCAGTTTCATCGCTGCAGCAAGGCCAGCTAAGCCTCCTCCGACAACAATGACTTCCTTTTGAGTTTTCATATTTATGCCTTCAGGTTCAGCCAGTAAGTGCCCCAGATCGCGGCAAGGCCTAAAAATGCGATGAGGATCATCAAGACCCAAACCCAGCGGAGAATTCTTTGCTGCGCAGCAACTTTAAGAACTACTCCCCATGTAATGCAAAATGTCCATAGACCATTAAATCCATGGAAGCAAGCAGCTAGTACAAAGATCGTATAGAGTCCGACATACAAGGGACTTTTAAACGTGTCGCGGACAGCTAAAACGGAGGCAGTTCCAAAATCCTTTGCGACGGCAACGACTTGATGACTATCGACTTTTTGCTTTTCTAAAACTTGAAGCCACTGGAGTTTTTGATTGTAAGATTGAGCTGATATCAAAATCACTTGCTGTTGATGATCATAGACAGTGCTGTCTTCAAAAGTTTTTGAAGCATCGACCAAGGTTTGCTCTTCATGCCGGTCTTCGAATTCTTTTCTCTCTTCGGTAATCTTATCAGGGCTATAAAGAGTGACTCCCAGCCGAGATGCAACCGTGTAAAGTCCTTTATCAACAGTCACCGGAATGAAGTAGTAGGAATTCTCACCCTGATTGACAGAGTCGGGATAGTCAATGAAACGGAATTTAGCGACATGCAAAATAATCCCCACGAGCAAGATCCAAGAGGTCAGACGCTGCCACGTAAAAGCACGATTGCGGCCCGTTTTCATCGATGGCGCAGTTCCATTGGACCCGCCTGAATTAAATTTGCTCGTGAATAAATATTTAAGACCCAGCACACCATGCAGGGCTATTGGAAAGCCCAGCAAAAAGATTTCAATCACCGGAAGATACGGGAGATTGTGAATTGCATTGACCCCATCAATAAAACCTTTCGCATTAGCTCCAAGCAAAAGCGCAGCTTGCGAGTTGACAAGCAAATGTTCAATCAAGAATAAGACAAGCCATAGCCCCATTAGTGAATGAAGCCGTCTCCAAATAAATGCTCTGGGAAGAATCTGAGAAGTCATATCCTGCTATTAAACACTCAATATACGTTTTGGAAAAGAAAAAAATTGAGAGGCGTTTCTCGCGGTGGCTTCCGCAACCTCTTCAATAGAAATGCCTTTAGCAGCCGCTAAAGCTTTTGCCGTCTCATCAATATATCCCGGCTCATTGGTCTTACCGCGTT
This sequence comes from uncultured bacterium, assembly GCA_964490565.1. Lineage (GTDB taxonomy): Bacteria > Chlamydiota > Chlamydiia > Chlamydiales > Rhabdochlamydiaceae > PALSA-1444. The sequence continues at coordinate 7,214 of CAZBCR010000049.1, forward strand.
TTGATTCCGGCGCTAAATAAGGGGTATCGGTCTCAATAAAAAGCCGATCTAAAGGAACGTAGGCTGCCACCTCTCTTAAGAGTGCCGACTTTTTAAAGGTAATGATCCCGCTAATTGAGATCATCCAACCCCTTTCCAGGCATCCTTTGGCTTCTTCCATTGTCCCGGTAAAGCAATGCAAAACAGCCGGCCTGCCCTGATAATGGTGATCCGATAATTCGAAGAGGTCTTTAAACGCATCACGGCAATGGAAAATAACCGGAAGCTTAGCCGCTACGGCTAGAGCAAAGTATCTGACAAGATAAGCCTTCTGGGTAAAGACTGGAGAGTGTTGATAATGGTAGTCGAGTCCTGTTTCTCCGATCGCAACCAATTTGCTCTCATGTGTTGCTTTCTCGACTGCGGGGAAAAAAAGCTCGCCTTCTTTTTCTACATCATGAGGAGTTGTTGCGGCTGCGTTAAAAACCCAGTTATGCCTTTCGGCTAGATGAATTCCTTTTTCAAGACTGGAATGTCCAGTGCAGATGTTGAGAATAGCTTTAACATTTTTCTGCTGAGCCCGTTCTAAGATCTCTTCAACGTGATCAACAACCGTTGGAACCGTGAGATGTGCATGTGAATCGATCAATATCATCCCAAACTTTTAATTGAATTGAACTTGAATTTCAAGACTTGTTCTGAAGACCCGCTGCATGTACAATGAACTTATTCCCTCCACGAGGTTTATTTATGTTTCTTGTTTTAGGTTCACTCAATGCATTTGTAGTTGCATATACGCAGTCAGATTTTTTCGGAAAACTGATCATCTTAGGTTTAATTGCGATCTCGATGATCTGCTGGCTAGTACTCCTTTACAAAACTTGGATTATGCGCAAAGTCAGTCAGCTCTCGATCTCTTTTCAACAAGCCATTGCTGAGAGCAAAAATCCGGTGCTGGCCTTGGACCTCAATCAACTGCCGCAAGCTCAAAGTCCCGCTATCCCTCATCCTTTTGCCGATATCTATGGTTCCGTGAAGCAAAAAACCGTCGAGGTGCTCAACAAAAACCATTATTTCATTTCTCAAACTTTGGGAACAAAAGCACCCGTCTATTTAAGTCCCACGGATTTGGAGCTCTTAGAATCTCATGTTACCGCGACCATCTCGGCCCAAAATAAAAATTTGGAAAAGAATTTATATGTTTTGTCGACCATCGTCACACTTGCTCCCTTTATGGGACTGCTGGGCACCGTCTGGGGAATCTTAATGACATTTTCAGGGCTGCAAGACGGCGGAGCGATTGGCGCGAACAGCTCCATATTAGGTGGACTCTCAACAGCGCTTGCCACAACTGTGATGGGGCTGATCATCGCCATCCCAGCCCTTATTTCTTATAACTACCTGAAAAATGCCGTCCGCAATTACGCCTCCGATATGGACGATTTTTTAACGCTGCTTCTTTCAAACATTGAACTTCAATACCGAAAAGTAGAATGAAAAGAAAACGGACCGTTCCCGCAGAGCACGAAGAGGCCACCATTAACTTGACGCCGCTCATCGACGTCGTCTTTGTGGTGCTGATCATTTTTATTTTGATTGCTCCGATGTTAGAGCTCGATCGTGTGGAGCTAGCTAGCGCTGCTGCCACTCCTAATAAACAATCCGCCAATTCTGAAAATAGCGCGCTTGCGATCCATGTCCATCCTGATAACACCATCTGGTTCCATGGCAAATGCGTGACCGAGCAGCAACTCACCGAGCTGTTGAAACAGGCTCGCAAACAGGGAAATCAGCGCATCCCTCAGCTTTTTCAAGACAAGCGCGCCTGTTTTGGAACTTATCAAAACGTAAAAAATGCCGTTGAAATGGCAGGATTCGAACAAGTTGATGTCATTTTGAAACCCAGTTGAGATCCGGCTGAATGCAAAAGAAAATCGCTCTATTTGTCACTTCAGTTCACCTTCTTTTGATTTTTCTCTTTTGCTTTTCGCCTGTTAAAAAACCGATCTCGCCAAAAAAACACATTGCTGTCCGGACTATTCAACCCAAAACCAGAACCTCAACCGCAATTGCTCCACGCCCTTCTAAAGGAGGAGGATCAACAGCAGCATCTGCTGCCGCCCCCAAACCCAAACTCATAAAAAAAGAAGCGGCGAAAAAAGAAACTCCCCAGCCCAAAGCATCTCCCAAAGGTAAGGCGACTGCCGCAGCAAAACCAGCACCGTTAAAATCCAAACCGATCCAGCAAAAAAAACCAGCCATGGTGGAAAAAGGCAAACCTAAAAAAACTCCTAAAGCTCCTGATAAAGTTTGGAAAGAAATTGATGAAGCTCTCGCAAAAATTGATGACAAAGTATATTCTAAGCGGCAGTCAAAACTGGATGTACCTAAAATGAAGGGATCATCTCCTTCAAAACTCCCTTTTCCTGATTTTGGAGAAGCGGATGAAGGAGAAGGAACGGAAGAAGAGACGTTAGGCTCTTTCTTAAGTTCCTCATTAAACCTTCCTGAATTTGGAGAGGTCAAAATCCAAATGACTATAAAAAAAGACGGAAGCGTAGCGCGACTGGTTGTTTTGCAAACTGAAAGCAGAAAGAATAAAGCTTACCTTGAAAAGCATCTGCCGCTCCTCCGATTTCCGTTGATATTAGATAAAGAAAAAACTTTTACTCTTACATTTTGCAATGA
>CAZBCR010000050.1:0-9723 GCA_964490565.1 uncultured bacterium
AAGACGAGATTCTGCCATCTCCATTTGTCTTTAGAAGAAAATAAATCGACAAAGGGGATTTTGCTTCCTTCAGATGAAGCTTGCACTCCAGAGATTTTAGTTAAGCTTGAAAATCTAATGGAAAAGATCGGACCTCATCGCATGATCCCTGAAACCAGGTTCAATGAGATGTGGGATGGCTTAGATGAGATTTATGTAATCGAAGAAGCGGTCAGTGTACAAGGTGAGAGACATTTGAAGGGATTTATCGTGGCGGGAGGAGAAAAGTTCGGAGCAGAGGGATTCGAACCCCCGACCCTCTGCTCCCAAAGCAGATGCGCTAGCCAGACTGCGCTATGCTCCGAACGGGCTAAATAATACTTATCTTGCCTCTTTTTAACAACTTGATTTGATATCCTCATCGATGATAATCATAATATATGAACTTTTTTAAGAATCCTCAGCTCCTCCAAGCCTCTCAAAATCCCCCTGATTTAAGAAAACTTTTAACACCTGAACGGATCGAATCGTTCCAAGCTCAGGCTGCTGGCCTTAAGCTCTTTTATGCGACTGAAAGAGTCACTGACACCATCCTACAGGCTCTATTTACCTTAGCTAAAGACTGCAATGTCATTTCCCAAATGAAAGCAATGCAGGCGGGAGAACGCGTCAACCAGATCCAAGGCTATGAAAGTGAAAATCGTCCCGCGCTCCATACCGCCATGCGAGATGTTTTTGATAACGAGAAGAGGCCTCCGATTGCCCAAGCGGCTGTTGATCTAGCTAAAAAAGAAATTGAAAAGCTACGCATGTTCTTGCCTCAAGTGGAGGAATTCACCGATATCGTCCAGATTGGCATTGGGGGATCATTTTTAGGTCCCGAAGCGATCTATGTCGGTCTGAAAGCTTATGCTCTGCAAGGCAAACGGGCCCATTTTATTTCAAATGTCGATCCAGATGAGACGACTAAAGTCTTAAGTTCTTTAGATCTTTCTAAAACGCTTATTGTGGTTGTCTCAAAGTCGGGCTCGACTTTAGAGACGGTCACAAATGAAGCGCTTGCTCGAGATTGGCTTCAAAAAGCAGGTCTTAATCCCAAAGATCATCTCATTGCCGTTACCGGAAAGGGCAGTCCGATGGACGATCCTGCCAAGTATAGAGCCTCGTTTTATATCTGGGACTATATCGGCGGAAGATACTCTGTGACTTCGATGGTCGGCGGTGTGATGCTAGGATTTACTCTTGGCATTGAGACTTACTTAGATTTTCTGAAAGGCGCCCATGAGATGGATTTAGTGGCTCTAGAAGAAGATCCACAAAATAACCTTCCGTTATTAGGAGCTCTTTTAGGAGTTTGGAACCGAAACTTTTTAAATCTCCCGACCGTTGCTGTTATTCCGTATTCCCAGGCACTGGCTCGTTTTCCTGCGCATCTCCAGCAGCTCGATATGGAATCCAATGGCAAGCACATCAACAAAGAGGGGATGGTTATTGATTACATGACCGGACCGATTATTTGGGGAGAGCCTGGAACAAATGGACAGCATTCGTTCTTCCAATCGATTCATCAAGGTACTACGGTTGTTCCTTTAGAGATCATCGGATTTAAAAAGACCCAGTACGGCGAAGACCTGATGGTCCAAGGAACGTACTCTCAGGAAAAACTCCTCGCAAATCTTTTTGCTCAGGCGATTGCACTAGCTCAAGGTCAAGATAATGCGAATCCCAATAAGGTTTTCACTGGGAATCGTCCCTCTTCCATTCTTTTTGCTGAGAAGCTCGATCCATTTATGATGGGAAAGCTCTTGGCTTATTATGAACACAAAGTGGTTTTTCAGGGATTTATCTGGAATATCAATTCGTTTGATCAAGAAGGCGTCCAGCTAGGGAAAAAACTAGCAACCGAGATGATCAAGACCTTTGAAGAAGTCAGGGAAAACAAAGTTCCAGGATACAAACTCGGCCAGGCTTACTTGAAAAATTTGAATTAGTCTTTACTCTTCACTAAATAGCTGCTACATGGAAAGAAAAAAGATCATGTAGAGGCTATGTGAAAAAATCCACCTTAGCGTTATTTCTGCTTCCCTATCTGCTTCATGCAAATACCGTAGGGCTCATCGGCGGAGCGCAGAATCAAAATACGACATTTGATATCTTTGCAGCGCATGTTTCCTCTGATGGCACTGTCATGCCTATCACGGATGTTCCACAAGTTAATTCCCAGCTCTATAGAGTTGCGATGAACCCCTCTGGAGTTGGGATCATCGGTGGCAGTCGGGATAATGGCGCAAGTTATGCGGCTTTGGTTTCAAAATCAGGAAATGTAACCCCTATCAATCCTGTTCCACCGCTGGGTTCTTTTATCAACGCTGTTGCGATCAACGGTTCTGGAATCGGACTGATTGGCGGGAACTTTAATTTGAATAACGATCTGTATGCTGCATTTGTCACCCCAGATGCTATCGCACATCAGCTCACACTACCACCCAGTGGCATTATTTTTTCGACTGCGATCAATTCTTCAGGGCTTGGACTGATCGGTGGAAATCAAAATCAAATGATGGGTACGGAAGCGTATGCGGCATATGTATCACAAGATGGCAGAGTCAGTCCCATCCTTTCCACTCCCACAGTGACGGCTACGATTCATAGTGTTTCATTGAACTCTTCAGGAACCGGGATCATCGGAGGAGAGACTAATAACGATGCTTACGCTGCCTATGTGACCCCGGCAGGCATTCTAACGGTTCTTGTTGTTCCGACTGTTGGAGCTAACATCGAGAGCGTTTCGATCAATGAATCTGGAAATGGAATCATCGGAGGGATCCAGAATAATGTCATTATGACGGATGCCTATGCAGCTTTAGTGTCTCCAATAGGCGTTACTACACTTCTTAATGTTCCAACAGGCGGGGCTGCAATTGATGCTGTTTCGATTAATTCACAGGGCGTATGTCTCATCGGTGGATCTCAGAATTCAAATCAAAATACCTATGCAGCTCTTGTTTCGCCAACTGGAGCTTTAACGGTTCTAAATACCCCTCCAAATGGAAATATCACGAGCGTCGCAATTAACGATTTTGGAGCCGGAATCATTGGTGGGAATCAGAATAATTTTGGTGATGCTTATGCAGCTCTGGTCATGCCTGATGGAAGTTTAAGGATTCTAAGTCTGCCAACCGGCGGATCGAATATTGCGAGTGTTGCTTTACTATCGCAGATACCAACAGCGGGTCTTACAGGGAATAACTCAGCTTTTGCAAAGTACATCAATAAGAACGCTCCACAAGATGCGCTTTATTTTGTACCAGCGTATTATGATGGGACACTTTCTCAGGCTTTAGAGAGTGCAGCGCCCACACGTAATGCGATTTCTCTGTTTACTGCAAATAACAACGTCTTTTATCTAAACCATAGCCTCTCAAGTCATTTGAGAAACGCCTATCATTTCCGCAATCGAACAACAAACGGTTATGAAATTGCTTTGAATCAGGGGTCTTGGAAAGAGGAAGATGGGCTTTTAGCTTCGATGTCGAACATGAGAATGACTCATACAACCGAGCAGCCTTATTGTTATTCTAATGATCGTCCTTATACGATTTGGTTCGATGCTATCGGAGCTTTAAGTTATCAAAAAGCCCAAAAACAGACCGTGGGATTTGATCCTGCAACAGCTGCTTTTTTAGTAGGCTTCGATGCGACGCTGAGTCAAAGGCTCTGGGTCGGTGGAGGAGCCGCTTATAGCTACACGCACGTCCATGAAAAAGAAGGTGCGGGTCACAGCAACATCAATCAAGAATATCTCTTTGCCTACACAACCTATGATGCTCCTAACTACTACATAGATGCTGCTCTTTGGGGAGGTTATTTTCAAATCGACCAAGTCCGCCATATCAAGATGACCGGATTTGATTTTAAATCTAAGTCCCATCCTGATGGATGGCAATTAGCCCCTCATTTAGAAATCGGATACCATGCCGTTAAAAATGAGTCGTGGATGATGGATCCTTTTGTGATGCTGGATTGGGTGAGCGCTTGGCAAAGCAGCTTTAAGGAAAAGGGAAGCAGCCCGTTTAACGCAGGACAAAAACACCATTATTCATCTCTCTTAAGAACAGAAGCTGGTCTGAGATTCTATGAGACCATCTATTTTGACAACTGGCGGCTGACTTTTGAAGAAAAGGGCAGTTATGTCAATAAACAACCTTTCCATGTCGGCCGTGTGAATGCCTTTCTGATTGGATCACCCGGATCGTTTACCGTCGAAACACTGACAACTGCTCAAAATCTAGGTGCAGCTGAGCTGTCTTTGATTTTTGAGCCGGTAGATGAGAGTTATCCTTATGGCACTATTTCCTACCAGGGAGAGTTTGGTGCAACTTATCAATCTCACCAGATATGTCTAGAAGTGGCTTGGAATTTTTAGTGTTTGAACTATTCCTAATTGGAATGTTACAGAGAAATTAAAGGGGTATAAGATGGCAGTATTCGATAATTTATTGATTTTAGTCGCACGGATTTTCATCGGCGCATTTTTTTTATGGGCCGGGGCCACTCAAGCTATTCACTGGAAGGGCTCAACTGAAAATATGCAATTAAAGAAAATGCCGACTTCATTACTTCCTGCTGCAATCCTCATGCAGATCATCGGCGGACTCTCAGTATTATTAGGCTTTGAAGCGCGGATCGGTGCCTTATTGCTAATTGTATTTGTCATCCCAGCAGCGATTAAAATGCACGATTTCTGGAATCTTCAAGGTGAAGATCGGATCACACAGAAAACCATGTTCATGAAAGATGTGGCTGTATTAGGTGGTTTGTTACTTCTATTGGTGACAGGAGCAGGAAGCTTTGCGTTTAATTAACGCAAAGATCCTGTGGAGGATTTAAGCTAACAGTTCGACTTTCTTCGGATCGACTGCAACGACTTCAGTTACGTGCAGATCACCCATCTCATCTGGAGTCATCGTCACAACTCTCATACCGCCGTCTTTAAGATTACGGGCAGCTTTTTCAGGGATGTTTGGGTTTTTAAGGATTTCACTTTCGATATAATACGTGATGTTAGTTCCGTCGGTGACGATCACAGGAAGGAGTGATCCATCAGGCTGCTGATCTAAGATTTGTCTAATACTACCATCGACGCGAGCAGCAACTTGGGCTGGGCTTTCAACGCCTTGCGCTGCTAGGCCTGATTCGATCCAGCGCCTTTCTAATATTGCCCATCTCTCTTTTAAAGGGAGTGTTCTTGTTTTCTCAACGACATGCGGCGGCGTGTAGCCTCCGACTTGATCTTTCATAGAAATTACAGGCTTCTTTCTTGCATGAAGCGCTTCAATTTCAGTCACGGATGGTTTTCCTTGTTGCTCGGCAATTATCCTTGCCGTTTCAGCATGATGTGCAGCAAGAGAGGTGAAAAAGACCAGAGAGGTCTTGTTCTTCCCTTCAGCAATTTGTTTCAAAGCAACAGGCATTTTTGTTTGTGCTAGGATTTTGCCTTTTTCAGAGAGTCCGCCATTTGGATCTGTTTTACTATGTTTGCTAGCCGGACGCATTAGAACAAAGGTTCTTTGGACGGCTGTGTAGATTTTATAGCATTGTTGGAGTGCAGTTTTAGCCTTCGCAGCGTAAATTGCTGACAAAGCTGTATGAGCAGCTGTATCGAGCATCTTGATATCTGTCCAAGAGGTTGCTTCTTTATAGGCTGTGCGTGCTTTATAGAGGCTCCATCCTGCTTGGAACACGAGAGAGGCTCCGAGGACCCCGTAAGCTACCGGAGTGGAAAAACTCACCAGCGTGAGCAGATAAAGAGCATTAGAAGCGACCGGGAGCATCTTTTCACCCGTTTGGCTCCAAGTCATGTCTTTAATGTCACGGAGAGCGTAGAGATTTTCACCTAAATTCATGACAGAGTGAACCACAAGTCCGATCCTTAAACTCACGATAGTTCCTGCGAATTCAGCGCCATTTTTCACGACGGACCAGACGTGCTTGCCTTTCCAGGTTTTTGCTTGACCGAGTTTTGCGCCTGCTGAGACGGCATTTAACGAGGTAGAAGTGTAAGAGATAGCAAGGCCGGCGGGTTTATAGAGGATGCCGACGAAGGGCAGAGCTAGGCCCGCGGCGTGAGTGGCAGTTTTCCAATGGCCTTTTGAGAAATCAGGAAGAGCACTTTCCCAGTTTCTTTGATAATAAGTTTTTAATTCGCCTAGTTTGGTAACCATTGAATTCTCCGTTTTAATGCGTATATTTTATTATTAATTCGATTAAAATTATACTAAAATGAGTTCTATTATCTTTGACAACAATCTAATATACAGCGAGTTACGTCAGAATATACCTTAAGAGATATCAATACAAAATTTCAAGTTTACAAAACTTTGCCCTAGATCTTTGGACAACCTAAATTTGTTTTCTACTGGTGCCCATTTTGCTAGTATAGGGAGATGTTTGCAGTCATTTATCAAAGCTATCTTAAGCCGGGCCGTGAAGAAGATTTCCAGAAAGCCTGGAATGAAATCGCCACTTATTTTGTCGAAAAGAGGGGAGCAATAGGCTCCTGTCTTCATAAGGCAGAAGATGGCAAGTGGATCGCTTATTCCCGTTGGCCTGATAAGGCCACAAGGGATGCCTCTTGGCCTAAAGAAGAAAATGCTCCCTCAGAGGAGCTTCCCTTAGAAGTCCGGCAAGCCATAATCCTGATTAAAGAATGTATCGATCAAGATCAGAAATTGCCTGATATTTGCATGAATGTCGTCAAGGACCTACTTTGAGTCTGGTCCGTTCTTGTTGAATCTTTTGTGAGAAATCCAGATCGATACGGCCATCACTAGAACGCCGCCGATAACAATCGGAAGAATTAAGACATACATATATTGCACGAGCATGGCAGTCATCAGGGCAAATACCCCTAAAATAATGCCAATTAAAATGAAGATCGATTCGATATAAATTCCTGCAAGAAACACCGCTAGACTGAGTAAGATCAGGTGAAAAATCCCTGCGATGAAACGGCTGATGGTGCCCAGTTCTACCAAATGAGAAACCAAGAAAATCGCACAAATGAGTCCTGCCCAGTGAAGGAGTTCATGCCAGATTGTGATGGGGGAGACTGTTTTCTGCTGACGTTTGACATACCAGCTTAGCCAAAGCGCTAAGATCGCATAAATAGGAACCATCCATTTCCAATAATCCCATCCGCCAAGAGTGCGGACATCGGTCACGATCATCCCTAAAAAAGCTAGAGCCAGCATGATAACACCGACGCTAAATCTCGCTTTCCATGGATGTGATGGCTGCATAATTTTCTCGCTTATCTTTCGTATACAAAAGACCAGCAGCGCTGTCTAGAGTAAAAATTACACTTACTTTGCAGAATATGTCTGATATATCGTACTATATGAAAACAAATGAGCAAGACATCAAAAAAGCGGCAAAGATCTTTATCAAGATCAAAGAAGTTAGATCTCGATAAAATTCCTGGTCTTACTCGTGCTCAACCCTTGAAAGAGCTTACAGATCAGAAAAAAACTGCTTTAGCCATTCTGGAATGCCTGCAAAATAATGATCCTGAAGGTGCAATGGAAATGATTGTCATCTATCTCGATGCTCTCAATAAAGCTAAACTCAGAAAGCAAACAGATTTGCCAAAATCAACAATGTACTCTGCTTTGAAACATGGAAATCCTACAATCAAGACTCTTGCAAAAATCATGTACGATTCTACCCATTAGACATTTATGGCTTGGTCTAATAGTTGACTCTTGAATCTGTGATCACATATTGTTGAAAGATGTTTAGATCACCCAAGCATTACCGTACCTTCCTGACCATTTTATTGACCTACGCTTTAGATCTGGTCGGGTATTCAATTGTTTTCCCTGTCTTGGCCCCCATGCTTCTAAATTCGGAGCTTCACTTTTTTTCACCAGAGACTTTGGAAGCTACAAGGACGACAGTTCTAGGACTGCTTTTTGCAATTTTTGGGATCGCTCAATTTTTTGGAGCTCCTATCGCAGGAGCTTTGGCAGATCATTACGGAAGATATAAGACCTTTCTCTGGACAATTGCCTTAAGTATTTTTGGTTATGCCTTGATGGCGATGAGCGTTTATCAACAAAGTCTTGAGTGGCTTTTTGTCGGTCGTGTTTTGACCGGTCTCTGCTCGGGTAATTTTGCACTAGCTCAATCTGCAACAGCCGATCTGACAGACGAGCATCACAGGAGCAAAGCTTTTGGTATTTTACTCGGTGTCGGAGGCTTGGGATTTGTTGCGGGACCTTGGGTTGGTGGTAAATTAGCGAACCCTAACTGGCTCTCGGGCTCCGGACCTTTTATTTTCGCTGCCATTGCTGCTTTTATCAATCTTTTGATCGTCTATTTTTTCTACGTTGAATCGTGGAAAAAACACGCAAAGCAAGCCAAAGTCAGCTTACTGAATACCTTTAAAGACATCCGTCTGGTTTTTCATCAAAAACAGCTACGTATTATTTTGATGGCCTATCTTTTATTCTCGATTGGATGGGGATTCTTTCTGATTTTTTCACCGACTTTTCTTGTCCAAAGATTCTCACTAGGTCCGGATAAGATAGGTGATTTTTTCGCTTATATGGCCCTATGTTGGTTCTTTGCCTCGATGTTCCTCAATAAAGAACTCACCGGCAAATTTTCCCTCCGTTCATTAATTTTAGTCGGAAATATTTTGGCTTCGATCGGGATTGTATTGTATCTCTGGCCGTCCAATCTCTGGCCTTATTGGATTATCATTCCGATCGCATTGGTTGGGGGAGCCCTTAGTTGGGTTAATTTAGGGTCTCTTCTTTCTCTAAGAGCGACAGAACACATGCAGGGAAGGGTAATGGGAGCTAGCGGATCGATGTGGGCTATTGGGCAAATTGTAGCGCCTCTTGTGGCAGGACCCCTAGCCGGCTGGAACATCTATTCTCCGTTACTCGTGGGAGTGGTGTTCATCTTATTGACGTTCATCTATTTCATTTCGAAATATCGGGAAAAAGCGACTCAGCCAACTTCCTAAAGTTAGAACTCAATATTGAAGCCGACATAAAAGCTATGATCATGGAACATCTTATTCCATTCAAAGTCATAGCTCGCTTCGATTCCATACGTCTTAAACAGGGTAAAGAACAAGTCTAGTCCTGCTAGACAGGTATTTCGTCCTGCGCCTCTGGTTTTTAAAATAGCAGAAGAAACTCCGGCAAAGTTAATGGATGAACCCCTGTCAAAATACTCTCGTTGCCAGCCCACATCCGCTTCTAGATTAATATCTAAATCGGTCCACTGCCAGAGGTAGTTAAACCAAGCTCCCAAAGTAGAACGGAGCGACTGAGCATTTAAATGACCGACAGAGAGGTCGAAGATTCCCGCACCATGTTCTTTGTATTTAGGAAAGTGAACATAGACGTATTGCAAGTTCACCATCGGAGTAAATGTGAAATTGTCAGAGAATTCCTGAACTTGTTTGCTTGAAACTGAATATTCTAAACCAAACAGAGCGTCGACTTCCCATCCGTTAGAGTTTCCTTTGGCAACAGAGTTTCCAGTCATGCCTGTATTACGACGGATGTGCGATCCTTCATAACCGCCACCAATGATTCCATTCACAGCTAGCTCAGGGACAGATTGAGGAACATACGTGGCATAGAAGCTGGCCTCGACTTGATCGATATTAAACTTACCCCAATTGCGATGGACATCGCCATGGAGTCTTTCGTATTCTGCAAGGAG
>CAZBCR010000051.1:0-9580 GCA_964490565.1 uncultured bacterium
ATTTTTATTAATTAATATTAAAATGATCCGAACTATTCGGATTATTAAATGAAAAAACTTTTATTCGCATTGATTGGCTCAGGAATTCTTTGTGCAGAACCGCAGAATCCTTTGTACGAGAACAACTTTATTGTAGATCCGTATTTATCACCTTACGTCGGCGCCGATGACTTACTCATCGCACACAAACTCGTTCAATATTCCTCAATTCAGCAATTAACGAATCTCTATCAAACCAATCCTGCACTCTGGGCTAAAATCTCTAGAGGTGCGGAATTAGTTTTATTCTGGGAACCTGTCAACTACATGTCGACGGTTGTTCAACATGAAGTCTTTGGTCATGGTTACAGAGTGAGAAGCTCTCCTTACGCCATGGTTGACTTTTACACCTTCAACGTTCCTCCTCCTTTTGGTCCAGGCGGAGCAGCCACCGGTTTTAGCTTTGATCTAGATCAGTTAACAGCCTTTGATATGAACTCCATTAATACCGGAGGAGTCGAAGCAACCTCTATCTTTGCAAACCGCCTCCGAATGCAATGGTTAAAAAAAGGAACGATCAACCCACGGCAAAGTTCTCTCTATAATTTCGCACAGCATGATTTTTTACGCTATGCGTTGAACTTTAATGATTCGCCCGGCCATGATATGTTTAGCTATCGTAGGATGCTCAATCAAACCTTCAAGGGAAGCCATCTCACCAAAGAAGAACTCGCAAGACAATCGCTGATCAATATCCTTGACCCTTTCACGTATTATGCCATTTACAGTGCCTGGAACTATATTATTAAGGGAACAGAAGGCCCAATTCCGATGATCCCGATCGGATCGTACAGGTATTTGCCAGGAGCGCGATTAGGACTGACTCCATTCGGTCCAGAGTATTACTTGGAAAACTTCCTTGTGAAAGATAATAAACCGATCTATTTCTATCTCCGTAATGGAAACCACGTCGGCATGAACTACATGGGATTAGGAATTGAAAATCCCCATCAGTGGGATCTAGGATCATTTCAGATCGGATACCGTGCAGACATCTGGCATCAACCTGACATCGACATGCTAAGTGATCATTATGCTTTGTCTCAATTCGAACATGTCAGAAATCTCGACGCGAATACTTTAGATTCTCGTTTCGGAGCTTCTGCCTCTTTGATCGCGCAGAAAAAATTATGGGATAGAGGAATGCTCTTTGTCCAATGCGGAGCAAAGAGCCGAGGCTATCTCCCTGGAGAGAGCTTAGAGTCTTCTATGATCTTCCGTGTCGGGATTACTCTTTGGTAGTCTTCAGGCGATTGAAAGGCTCTACCTTTTCAAATGCAAGCATTCCGAATGTTTTTCCGGCGCTTACCGTGGTGTTAATATTTTGGTCTAAATCAATCAGAATGTATTCTTTATTATTCAACTTACTGACAATGATACGATCTCCAGGACTGAATTTGCTCTCATTCATTCCAGCCCTTAGCCAACCAGATCCATCTGATAAGACAATAACTTCTTTGTAGATGTCTTTCCACCAGCCCCACTCGCTGTATACTGCCTCGCTACCGAAAAAGTACAATTGATATTCAGATTCGTCGGAGATCCAAACATTGACATTCCCCTTCGACGGCAACTTCCCATCAGGACCTCTTATGTCAACAAAAAGTTCTCCCTGTTCAATATGGCTAGATCGATGACTTTGAAGTCTTACAATAGGGAAAAGAGCCACTTTATCTCCAACTGCAGGAAATGCGTCTGTCCCCCAATCCTTTTTGGGAATATTACAGACCAACTTATTCGACAGTCTAAAGCAATGCATCTCTGGATCGACCTCAGTGACAGATAGCCGGTATCTTTCAAGGACCGCTAATCGAAATTTCTCTTCATCCATCTCGGCATCTGCAAAAACTGCGGAAGAAAAAAACAAAAACAGCAGAGAAAAGCGTTTCAAGAATGTGATCATAAGAGGCTCCTTAAAAGTAGTTTGCGATCGATGTTAACAAATCTGAATTATTTTTTATTAGCCATTTCTGGGAAATAAGGGTTAACCCGTTCCGACCGGTGCCCAACAATCATTTTTCCAGGACGATTCTTACGATTGCACTTGCACGAGTAAGAGCTTTGATCTAGATCTAAGATCGAATAGCCACCTTCTTTTTGTCTGCTGACAACAACGCGGGATTCAGAACAAAATACCGTCTTGCCCGCTTTTTCCTTCATCCATTGAGATCCATCTGATAATAAAATAACGTCTTTGTATTCAGCTGAAAAAATCCAGCCATCAGGCGCTGTACACACAGACTCGGTTGAGATGATCGACAAACCATACTGTTTTGAGTCTTGAAAAATCCTAACACCTATTAATTTCTTCTCTGGATTTTCGGTATATCCAATCTCAAATTCAGCCACATCTTTATCTGAAACTCTATTATCGATCATGCTTACACAATTTGTGATGTAAACTTGAGCCCCCACTTCTGGAAGTGTTTCTGTCTCCCAATTTTTCTTAAGCGTTTGACAGACCAAGTTATTCGATAGGGCAAAACAGTGAAACTCAGGATCGACCTTCGTGACATAAAGTCGATATTTCTCCAGACCCACTAAGCTAGCTTCACCTACAGCAAACACACTAGAAAATAAGAACATGACGCACAGAGAAAACAACTTCACCATTTTGATCATAAGAGGCTCCTTGAATGGCAGAGATCATAAGCGATGGAAAAAATTAATACAATTCCTCAATGGACAAAAACAGCCTCTTTGTGGTTTTCATAAGATAAAGAGGCCTCATGTCCGACGATCACATTGTTAGCCAGGGCGTTCAGCGCTCACAGCAGCAGAAAACAACGCAACAGCAAGCTGCCCGGATGAACGAGTATGCCATTGCCCAAGAAGCAGCTACAGAAGGCTTTCAGGAATGGGGTGATCTGAATGCCTGGAATCCCCTTGCGATGGCTCGGAATTTTCAAACGCTAGAAAAACGAGCCCGAGAAAAAGGCCGTTCTGACGAGGCCAAGCAAGAAAAAACTGATGAAGATCAGGAAATCACAGCCGTTGAAGAGCTTCAGTCAATCTCTGAAAACTACCAACGTAAAAACCCTGAACTTCAGGCCCGCACACTTCTTTCTCTCCGCGTCCGCATTACGATCAGAGACTCTGTCGAAGAAATCATCCGGAAGCTTCGAGACGCCTATACTGATTTAGCGCTTGTTGATGAAGCCTTGGACTTCCTTTTAGAGACAGCCACCCCTGCGATGAAAAGCCTGTTAGAGCAGGCCAAAGCTGAACTCAATCGACTCTACGAAAGAGAAATCAAGTCAGGCCGTAATATCAACTCGCAAGCCCAAAACTTTTCCTCCCAAGGATTAGGATCTCCGACTGCCCTTCGCGATCTCTACCGCAATATCACAGGCATTCAACGAGACGCCAATACGCTTTATCAAGAGCTCTCCAATCAATTTCCCTTTGAAAAAATGAAAGTCGTCATTGATTTTGTCCTCCACTCTTTAGGAGCAGACATCAAATCAAAAGGCCCCTCGATTCCTCGTGAAGAACTCCAAAAATATCTAGCAGAAACACGGAATATGCAGGCCATTTTAGGCGTCTATAAGTATTTCTTTTCCCGCATGCGGCTCATTGCAAGTTCTTTTGATCGGCAGGGACTGATGCTACCTTCTCATATTAACTTCGAAACTCTATCCCGCCTCTTCATGCGCTTCATCCAGGAAAGATATCCCTCCGTTGATAAAGCACTCCTCCTTTCTCAACAGCTCGGCATTTCCGGAGAAGAGCTTGCGCAACTTATCATCTATCTTCAATACCGAGACGCCATGCGTCAAGTCGCTCCCAGACTTTTCCGAGATGAACGGCACCGCCAAGAACTTCTCATGTGCTTCATGGAAACTCTCGAAGATCTTGAAGAAAAACTCGAAGAAGAAGAAAAAGACAACAAGAAGAAAAAGAAAAAATGAGTATTGACCACTTCGCTACATTACTTGCAGATCTCGGGGGCCTTATTCAAGTGCCTCTCCATCCCGATCACCACCGTGCCTGCTGCTTGGTCGTCAACGGCGAACTCCATGTCCAACTGAAGGAAGATGACAATAAAGACAGAATTCTCGTTGCAGCTTTTATCTCTGAAATCCCTCCGGGAAAGTTCAGAGAAACCATCCTAAAAGAAACCCTGAAAGAGAATAATCTCTTCCCTCGCGTTGGAAACTTTAGCTACAGTGAAAGAAATAACCAGCTCGCCCTTTTCTCCTACGTTTACTTCGAGGGATTAAATGGCGACAAGATGGCCGATTTTCTCGAAAAATTTCTAGAAAAAGCCTTCTCTTGGAAAATCGCACTCCAAACAGGCCAAATGCCAGAGCGAGGCCACACTGTGCAAAAAACAGGCCCTTCTATTTTTGACATCCAAAGGAAATAGCCGTGACGATTGGCTTCAAAGGTCTGCCGTCAGCTTCCCAGTGGAATAAAATTGGGATCAAACCTCGGCATGGGATCAATATCCCCCTCGCTAGTCTAAAAACAGCTCAAAGCTCCGGCATCGGTGAGTTTGCAGATCTTATTCCTCTCATCGATTGGTGCCATGAAGTTGGTTTTGAAGTGATCCAGCTTCTGCCCCTCAATGACTCAGGAACCGATCCTTCTCCCTATAGCGCTCTCTCTTCCTGTGCACTTCATCCGATCTATCTTTCTCTGCAAGATCTGCCGGGACATCCTGTTCCTCCTGATGCCTCTCACCTCAATGTCCTCCCCCGCATTTCCTATTTAGAAGTCCTGTCGCTTAAGCTAAATTTTCTGCACACCTATTGCAATGAAGCCGGCCCTGACATCATCAAAAGCAATGAGTTCCAAGCTTTTTTAGATCAAAACCGGTGGCTTGTCCCCTACGCTCTTTTCAAAGTCCTCAAGGACAAACTCCAACACACTCCGTGGATGAGCTGGCCCCAAGAGCTCAAAACCCCTGACTTTAAAATACTCGAGGCCGAAAACTCTCAGGAGATCCTCTTCTACCTCCTTTTACAGTTCCTCTGTCATTTGCAGCTGATTCAAATCAAAGACTACGCTCATTCCAAAGGCGTCCTTCTGAAAGGTGATATCCCTATCCTCATCAGCCCGGACAGCGCGGATGCTTGGTTTAAACCCGACCGTTTTAATTTTACACTTGCAGCCGGAGCTCCTCCGGATATTTACAACAGTGAAGGTCAAAACTGGGGATTTCCGCTTTTTAATTGGGAAGATTTGAAAAATGAAGATTTTTTCTGGTGGAAAGACCGTTTGAAAGTCGCTTCTAACTACTATGACCTCTACCGCATCGATCATGTCGTCGGATTTTTCCGCATTTGGGCAATTCCTTTAAATCACCCAGCGAAAGAAGGAAAATTCCTACCGGAAAATCCCTCTCTTTGGGTCCCTCAAGGGAAAGAGATCCTCCTCATGATGCTAGGCGCCTCGCAAATGCTCCCAATTGCTGAAGACTTAGGATCGATCCCACCTTCTGTCAGAACCACACTCTCAGAACTTGGCATCTGCGGCACAAAAGTGATCCGCTGGGAAAGAAAATACGATCAAGGCGGAGCATTTATCCCTTTCAATGAGTATCCCGTCCTCTCTATGACAACTGTCTCGACTCACGATTCAGAAACTCTACAGCTCTGGTGGCAAGATCCTATTGATGACGCAAAAGAATTTTGTGCTTTCAAAGGCTGGACGTTTTCTCCGGATCTGACTTATGACTACCGATTAGAGATGCTCCGAGAGGCCCATCATACGCCCTCTCTTTTCCATATCAATCTGCTTCCGGAATACCTCGCTCTATTTCCAGAGCTTGTCTCGTCCAATCCGATTGATGAACGGATCAACATCCCCGGAAAGATCCTTCCGACGAACTGGACCTACCGGCTCCATGTTCCTCTAGAGGAAATCGCCCGGCATGAACCTCTTAAAAAAGCCATCCGAGCGATTTTGAAATAGCTCTCTTATTTGGGCTTGTCGCGAGGATGCAATTTAAAACCTGATGTGAACGTAGTATTAGATTTAACTTCAGGGTACTTATCCTCTTCAATCCATAATGAGGTCCCCGCTGTTTTCGTGATATCCATTACCCGACAGATCGGCTCAAAACGTTTTATCATGTCGTTATAGATTGTTCTCCATGTCTGTTGAGGAGTGTTCGGAGCAAAAAAGGGATTAATATCTTCATCTCGCTGCATCAGGTTGTTTCTGTTGTAGTCATTGATAATGCTGTAAGTGACTGTCTGCTTCTGATGGGGATCTCTGACTGAAAAACTTAATCCCCTTAGAGTTCGATAAATATCGAGTAGGGTAATAGACCCTTCCTTGCAGAATCGAGAATAATAATCATTCGGGTCTTGCCGGCGTGTTAAAAGGTTGGCCATAGCAATATTTCGTTCAATCTTATTATCAGATTCACCAGCAACAGCTCGTTCAAGATCATCATAAAGAACAAACATGGCATACTCTGCTGCTCGAATTAATTTATCGGCCTCCGCTATTATAGCAGGGTCTTTCCACTTTTCCCGAACCGCGGCATGTTGTCGTAATGCAAATGCATCTACTGCTGCTATGCCAGCAGGAGTTGTATAATCAAGCGGACTATCAAAAACAAAACTCATTTTCTCCATGAACTGCTGATATTGCACCTCGAGAGGCGGTTGTCTCCTTGATTCCATGAGCCGAATGACAACTTTAACAACAGCGTAGCAACCACAGGCTAAGATGTCGGATGCTTCAAATCCAGACTTACTGGAAGTCAAATAAAGAGCTGCGCAAGCAGGAAGAGCGGCAATAGCCATTCTTGTGTTAGTAGGTTGTTTTGTGAACCGTTTAAGAGCAAAGTTTGCAATTAAATCTACCGCAATAGGAAGTGCGGCCTTGCCCACCACTAAACCCACTGCATAAGCTCCACTGGAAACCGCTGAAAGTGCCATGTAATCCTATCTTTTGAGGGAGCATTTTAGTGAAATGAAGCTATTTTTTCTGCGTTTAAAAATTTTATACGAATGTATTTTGATTGAAATTCCTCCTCTAATGGCCAGAAAGAGACAAAATGTCCTTTTCGATTATTTTCCGGAAGGCGATGCCGCTTTAAGACGGGCTACTTCTTCTTGAGCTAATTCAAGCTGATTTTTTTGAATTCTCAATTCCGCCATTAATTTCTCTACGTTTTTCTCGCTCCCTTCTAGCTTTTCTTCCAGTTCGTTTATTTTATCATCTTTCCGACGAATCTGGTCTTGATAAGAATCCTCACTACGCAATCGATCAACATAGAGTCTGGACAGGTCTCTACTAACTCTCTGTTGCATTGCTGCGGCAACCATACGCATCCTACCTTCTGGCGTGACTGGTTCGGATGTATCAATTCTTGGTTTAGTGCTTTCCAATGTTCTTAGAAAAAGGTCTTCGTAAGATTCAAGATGCTGATCAGCTACGGGCATACCTGCCTTAGTTACACTCATTATTCCTCCAAATTAACGGAAATTTTTATCTTTTCATGCACGAGTTTACAAGGGTAAGTAGCTCTTTTATTTTGGCTTGTGGCAAGGACGTAATCTAAACTTACCTGCTCCTTCGAATACAACTTGTTTATCATTATCCGGTGCAGCCCATACTAAGAACGGCAGCGTCTCTGCCATTAAAATCATTTCTTTTATAATAGGAGCAAAACGCTCCACCGACTTATTATAGATACTTCTCCATTCATATTGTCGAGTGCCCGGTGTAAAAAAAGGATCCACGTCAACATCTAATTGCCGATAACCTATCGCGTTGTAGTTGTTAATAATGCTTAAAAAAAATTGCAGCTCTGCAGGTTTACAGACAACTGAAAAACTTAACCCTCGAAGAGTGCGATAAATATCAAGAAGGGTGATAGATCCTTCCTTACAGAATCGAGCGTAATATTCGTTTGGACCATCCAGGCGTGTTAAAAGTTCAGCCATTTTTTCATTGCGCAACTGCTCAGGGACATCAGCAACGGCTTTTACAAGATCCTCATAGAGCGCGTCCATCTCTCTAGCCGCTTTTCTTAGCAATGCATCAGCCTGTCTTATTATGTTAGGATCTTTCCATCTATCCCGAACCTCATCATCGATTTTCAGTGCGTATGCAAATACTGCTCTTCTGCCTTCCTGCGTATTCAAATCAATCTTATTAACAGCCTCAAACTTCAATTTATCCCTGAGGTTCAGATATTGAGTCCGGAGAGCTATCTCGGTGAGTTTTGGTTTTTTTGCCGGGAATACTTCTTTCCAAATTAGCGCTTTAAAAAGAGAATAGATACCTAAAGCAATAATATCGGATGCTTCGAACCTAGGAAAATTGGAAATCAAATAGAAAGTAGCGGCGCCTGGAAAAGAAACCATTACAAATTTCGCTTTAGGAGAAAGATCAGAGAGTAATCTAATGGCTATAACTGTAATCACTTCTGCAGCAATAGGAAGTACACCTTTACCGATTCCCAACCCCACCGCATAAGCTCCTCTAGAAACTACTGAAAGTGCCATTTATTCCTATCTTTTGAGCAAGTAGTTTATAGAACGGCAGTTTTTTTTTATTTAATAAAACAGTATGCGCAGGACTGAAAATCCTTTAAAGATAGCTTCGGTTAGATCATTCCTATGAAATCACCCAGAAAGCCATCCGAGCGATTTTGAAATAGCTTCTAATTTATTTGGGCTTAGGACAGGGGCATATTTTAAAATATGGGCCCTCGACCTCATCCTTAAAAACTACACCAACATCTTTTTCAACCCAAGCTTTGAAAGCCTTAGATCCCTCAAGCGTCTTATCCATTCTATGTATTATCACCTGAAAACCACTAAGTACATGGTTATAGGTAGTCCTCCACACCGATTGATAATCGCCCCACGTAGAGAATGGCCTCTCAACTCTATCGTCCACCGGTACATTAAGAAGATTACAGCTTTCTATAATGCTGCAACGCACTATTTCCCCAGTAGACTGAACTTTGACGTTAACTCTTAAAGCCCTGATATCTCGATAAATATCAAGAAGTGATACCGATCCAGGCTTCCAGAATCGAGAAAAATAGTCGTTCGGACCTGTCCGCGTTGCTAAAAGCTCGGCCATTCGGTTAAGTTTGGATGAGTCATTTGGAACTGCATTCTCCAGATCCTCATAAAGAGCTTGCATTTCAATAGCAGCTTTTGTGATCAAGGACTCAGCATTTCTAAATGTTTCAGCATTTTTCCAGATCGTTAGAACCTGTTCGAGCTGGGAAACTACGAATCTGTCTATATCAGCCATCGTGGCGTTTGGGCCATCATAAGTAATAGTCACCTTTGCCATTAGCTGATCATGCAAAGGCTTGAGATTTTCTAGAGGGGCTCTACCTTTACTCAGGAAAAAAGGAATCGCTTTATAAAACATATAGAGACCACATGTAACAACGCCGGACGTATCCCATTTAGGAACTCCTGATGTCAGATAGACAGCTGAACAAGCTGGAAGAGTAGAAATCACCCATCTCGCTTTTGGTGGTATTTTATTACCTGCCAAAAGCTTCATCGCAATCGTTGCAACCACATCCACCGCTATAGGCAGAACGACCCGA
>CAZBCR010000052.1:0-9569 GCA_964490565.1 uncultured bacterium
GTGTCGCAGGCTGTTCAGGTAATTGGAGCTCGGTGAGATACCGTTTGTAGCGCTCACGGGGAAGCTCAGGCAGGCTTTTACGGACCTCTTCGATGTAGTCCTGAGTTAAAACAATAGGAGGAAGATCAGGCTCTGGGAAGTACCGGTAATCATCCGCTTGTTCTTTCACGCGCATCCGAACGACTTCACCTGTTTCAGTGTCAAAGCGGTAGGTACCGTTTTCGATTTTTTCATGAGGATGCTGAGAATAAAACTGAATTTGCCGTCGAATCTCAGACTCTAAAGCAATCTCCATGTGGGAGAACGAGTTCATGTTCTTGATCTCGATTTTGTTTCTGAGTCCTTGTTCGCCTTTGAGGCGGACAGAAATATTGGCATCCATCCGTAGAGATCCGGCTTCCATGTTACAATCTGATGCATCGATATATTCCATGATGGCTTTAACGGCCATGGCATAAGCCGAGGCTTCTTTAGGGGAATGTATACAAGGTTCAGAGACGATTTCTAAAAGAGGAACGCCTGAGCGGTTGTAATCAACGCCGGAGAAGTTAGTGAAGTGTTTGAGCATGCCGGCATCTTCTTCAAGATGGGCGCGGTTGACCTTAAAGTGTTTGGTCTCGCCGTTAACTTCAGCAGCAATAGATCCGCCGATAACAATCGGATGTTCAAACTGGGTGATTTGGAAGTTTTTCGGGGTGTCAGGATAGAAGTATGACTTTCTGTCAAAGCGGCTCACTAAAGAAACATTCGCATGGACAGCGCAGCCAAATTGTACAGCTTTATGAACGGCTTCTTTGTTAACGGTGGGAAGAGCTCCGGGCTGGCCTGTACAGACAACGCCGATATCAGTATTGGGCTCAGAGCCAAAATGATACGGCTCACCGCCGAACATTTTTGATTTTGTATTGAGCTGGACGTGGATCTCCAGTCCAATGATGGTCTCCCAATTTTCGTAATTCACATCAACCATGGGCGGCCTCATTAAAGTGGGGAGGAAGTTTTTTAGTGAATCCAGTCTTTAGTTCAAAATGATGCGCGACGCGCATCACATCTGCATCATGGAGAAATGGTCCTGTGATGTGAAGGCCAAAAGGTCTTCCACGGCTGCAAAAGCCAGATGGAAGAGAAAGCGCTGGAAGTCCCGCTAAGTTCGCAGGGATCGTATAGATGTCTTGTAAATACATTTGCAGAGGGTCTTGGATTTTGCCGATCTCAAAAGCAGTGGTGGGAGATGTCGGAGTCAAGATGACCTGACACTTTTCGAATGCTTTTTTAAACTGGCGGATCATGAGCGTGCGGACTTTTTGAGCGCGCTTGTAATAAGCATCTTGGTATCCGGCAGATAGAACATAAGTCCCGAGCATGATGCGTCGTTTGACTTCTTCTCCAAATCCTTCTTGGCGGGAGAAGTCAAAGATCTCATCGAGCGTGGTCGCTCTAGCTGATCTATTGCCAAACCGGATGCCGTCAAAACGAGCGAGGTTAGTCGATGCTTCAGCCGTTGCCAGAACGTAATAAACAGCAACGGAGTAGCGCAAGATATCGAGATCGATATCGACGATGGTGCAGCCCTGTTCTTTCAAGACGTTCACGGATTCTTCAAAATTCTTTCTAGCTTCGGGCTCTAACCCTTCTAAAAAGTGCCAAGGCACTCCCACAGACATTCCTTTCAGAGGAGCGGCAAGTTTTTGAAGATAAGCTTCGGGGGCTTGAGGGACGCTGGTCGCATCTTTATCGCACGGCTTGCCAATGACCTCCATGATGAGAGCAGCGTCTTGGACATTGGTGGTGAAGGGGCCGATTTGGTCTAGAGACGATCCAAAAGCAACTAAGCCAAAGCGAGAGACTCTTCCGTAGCTCGGTTTAAAACCTACGATCCCACAGAATGCTGCAGGCTGGCGGATCGATCCGCCGGTGTCACTTCCAAAACCAATCGGACAAAGACGCGCAGCAACAGCTGAAGCAGATCCTCCTGAGGATCCACCAGGTGATACCGCAAAGTCCCAAGGGTTTTTCGTGATTTGATAGGCAGAGTTTTCAGTTGAAGATCCCATCGCGAATTCATCGAGATTGGTTTTGCCGATGATGAGTGCGTCTTCTTCTTCTAAAAGGCGAGTCACAGTCGCATCGAAGACAGCTTTGTAGTTAGATAGGAATTTTGAGCCGCAGGTGGTCTTAACTCCCAAAATATGGATGTTGTCTTTGAGTGCCATCGGGATGCCAGCGAGTTTTCCAAGAGGCTTCTTTTGGGCTCTTTTCTCATCCAGGCGCTCTGCATGGGCAAGCGTTCTTTCAGAAAGCACATTTAAAAAGCAGCCAAGTTGAGAATCATACTGCTCAATCCGTTTTAATGAGGCTTTAGCGATCTCAGTTGCGCTGACATCGCCTTTGATAAACAGATCTCGGAGAGCATGAGCTGGAAGCTGATACACAATCGGTCCTATTGTTGTTTAAAGACAGGCGGAACTTTGATCATGCCGCCGACTTGGGAAGGAGCATTCGCTAAAAACAGGTCTCTGGAAAGAGGCTCTTCCGGGACATCTTCCCGGAGCTGATTGGTCAGAGTTTCCAAGACAGTGAGGCAAGGAGGGACACCTTCGGTGTCAACTTCTTGAAGCTGCTCAATATACGAAAGGATGTCTTCAATGCTTTTCGAAAACTTCTTTTTTTCCTCTTCCGTACAAGAGATCCGGCAAAGCCGACTGAGCTTGTTAAAATCTGATTCTTCCATTAGAGGCCTTTAAAGGTGTTTGCCCAATGGTGCTCGGGCTTTTTCATTCCATCGCACACTTTATCATGCAGCGCTGTCATCTCATTGTAAGCGACTTCATTGACAACTTGCATCTCTGCTGTTCCATCTGAGTTTCTGATCCAAGTCGCTGCTAAGATCGGAGCTGCGTCAACAGCTGTTCTGAAGAAGAAATCGATGCGATTCGCATATTTGACGAAGGTGTCTTGGACTCGTTCGTGAACCATCAGCTGTTTGTTTAAAACGTCTTGATCGGTTGTTTGGATAAATACTTGATCTCGAGCTGCAATCGAATCAAATCTAACTTGATCAGGAGCGGAGACATAGAGAATGCGGATTGAATAGCCGTTCTTTTTCAAGAAGTCTAAGAAGAGATGGGTCATAGGACCGGATGCTGTCGTACCGAAATAGAAGCTTTGATTTTGGCGGATGAGGTTAGCCGTGATGATATGATGAGCATAGTTAGAAGCGGCTCTCCATTTGTTGTAGGCAGCTTTCATCCCTTCAGGCGAGCTGTCTTTTTCGACCATAGCTCGATAGGTTTTCTCCATTTCTTTAAGACAGACATCATCAGGGCAGATATAAGCAAATTCAGGAGTAGCTTCCCACATTCCGCGCTCTAACAGTGTTTTACCCACTCCAGGAGCTCCTGCGGTCAGGACAATCTCTTTTGACTGAGCAAGCTTACGGCTTTGGATGCGGCTCCAGATTTCCATGACATCAAATTTTAAAGCTTCGATTTCATCTGCAGTATATTCGACTTTATTATCCGGGAACCCGAGGCCTTTACCCCAGCTTTCTAAAACAGTACGAGGGAGGGAGTAGGTAAATTCTGAATTGTAGATTGTGTCCATGTTGAAGAGGTCGGCTGTTGCAAATACAGGTACCATAAAAAAAACTCCTTTTCGTTGCGGGGATTATAGTTAACCTTTGCCTCTAAAATCAAACCCTTTTTTCTAGTGTTTCCAAAATTATGTCAGATGACTATTCTGTGGTTAGGAGTCACAAATGCAGCAAATACTTGTCTATGTTGATCTAGGTGTCGATGGGGTCGCCCTGAAACATACAGTTAAATCTTTACAGCAGGAGATTGATCCATCTAAATACCGAATCCGCCGGATGGACTCCAAAACATTAAAATCAGAAAGCTGGGAAAAAGAGACGGCTCTTTTAGTCATCCCTGGAGGCAGAGACGTCTATTATCATGAAGCCCTAGATGGACCTGGCACCTCGAAAATCCGGAATTTTGTGGAAGAGGGTGGCTCCTATTTTGGGATCTGCGCTGGAGCTTATTTTGGAGCAGGAGCTATTGAGTTTGAAAAGGGTGGGAGCTATGAAGTCTGCGGCCAGAGATCATTGGCTTTTTTCCCAGGTTTAGCTGAAGGGCCTGCTTATGGAAAAAATAAATATCGGATTGATGGGCTTCAAGGCCTGGAAGCTGCCCGTGTTTCTTGGAAGGACGATCACTTCCATGTCTATTACAATGGAGGATGCCAGTTCATTGGTGCCCATGAGTTTCCAGGAGTTTCCGTGTTAAGCTCATATCTAGAACTTGAAGGCGATCCCGCTGCCATTATCTCGTGTAAGATTGGGAAGGGGCAAGCTGTCCTTTCAGGCGTCCACCTGGAGTATAGCGTCCCAGCTCTCCATCGTAATAATCCGTACATTGAACGGATTTATGGTCTTTTAGAACGAGGAGAAACTCAGAGAAGAGAGGTTTTTAGAGAAACTCTGAATCATCTTAATATTGGACTCAACTAAAAATAAGATGACAATCAACTCAATTTTTTCTAATAATACAATTAAGAACTAAATTAGGAGGGTTTCGATGAAATTCTTAAATGTGCTTGCTTTGCTTTTAATTCTCGTGGGTGCTCTTAACTGGGGACTCTGGGGCTTCTTTCAATTCGACTTCGTCGCATGGTTTGCTCACGGAAATACCACTTGGCTTGCTCGTCTTTGCTACGCCGTTATCGGATTAGCAGGCGTTTTGGGCCTGGGCTTTCTTGGCAAATGCAAAGCTCTTTGCGGATGCTGCAATGATAAACATGGCGGACCTGGCGACAGCTGCAAAATGTAATCACTTCTTCCTTTCAGCCTAAAGAACCCCGTTAGAAATAACGGGGTTCTTTTTTTGTCCAATGATTCCACTTTTCCTACTAAAAAATTTACTAATATCATATCGTTGAAAAAAAATTACATATGGGTGCTTTATCACAACACGCAAAGTCTTAACAGCTCTAGCTATTTTAAGCCTTCCTCTTGCTCATTTGAATGCGGTTTGCACAGCCACTTGGACGAGTGCAACCAACGATGACTGGGCCAATGTGGGGAATTGGAGCCCGATGTGTGTTCCAAGCATGTCAGGCGATAGTGCAACTTTTGACATTGTCCCTACCGGAGATCCGACGCTCAGCATCCCTGAGACGATCACCACCTTAATTTTTAATAATATGGCTCATTACACCATTGCCGGCGCTCCTAATTCTTTAACTTTTGCTGGAGCAACTTCAACCATTCACGATCAATTAGGAACTCATACGATTTCTGCTCCTATTTCACTAGACACTACTGCTTTGACCATCACCATTGATAACATGGCAAATACGTTGACGTTATCAGGGGGAGTCACTGAAGTGGGTGCCTCATCTATAACTGTGAAAGGGTTAGGCGCACTCACTAACCTCGAAAACATAATAAGTATCACTGGGAATATTGACATTAACCCCACTGCAGTAGTCGATGCTGCAACCGTAAACAGCATCAATACGACGACGACTCCAGACGGCTGTACCATTTCGTTGGCAATGGGCAATTTTCATGTTTTTAG
Organism: uncultured bacterium; assembly: GCA_964490565.1. Lineage (GTDB taxonomy): Bacteria > Chlamydiota > Chlamydiia > Chlamydiales > Rhabdochlamydiaceae > PALSA-1444. The sequence continues at coordinate 5,580 of CAZBCR010000052.1, forward strand.
AGGGACTGTCAATAATCTCAACCAGAACGCGATGCCCATTGTGGGAGCGGGATATGGCGCTCAGATTTTGACTGGTTCTGGCGATATTATTCTCGATGGAGGAATCCTGAATAACGAAAATACGGGTGATATTCAGATGATGGCAACCGGCGGAGCCGTTGCTAGTCCAGCGGGCTCTTTCACATTAAACAATACTGCTGTTGTAGTAAGTTCCAATAGCGGCGGAATCTCGACAACAGGGGGTTCAGGACTAGGTGGATTAGGTACGGTTATCGGAGCTACCACTATCGATCTGCATGGAACAAGTAGTCTGACGAGTACTAATACTGGCACTGTCGATAATACGCCGGGAGGCAAAAATTTCGGGACAGTCATAGCTGCAAATATCTGTACCATCGATAGTGGGACCACTTTGACCAATAACAGCAGCATGGGGACGATTACCGATGCAGTGGGAAGCCTTTTGTCAGTACCTGACAGTTTTCCTAATCTGGGAATGTTGACAGTCAATGGAAGCTTGATTAATGAAAACTCAGCGACACTGGCTGGAATAAATGGCGCTGTTGGAGCCCAAGCAGCTGGACTACCGGCACTTCCAATGGGACCTCCAGCCGCTCCAATTACCAGCGTTGTAATTGATGGAGGAACTTTTACTAACAGCAATACCAGCAATATCTCTGCCCTCGTTAACAATGGGATAGGAGCTATGGTTTTTGCAACCGATGTCTCGATTATTAACAACGGTTCATTGGTTAGCGCCAATAGCGGCACTATCACATCACCTGGGGGACCCGGTGGCACTAATAGAGGAGCCGATTTACATATTTCTACGCTCACGCAAACTAAGGGTTCCGTGGCATTGACCAATACCGGAGATGTGACAAATGCGCAGGCATTTGGCGGTCACTGCGTTGTGGATCAACCGAGTCAGATTCTTGAAGGTACATTTGATATCATTAATGGCACTACCATGGTCACTCCAACAGTTGATCAATTTGGTGCTGCCGGGGTTAATTTACAGACAGTTCTAGGTCTTACCATAGGTGGTGGAGCATCGGCAGCTGTGCTCAACTTGAAAAATTATGGTCAGGTCACTAACGGAGCGTTAGGATGTGCGATGACTGTGGGCGATCAGATGTCCCTTATTCCTTCGTTTTTGACTGTTGCTACAAATGGGAAAATCAATCTGACCAATTTTGCTAATTTGGGGATGAACGGTCCTAGTGTTGTGATGGCGATGTTTAATGCCCCCATACAAGTGCAAAGTGGAGGCGTTATTAATATCAATCTAAGCCCTCCAGGTTTTGTGACGCCAGGCTTTCCAGCTTGCGGTATTACGGGTGTTGATATCGACGTTTTGAGTGGGGGCAAGTATGTGAATAATGATGCGACTCTTTCCATTACTTTTACGAATCACCTAGGAGGGCTTGTAGGTGGGGTTGGTACGTTCCGAGGGATTACCATGGGACCAGCAACGTTTTCCAACAGTGGAACATTAGTTCCAGGGCCAGATGTCGCAACATTCCCAGAAGAGCTCCTTGCAAATCCCGGCCCACATAGTCCGCCAGGGATTATGAATATCTTCGGAGGTTTTACTCAAACAGGGACTGGAACGCTGATTATCAACATACTAAATGCAGCTCCAGGTGGATTTTCACAAGTCAATGTCGCAGGAATGCCTGGAACCGCATCCATTGCGGGGACTCTTAGTGTTTTCCTCAATCCCGGATTTGTTATTAATGATGCAGATGTGATCACCGTTGTTCAGACGACCGGTGGAAGAACGGGGATGTTTACGACATTCGATTTTTCGACCTTTCCTCCAAATATCGTTCCTACGATCCATTATTCAGATCCTAATTCTGTCTTTCTGACATTTGCCGTCGGTCCAACGCCTCCACCACCACCTCCTCCTCCGCCATCGGTATGTCCAATACTAACAAGCTTTATCGGTGGTTTTGCGCAGCCTATTTTTGCCAGCATCACGCATATTAACACACAGATCGATCGAGAAATGCAAAGACTCCGGGGTAGATTCCTAGCAAACTGTGAAACGCCTAATACTGTTTCTGGAAGGAGAGTTTCTCAGCAGAGGTACTCGGTTGCGATGCCTTCCAATCGCTCCATAGCAACTCCGGTTGTTAATAAATCTACCATTGCATTGGCTGAAAATAAATCGGATGACTTGGCGTTTTTACAGTGGAAGCCTTCAGAACAGTCTCTAGAGCTGGATAGAGTAGCCGCTTGTCAAGAAAACCTGCATCCTTGGAACTTCTATTTCGGGCCTATGGGATCAATAGGGGATGCCAATAACCATGGAAACCAAATCGGCTATGACTATTGGACAGCCGGTGGACTTGTCGGTTTTGACTATGCATTTTCTCAAGCTGGTGTCGGAATGCTGGCCTATTATGAGAGGACTGAGGCTCATGTTGACAGGCATTGGGGCAATTTCAATGCAGATCAAGCTCATGCAAGTTTTTACACTACAGTTGCTCCGAAAAATGTGCTAGAGCTGGCGTTTAATGGAATTGTTGGCGGTGGATACGAATGGTATACCATCGATAGAAAAGTTTCTGGTCAAACTGCAAAAGGAGATTCACGGGGTTCACAGGTTGATGCACTAGCGGGTGTAGAATACACGTTTTCACACCGGAAGTTCTCAAGCATGCCAGAGAAGCTCCAAATCATTCCGATGCTTGATGTGCAGTACATCTACTTAGCGATCAACAAATATCGGGAACACGGTGCTGGACTCAATAATCTTCGAATTAAAGATCAGCACGTTAAGTCTCTCTCTACGATCTTAGGTACATGGGTCAATTATACCTGGGATTGGACAAATGTCGCCCTTTCTTTAGAAGGCAATGTCGCCTGGCAGCAGGAATATGCGAACAAGCAAAGGTCGCTTCATTACTCAGCAGTCAATGCTTCGGCATTTGGAGCTGGATGTCCTTTAGGTCTGGCATCCTCAGGCCAGGCAAAGACTGCAAAGCTACGTCTAGGAGCTGCAAAACGCAGTACGCTACTCGCAGGGCTAGATCTACTTTGTAAGCTTTACAATCGATTTGGAATTGAGGCCAGTTACGACCTTGAATACAATAGCCTCTTCCGTAGCCATTACTTCTATCTTGGGTTCAATGCAGAATTCTAGAAGTCGCTAGTCACGAATTGGTTAAATCAGTATTTTAAGTCTCATGCCGACAAGTCATCGCATTCTAGTCACAGGCGCCTCAGGGTTTATTGGGAGGGCTGTCGTCAATCATTTCAAAAAACAAGGGTATGTCGTTAATCGCCTTGTTCGAGATGTCCGGCAGAAAGCCCCCGATACTGTCTACTGGAACCCCATGAATGAAGAGATCAACCTGGACGACTTTGAGGGATTCCATACGGTGATTCATCTCGCAGGAGAAAACATCGCAGATAAGAGATGGACCGAGGCTAAAAAAGAGGCGATCTTCATTAGTCGAGTGAGACACACTTGGCTCCTTGCACATGTGCTTTCAAGATTGAAAAGACCTCCAAAGGTCTTCTTCTCTGCTTCGGCTATAGGCTATTATGGAGATCGTGGAGATGAGATCCTGACAGAGGAATGCCGGAAGGGAAAGGGCTTTTTATCAGACGTTTGCGCTAAGTGGGAAGATGCGAGCCAGGTGCTCGATCAAATGAAAATACGGGTGATCAGGGCAAGATTTGGAATCGTCCTTTCTAAGGAAGGGGGAATGCTGAAACGATTGCTTCCACTGTTGCGCTATGGCCTTGCGGGAAGGCTCGGAAGCGGAAAACAATGGATGAGCTGGATCGCTCTTGAAGACCTGATTGGCGCTCTAGAGTTTACAATAACTCAAGACGTGCCAGAGACCAACAAGGGGATCTTCAATTTTACTTCTCCTAATCCCGTGACAAATGCTGAATTTACGCGGCAGCTGGCAAAGCTCATGCATCACCGTCCTTTTTTGCCTGTGCCTGCTTGGTTAATAAAATTGGTTT
>CAZBCR010000053.1:0-9425 GCA_964490565.1 uncultured bacterium
TAGAGCGGCGGACTCATAACCCGTTGGTCCCTGGTTCAATCCCAGGCTGCCCCATTTCTTTATTGTTAACAGACTCTAAAACTGCCAGGCGAGCTCTAGATTTAATTGATGCGATTGATACTTCGAGCCAAACTCGCCTTGGTAAAAGAGGGTAGTTATTGGATAACCGTCACTCCGTGGATCAAAACTCATGGCAAGCTGTGCAACACCTAAATTTTGAGCAGACGATAGCGTTTCGACTGTAAATGCTCCAGGCGAGCCAACGAGGAATGCTTTGACTTTGCCTGCATTGAATGATTGCGTATTGACATAGCTGATCTTTTCTTGGATCGTGAAATTCCATGAATCAAAAAAGAAAGTCTCATAAAAACGGAATCCTGCTTCTGTGCGAAGAAGCGATCCATAATAAGACTTTTGAGCAGCGTTGAAAGGTCCGCTGCCCTTTTCTTTATAGCTCTCTTGCCAAGCATTGGCCCAATCAAGCATCACAAAAACATTGGGACAAAAACTGCTTGTTTTGCATGCGTTATACCAGTTTTTTTTATATCCCACTTCTAAATGAGGAAGAAGCTGCCAGCCTTTCGGATGGGATGTAGACCGGAATGCAAAACCTGTCATTTTAATATTTCGAACTTGATTGATCTGGACTGCGCCTCCCATGAGAAGAGTATCGATATAAAACCGCTGATTATCCCATGAAGAGTAGATAAACGCCTCTTCTTGATTGATATTGCTATGTCCTGCGTTTTGTTTTTCGTGAATATGGGTATAGAGATATGCTAAGCCTCCTCCTACCAGGAGTTTTTCTGTAATCTTGTGATCAAAGCTAAGAATTGCACCTGCAGTTGCTGGATTGAAGCCGGGTGTTTGGCTTTGGGATTTTTGATAGGCTAGCGCTCCAATCGCCTCAAACCAGACGGTTGAATTCTTATCATCGCAGAGATTTGCATACTTCTGGACTGGCTGCCTTCTTCTCGGAGGAGTTGCCGATATCGAAGCTGTAAGTTCACCTGTTTTTGATTCTTCCAAATCAGCAATATAACCAGAGAAAACGTTTTGATTTTGCCAAGGATGATTGTGTAAGTGGGTTGAGAGGCTTGTCATTAGAAAAAATAAATTATTGCTTGCGGTGTAGATAGAAAAAGCATTCCTTGTAGGAGCTGCGCTTTGCAACGCCGCATTCAGTGTCCCATCCAGCTCTGCAGGAATGAAATAGAATGCAAGATCAGGCGCAAACTCATTGATATAATTGGCAAATCTCAAATTATTGCACGATAAAGAGCTGGTAGGGATTCCAGCGAGAAGAGGCAAAATAGCACTTTCCATCCAAGCGACACTATTGATGATTCCAGTAGTCGCTATACCTCCTGTCAATGTGAGAGGCGTCACCACACCAGAAGACGTGAAGAGAGCTGCGTAGGCTGGTTGAGAACCGGTTAGATCCCATCCTCCAATAATGCCATTTCCAGTAGAATTGATCGCAACGCTATAGATGATTCCATTCGTAGCCATACCTCCTCCTGTCAATGTCAGTGGAACAACAGCTCCTGAAGAAGAGACGAGCGCTGCATATCCAGGTTGCCCTCCAGTTAGATCCTGTCCTCCAATAATGCCATTTCCAGCGAAATTGACCGCAACGCTATTGATGATTCCATTTGTAGCGACACCTCCTGTCAAAGTGAGAGGAACAAGAGCTCCTGAAGAAGAGACGAGCGCTGCGTAGGCAGCTTGAGAAACTTGATCCTGTCCTCCAATAATGCCGTTTCCAGAGTCGTTGATCGCAACGGTATTGATGGGTCCACTTATAGCCATATCACCTGTAAATGTGAGAGGGCTAAGAGTTCCTGAAGAAGAGATAAGTGCTGCATAGGCAGGTTGAGATCCTGGCAATCCCGATTGATCCTGTCCCCCGATAATGCCATTTCCAGAAGAGTTAATCGAAACACTATTGATGGTTCCAGACGTAGCTATACCTCCGGCTAATGTAATAGAGTTCACATTGCCTGAAGAATCGACGAATGCTGCGTAGGCGGGCTGCGCGTTGAAGAAAGCCTTTCCTCCGACGAGACAGTTTCCAGAGTCGTTGATCGCAACGCTATAAATGATTGCACCCGCGGTTACTTGGGGTGGAAATGTCAGAGTCATCAGCGGATTTCCAGAAGGTGGAACGAGCGCCGCATAGATGGGGCCTTGGGTGTCTCGCCCCCCAATAATACCGTTTCCAGAGTTATTGATTGCAACGCTATTGATGATTCCATGCATCGCTGGAGGCCCGGCAATTGCAAGAGGTGTAACATCTCCTGAAGAAGAGATCAATGCAGCATAGGCAGGCGCTCCTGTAGTTCCACTATTCTGTCCTCCTATAAGGCTGATTCCTGAGGAGTTCATTGACACACTTTGGATAGTTCCTGTTATCGTCTGCACAACTCCCAAATCAAGCGGGGTAAGTTGGCCTGAAGAAGAAACAAGCGCTGCGTAGGGGGGCGCACCCATTGTGTTTAGATCTATCCCCCCAATGATCGCGACATTATCCGCAGAAACTGGAGTGGAGATCGTTAGGGAAACGATGATAGCTCCATAGATTTTCACTGAATTCGAATAAAATTTTCGGACCAAAGACATATAGCTCCCATGTGATTGGTTTTATGTAGCACATATCAACGTATACGCGCAGTTTTTACTATAACTAGACGGAAAGTGGCAAAAAAATCGACTTTCCGCTGAGTTGATATGCAAGTTATTGACTTACTGCGATCTCTGCAGGTCCAAAAAATGTAAATCATATGACGGGAGAATATCATTGATAACAAAATCGAGCAACAATCCAGTCAAATTTGGATCAATAATTCCGATTATTATTAATTCTCTCCCCTGCTATATGTCCAACTGAAGTCTGTAATAACCGGGAGATAATTGTGTTTTCTAACTCATCGAAAAAACTTTCTGCACTTTTGGTGCTGCTCTCCTCTCCTCTTTTTTGTATGACGTATCTCGTCACAGACAATAATGGCAACGACGATCCGGGTACGTTGGGTGAAGCCCTTCAGTTAGCTGGGAATGGCGACATCATCGACTGCTCTCCTATTGCAAGTCAGACCATCAACTTAGCACAGTCTTTTCCAGCGATTGGATTCAATCTCACATCTCCGAGTGACTCTCTTACAATTCTGGGCAGAGGCGTAACGATCGATGGAAATAATATGCGCGCCGCTTTTGCCTTAGGAAGCGGTTCGGTCACCATCACAGATTTCACAATTCAAAATGGTCTTTCTCAAGGCGGTTCTGGCGGCTTTGGTCTTACCGGTGGAGGAGGTGGCACGGGAGGCGGCGGAGCTCTCCATGTTCATAAAGGGACCACAATGACGATCTCGACTTTAACCCTCAGTAATAACCAAGCTGTCGGTGGAGCAGGCGGAGCTGGCACTGCCACAGGTGGTTCTGGAGGCGGAGGCGGTGGTTTCGGTGGTGGGAACGGGGGCTTCGCAAGCACGACAGGTGCAAGTGCAGGAGCTGGCGGAGGAGGAGGCGGTAATAGCGGAGGAACCACTGGCGGTAGAGACGGAGGGGTTGGATCGCCCAATACGTTTGCAAACTTCGGCGGCGCGGGTGGCGGAGGGGAAAGGCCTTCACCACCTTCTGGTGCAAGAAGTGGAGGAAGCACTGCCGCTTCTCCTACTGGTCCTGCTCATAGCGGAGGATCTGGAGGCACAGGCACGGTGACGAATGGTGCAGGAGCGGGCGGCGGCGCAGGTTCTGTTGGAAGTGGCTTTGCGGGCTCTAACTCGATCGACAATGGAGGGCTAGGTGTCGGTGGCGCGGGCGGCATTGGTTTTGGTGGTGGAAACACCTATGGAGCAGGCGGCGGCGGTGGAGGTGGTGGAGCTCCGGGTGCCAATGGCGGCGGTGCAGGCTTGGGCGCGAGCGGCGGCGGCGGCGGATTCAAAGGATCGGGAGGCGATGGAGGAACACTTGGGGGCGGCGGCGGTGCAGGTGGAATCGCGATCATCGGAGGTAACGGAGGTTTCGGAGCGGGCGGCGGCGCAGGACACGTCGGCGGTGTTGATACTTTTGGCCTCGGAGGAACCGGTGGATCAACGACGATTTTGCCCGCTGGCGGTGGTGGAGGTTCCGCTCTTGGAGGAGCTATCTTTATTCAAGAAGGAGCTGTTCTCATCATGCAAGATGGCATTAGTTTTTCTGGCAGCTCAACAACAGCTGGAACAGGCGGCATAGCTGCAAGCGGAGGAGTAAGTGGAGGAAATGGATCTTCTCTTGGAACAGATATTTTTATCCAAGGCGGAGGTAATTTAACCTTCCAGGTCAATGGCACTTTGAATTTGTCCAATCCGATCGAGGGAGCTGGAACTCCAACGGGACCAGGAGTGACACAATCAGGGACAGGAACAGTGAGTCTGAATGGAACGAACACTTATGTAGGCGGCACCTCTATCCAAGCAGGAACACTCAATCTGAATGGATCTGCTCTTGGGAATTGTACGATTGCATCTGGAGGTACGTTATCTGGCAACGCGACGGTCGCAGGAAGCATCACGAATAGTGGCACGATCTTGCCTGGCAACTCGATAGGAACGATCACTGCAGGCTCAGTGACTTTCATGCCGGGTTCTATTTTTCAGGTGGAGATTAACCCTTTAGCTGCATCGGAGCTGATTGTCATGGGAACAGCTCAACTGGATGGCAGCGTCCACGTTGTTGTCGATTCCGGCAGTTACAGCCCGACCAATCAGTACCCTATCTTGACAGCAGGCAATATCATGGGGAGTTTTAGCCCGTCCGTCTTTGGTCCTTTTAGCTTAAGTCAAATCGGCAATACGATTTTTCTTTTTTATACTCCTCCTGTCATCTCTACCATTTCGACAACAGGCATAAGCGGAAATGCCCGAAAAGTCGCCAACTACCTCAATAAAAACGGCAGCAGTTCGACGATTGCTCTCTTTGATGGACTCACAGATGGTGCATTGCAGAATGCTCTGAGTAGTGCCTCCCCTGCCAGAAATAGTTTTGGAACTTACATCACGCAGCAAACGGCATTTTCGCTCAGTTCATTAGTCTCAAATCACTTGGACGATTTTAGAGTTTTAGGAAGAACCCCTTTTGAAGATCCATTCGTCGCCGCATTAACTGCCGACGCATCCGATACCATTGCCTGGGGAGCGCTCAATGCAAAGAAGTGCAGACCTATCTGCAAACAAGAACCCAAATATTCGGTGTGGGTCTCAGGATTTGGCGAGTACGCTCGCCAATCGGCCTCTCTTCAAAACCCTGCTTTCCATTTTGTCTCTGGAGCAGCGCTAGCCGGTATCGATTACCGAGGAGAAAATCGGAGTTTGGTCGGAGGAGCTGTCGGATATGCTCATACGGCTTACCGAGAAAATCACCACGCAGGACATGGCACGATCAATTACTATTTTTCTTCTCTTTATGGGAACGTGTTCATTAAGAACTTCTACATCTCTCCTGCTGTGTGGGGGATCTTTAATCAGATCGACAATACCCGTCATATTGCATTTCCAGGATTCTCCGCAAATGGTCATGCACATATCAACGGATGGCAGATGATTCCGCACGTAGAGGTGGGATACGATTTGCAATACTGTTGGGGCAATGTGATTCCGTTTACCGCAGCCGACTGGGCAATCTCTTGGCAACGAGGCTACCACGAGCATGGAGCAGCTCCTTTCAATGCACGGCAAAAAGCTAAGAATAGTTCCATGGTGCGGAGTGAGACAGGGGTTAAATTCTCCGAACAGTGGGAAAAAACTTGGGGTGTCTTGCTCTTGAAAGAAAAAGTATCGTATGTTTTTGAAAAACCACTTAGAACTGGAATAGTCAATACGGCTTTTGTTGGAACACCAGGGGCTTTCACGGTCACCGCTGTCAACAAACCCCTCAACTTGGGTGCGATAGGATTGAATTTTGTCGCTTCGGTTGGACAAGAAAGACCTGTGCAGATCGATCTTGGCGTAGAAGGAGAATTTGGCGCTAACTACTGGTCCAGCGAAGTTCTGCTCACGTTAAGCAAAGCTTTTTAGTTATATATCTTCCAAGCTTCTTGTCAAGCCATCCCAGGCGGAGTCAATTCTTCGACGATTAAAGAAATTGAATTAGGCCTACCTTACCCACTGCTAAAAAGATGAGATTGCGGCACGGCAACCGTTCGAAGCCTGGCCATGAATTGCAGCGCCTGCTAAAATCCAATAAAAATTTATAACTTTAAGGTTATTATGAACCAACAAAGTAGAGAAGGCGATGTTTCTCAAAAGACAATTAATGCTCTCGCAAAAAAAGCTGCGAACCCTTTGCTCTTAGATAAAGTTCTGAACCCGCTGAGAAAAATAAACAAGGCACTTTATCTCATCGTTGTATTTTTTTGCGCCTGCTTCGCACCTCAACATGTAAATGCATCAGGAAATTTCGCTGGCACTGTCACAGATTCATTGACAGGCCTTCCGGTTTCTGGAGCCTTGATTGTTGCAACAAAAGGGAATCAGCAGAGACAAACCACCACAACGGCAATGGATGGCACTTATTCAATAACCAATCTGAACCAAGCCAACTTTACAATCATCGCTAGCCAGTCTGGGTATCAAACACAAGCGATAGGGGCTAGGATAATCAATGGCGTGACAAACATTGTTGATTTTGCATTAGTGCCAGACGGCGGAACGATATCTGGAACCGTGACTGATGCAATCACGACGCTCCCTATTGCGGGAGCAAGCGTAGAGATCTTTCATGGACAGACCTTAATCACGACTGCAACGACTAACGGCAGTGGAGCCTATTCAGCGCCTAATCTTGCACCGGGCATTTATAATGTCGTCGCTGCAGCAACTGGATTTCAGATGCAATCTCAGGGCGCTACCGTCCTGGCAGGCGTCCTAACAGTCGTTGATTTTGCATTGAGTTCGAACCCAGGTACGATTTCCGGGACTGTCACAGATGCCAACACCACTAATCCCATCGCAGGAGCTCTTGTTGAGGTTTTTAACGGGTCTATATTATTAGGCTTTACGGATACAGACGTCAGTGGAAATTATACAATTTTGGATTTAGCTCCTGGCAGTTATACGGTGACGGCAAGTGCAGATGGGTATCAGACAAAAACTGTGGGAGCCAGTGTTACAGCTGGGGCCACAACAACAGTAGACTTTGCTTTAGAAATCCCTCCTGGAACCATTGCAGGCACAGTAACGGATGCCTTAACAGGCAATCCTATTCCAGGCGCTGCAATCAATGTTTTTCAAGGCGTCACGCTCATCTCATCGGTCTTGACGGATACAAATGGGCAGTACACCATTTCAGAATTTCTTCCAGGCGACTATCTGGTCAGTGCAAATGCAAATCTGTATCAGCAACAAATTAAAGCAGCAACTGTTGCATCGAATGCAACAACGACTGTTAACTTTGCTCTCATCGCACCACCAGGAACAATTTCTGGAACAGTGACAGATGCCGTCACGACAAATCCCATCGCTGGAGCAACGATCAATGTGTACAGCGGCCAGATACTGACTGCTACAGCGTTAACCGACCCCAATGGCAATTATCAAATTCCAAATCTGGCGCCTGATAATTACATTGTCACCGCATCTGCAGCTACTTATCAAACACAGGCTAGAGGGGGCACCGTAACAGCCAGTGCCACAACAGTTGTAAATTTTGCTCTCATATCACCTCCAGGAACGATTTCTGGAACAGTGACAGACGCCATAACGACAAATCCGATTGAAGGTGCTAATGTATCAGTTTTTAGCGGCCAGACGTTGATTGCAAGCGCACTGACCGATGTCAGTGGCAACTACACAATTCCTGATTTAGAGCCTGGGCAATACAATGTTATTGCTAGTGCGGGTGCAAATTATCAAATTGCATCTCTGGGTGCTACCGTCGTTGGAGGAATGACGACAACGGTCAATTTTGCTTTGCAACCCAATCCAGGGGCAATTGCAGGAACTGTAACAAATGAAGCCAATGGGGCACCAATTCCTGGAACTAGCATTTTGGTGCTTCAAAACTTCACCGTCGTAAGTTCTGCTTTAACAGATGCAAACGGCAATTATTCGATCCCTGATTTGGCTCCAGGAAATTATACTGTTATTGCGAATGCTCAAAACTTCAGCATAGCTGTTGTTGGGGCAACCGTGACTGTGAATACGACAACAACAGTTAATTTTGCCTTAAAGGCAGACCTTGGAAAGATCTTTGGCACTGTCACAGACAGCGTTACTACCTTACCTATTCCTGGTGCAACTATTCAGGTGCGCAATAGCTTTATTGTAGTTGCAACATCAATTACCGACTCCAACGGAGGTTACAATTTTCCTAATTTAGCACCCGATACCTATACAGTGACAGCCTCAGCTCCCGATTATCAACGGCAAGCACAAAGTGCTTCAGTCACGAGCAATCAGGTGACAGTTGTTAATTTTGCATTAATCAGCAACCCAGGAACTATTTCTGGCACTGTAACGGACGCCATCACTACTAATCCCATTCCAGATACGACTGTGGCTGTTTTTCAAGGAAGCACTTTAATTGATTCTGCTCTAACCGATGTCAATGGAAACTATACGATTCCCGATTTAGCACCGGGAGATTATACGGTTCTTGCAATAGCTCAAGGTTATCAGGCGGCATTTTTAGCAGAGACTGTCACCGCTGGAGCAACAACCGTCGCAAATTTCGCGCTGAATTCTAATCCTGGGACGATTGCTGGAATAGTAACAGACACATGTACAGGCAATCCGGTCCCTGGAGCATTGATCTCAGTAACGCAGGGGTCTACAATCGTTGGTTTTGGTTTAACCGATGCAAGTGGGAATTACTCCATAGATACTCTTGCACCTGGAAATTATACAGTCACAGCCGTACATAAGAATTCCCTCAGTGAAAGCTCTGCGGCTACCGTTACTGCAAATATGACAACGATCGTGAATTTTTCACTCACCCCTGCCGCATTGGCGCCGACAAGCATCTCGGGTTGCTCGTTAAAAAATAAATTTCTGACAGAGACAGATCTTATCCACGCCCTCTCATGGACAGCTAGTCCAAGTTCCTGTGTAACGGGTTATCAAATTTTTCGTAATGGAACACAGATTGCTTTTGTTCCTTCCAGCAAATTAGAGTATCAAGACCATAATCGAGGCAATAAGACAGACGTTTATTCCGTTATAGCAGTGAATTCCTTTGGACAGGTCAGTAGTGCTGTCAGTGTTACAATCAATAAAAATAGCAAGTGTCCGAAAAAATCTTTATAGGCCCAAATTTTTTTTTAATAATGATTTAGGCCCTCATGAATGGGAGTCTAACACCACTCCCTGCTGGTATTTTCTTGGTTGAAAACGGCTACCCTTGATAGACTCATCGCCCAACAAGTGAGTCCATATGGCAACAACCAGCCC
>CAZBCR010000054.1:0-1169 GCA_964490565.1 uncultured bacterium
CAGTTTGCATCTCAGCTCAATACAATGAATAAAAAGATGTTCTGCGGGCAGTTCAATGCAGCGCAGCGGGCGACTGCGATGCAGTACGCATCTCAAAAAGACTCCCAAGGTAATATGATGACGGCAGACAGAGCAGTCCAAAAAGTGGCTGCAGAGAATAACATGACGCCTTCTTCAAAAACTCCGACCGGCTGTCCTGTAAAGTAAATCTCTTTGCCCACCTTCGGAAAGAAGGTGGGTTTTGCTATTCCGCATGGTATGTGAAAAACAGCATGTGGGTCAGGTTCACACAGAAGTGGCAGAAGATGCTGCCTTCAATCGCTTTCGTATATTGATAGATCGTTCCGTACATTAATCCCGCTAAAAAGACAAATCCGAGCATAGCTGCAGAGGCTGTCCAGCCGATGTGGAAGAGGGTAAAAAGTAGTGAAGCTCCGACTACAGCACCGACATGACCTGTAAGGCCTGGTCCTAAGGTTTTAAAGAGTTCTTGCTGGACAAAGCCGCGGAAGAAGGCTTCCTCGGGGATAGCAACTAAGAAGAGATTCGATGCGATGCGGATTAGAAAATGGGAAGGGATTTTCATGTGCCAATCGATGGTTCCTGAAGGGATCGCCAGCGCCGCGAGGATTGAAACCGCGGCTATTGTTAGAGGGATTGCTTTGACAGCTAATTTGGCCCAATCCACAGGTGTGCGTACCAGTGGAAGCAGAAAGGCAACGACAAAGAAACCCATGAACGGCTTGTCGTAGTTGACCCAAAGATTTCCTGAGACATGCCAATTTTGAAAGCCGGGAAATTTATGAAACTCTAAGCCGGCTGCGACTAGGATGGCAACGGTAGACAGGACAAGCCGGGTCTGAGGTTGGAGCTCTTTTTTGAAAACCAGAAAGATCACAAAGAGCAGGCCGATGGGAATGATCGAAAACGGTTGTGCGACGCTTGTGTGAAAAGCTAAGATGTAAGAAATGCTCAAGAAAGCGCCCCAGAGCCAAGCGGACCTGTGGATCCAGAAGCTTAGGATAGCCATCATGAGCGTGTAAAAAGATAAGTGGCATAAGTCAGCAATAGTCAGCATAGGAAAAAATATAAATGCTTCGTAAAAAAAGAGGAAGCCTAGAATGGCTGGAATTCGAAATTCTGCAAGAGTTTCCCGAAGTTAAGCATGC
>CAZBCR010000054.1:1269-9372 GCA_964490565.1 uncultured bacterium
GAGCCGAGTGCAGCTCCAATGCCGATAGGATGAAGGAGCGCATGAGCGCCAAAGCGGGCGGCACAAGGGATAGATATCAACACGCCTGCAAAGCCTACATACATGGTAGTTGTTCTTTTGTCCGTGCCAAAAGAAACAAGATAGCCCATTGCTAAACAATAAATGCTAGCTAGCACTGGAAGAGCATGTGCAGAAATAAAGTTGGCATCGTAGTCCATCAGGACAATAGTGCTTTTTTGCAATGCATATAAGCCTGCAGCAGTGCCTGCAATGAATGCAAAGAACCGAATGGCAGCAGATGAAGTTTTATGAAGATCTTCGGACACTTCAAAAGAATAATGGACGGATTTGTTTATGGCAGCCGTTACAGCGCTGCTTGTGAGTGCAACGCCACAGACTGCAGCGGCATTCCATCCTACGATTTTTAAAGCAGCTGTAGTCATAAGTTACCTCATTGATAAATGTTTATTGCAAAGACCCAATCAAGAAATGCGAAGGTTTGGTTCCTATTGCGTCCTGCAATCGTAAACCAAGGGCCTGCGATGATTCCGACATTGGCGCTGAAATTGTATTCCAGGGCAGGGGCAAGGCTAAAACTTTCAGAAGAGGGAGCAACAGGTCGAGTGTTGAGGCCAGGCAGTTTGGGGCTGCGTCCGGAAAACCGGGTTTTGTTGGCATGGACATATTGGATATCTAAAGCTAAAACCCAGTTGTGGGTAAGGCAGTACTCAAAACCTTGTTGAGCAACGAAAATACAACCTGGATAGACAGTTCCGCGGGTTCCTTTAATCCCGGGAAGAGAAGGAGAGCCACCCCAGATGCTTAAGCCATGGACTGGAACCGGGACGGTGAAGGTATACTGGAATGACATCCGCCAAATGAAATAGTGGAAGCCTCCAAAATAGTATCTTTTTGTTGTGATAAACGCCAAAGAGGGAGCCCAATCGCCAAGCCCTGCAACATCGGTCCCCAGTTTTTCGGGATTTAAATGGTTATATTTTCCGAGAGGAGCCAGAGCACCTAGACGCATTTTTACTGAGGGCCACCAGTTTTCTGATTCGTCCGTCGCTAGTTGAAAAGCAACTGCAAATGGCAAATCTGCGACACGCCACATATGCTGGCCGCCGTTATTGTTGTACGCAAATTGAGGCAGAATATCGAATTCTGTCCCGGGCAGAATGCCAAATTGCAAGACCGTCTGTGACAAAAATGTTTTAAAACGTGGATTCAGCGAATGCTTATGCCAATGATTATCATATGTTCCGGTCAAGGTTCCCCAGAAGAGATACGGTTCGTAGTTGGCATGGCCGACTGGAATGACATTGCCAGACGCTGTTAAAAGAGGCCCGGTAACCCATGGATCTGGATTAGAAGTAGAGACTTCCTTATCGATGCCTTTTCTAGCATGCACCAGAAGTGGAAGGCAGGCCAAAAATGGAAGGAGCCGTTTCAACATAATTACTCAGTGATTATCTGGTGCTGAGCAAATGTAGCACATAAATTTTCTTTTTGTCGAGACCATTGGAGATACGGTCTAAGTGTGTTTTGCGATTCTTCATCCGCAGTGATAATTGCAAGGTTGGAGAGTTGAAGGATTTGTACCGCATCCTGTGAAGAAAGGGAGGTTTGGCGGAGCAGAAAGATAAAGTCGTAGCTATTT
Organism: uncultured bacterium; assembly: GCA_964490565.1. Lineage (GTDB taxonomy): Bacteria > Chlamydiota > Chlamydiia > Chlamydiales > Rhabdochlamydiaceae > PALSA-1444. The sequence continues at coordinate 2,930 of CAZBCR010000054.1, forward strand.
TTACATTCAGCTAGGACTTTAGAAAATACAGGAGAAGCTAGTAGCTCCACGCCATGGCGCGTTGTTCCGCCTGAAGTCAGAAGGTCATAGTGTTTCTCATGACGAATGGGAAGATCTCCGGAAGTATGATTTAAGTACTGCCATAGGCCGGGTTGGTCTTGAGGAGCAACAATCCGATCAAAATTACAATCGATAATCAGGACTTTCTGGTGGTGTAATGAGAGCAAATGAGCCAGGTTGAAGCAAAAACCAGAGCCTCTTTTGCTCAGGAGTCCGATCACAGATTTATCGAATTTTCTTTCGAGAAGAAACGAGGCCATAGTGCGGAGCGTTTCCAGATCTTGGTCGGCTAATTGATTCAAAGGAAGGTTAGGAATTTCAGAAAATGCGCCTGAGGTATGTCCTCCCATTAAACGGAGTGTGGTTAACGAAACCGGCATCCCTTTGATTAAAGCATGCATCAGGGCAAACGCGTAGAAAAGGACCGCGAGGAAAATAGCTCCCCCCAAGCATTTAATCACGAGATGAGGGGGTTGGGGAGAAAGCGGCGGTAGGGCTGAGTCGAGGGGTTTTGATTCGACTTGGTAGAGATGGCGTGAAAGATTTTTTGATTCGGCAATATGGGTGAGCCCTTCCATCATTCCTTTGGTGAGCTCTGCCTTGAATTTTAACCGTTTATCTAAATGCCACAGCTCAGGAACTTCTTGCAGTGTGACTTTGAGTTCTTCAATTTTATTTTCTAAGACGGCTTTTTCTTTTTGTAAAAGATCTTTCATGACGTCGTAGAGCGAGCTGATTTTCTCTTTGATCAGCTGAATCCGAATTTTTCCGAGCTCTAACGTTTGGCTAAGATGAGATTCAAGAAACCTTTTTTGGATAGCAAGCGCTTCTTTAAGACGCTCATGCTCTCTTCCGCTTCGGTTGATCAAATCACAGAGCTGTCCTGACAGTTCGCTCGATTTTTGGACGAGCTGCTGGGTGACAGAATCATTTAAAATATTCGAAAGGGTGCTGATCTCAAACTGGGGTTCATTGAGATGGTCGCGGAAAAAGATGACCTGTTTTAATTGGGCATGGAGGTCATCGAGTTGCCGGCAGTATTGTTGGAAAAGCCCTCTTGAGGCTTCGAGGGTCATGCCGGAGAAATCGGATTCGAGCTGATCGATATACGTCGAGCTTTCCTGGAGATTTTTTTGACGGAGAGTCAGATGCTCGACAAAGGTCATCAGATGCGAGGCAAGCTGATGTTTTTTTTCCTGATAGTCTGGCTGTTTTTTAGCTCTTGAGAGTTCGACTTCTGTAATCAGAGATCCCATTGTACTGGAAGCTAGACTTGGAGTCAGCGGCTCATCTTTTTCTAGTTTTTGCAGCAAAAGAGAGGTATCGCGGATTTGCTGAGCGAGGCTTTGCCCAAATTGCTTGACTAGTTTTGGGGCTTGATGGGCTGCTATGTCCAAATCTGTTTGAGTGATCCGCTGCATCAGCCCTGCCATTTCGACATCGATCTCATTGAGACGTGCTCTGTACGTCTGCAAGGGCAGTAAGATCGATTCCATCTCTTCTTCGATGCCCATGTAGCCTTGCTTGAGTAGGCTTTGTTTGAGCGTAGCGACGTGATTTTCGATATCGAGATCGAGCTTGGAGTTGAGTTCATTTTGACGTTGGTCTAGGTATCTGAGGTGGGAGCCGATCACGTTTTTGTTTTCTTCTTTCAGAAACTCTTCATATTTACTGACAAGCGTATTGACAAACGCCGCAGATCTTTCCCGATTGGCATCGGAGAAATTGATCATGAGGATGTTTTTGTCTTCCCGTAAAGGTTTGATGAGAGTTCTAGATTTCACATCAGAGATGACTGAGCGGAGAGGGAGAATCGTGAGAGGATAGAGCTTCCCTATTTTGATGGGAGGAGCTTTTGTTAAAGTAAAAAGAGTGTCTTGCAATTGAAGGGGTTCACTCAAAGTTCCTGATGCAAGTGTTTGCTGGCTTCTATCTAAAAGCTCAAAATTTTCAGGTGAAGAAAAACGGATAAAAAAGCTGAGAGGTTTTTCTCCGGTATAGCGGACATGTTGAAATTGAAAGCCGCTTCCTTCTCCACTCTGCTTGCCCAGTTCAGCAAGCAAATTATTTTGACAGATTGAAAATTTCTTTGCGAGAAAGCCCTGTTCAGTGACAACGGCTTGGATTCCTAGCTCTTCGACTGTTTTTGTGAGCACTGCACGTGAGAGCATTAACGGCACAGTTGCAGTTTCGGCATTAGCACCTGAAAAACTGTTCACCAATCTTTTCAAATCGATTCCTGATTCAGATCGTGATGAAGATTGCTTAAAAGTTGCAGTCGCTTGATAGGAAGGAGGAATTAAAAGAAAATATCCCAGCACTATCACAGCACCTAAGACAGCAGATCGCCAGATCGCTTTCTTTTTTTTCTGATAAATTCTTTTGAGATCATCGCCGGAAATATAGATATCATCGATCATGGGACATTCACTCCAATACTTTTGACCCCTTGCCGGATCAGGTCAATGTTAACAAAAGTCGGCAGTAGCTGAGACATAAAACGGTTCCAGTTGGTGATCGGTGTTGCTGCGACATAAATGATGTCTCCTGGGATCAGGAGCATGCTATCCGAAGGTAGATGAATCACATGATCCCATGTCAGCGTATAAATCTTGGGGTTCAAGATATTGCCGCGAATGACTTGGATGTACGATTTGTTTCCGGTGAACGGAATGCCGCCGGCTTCAGCTAAAGCTTGCCGGATGGTCATAAAGCCGTTAGGAACATCGACGAGTCTTTCCTTGCCGACTTCTCCTAGCACCATCAATGTCGAAGCTGATGGATCGGCAATATAGATCTTGTCGCCGCCTCGCATGACGATATTTTGGGTCATGTCGCCTTCTTTGAGCAATTTGAAGAGATCGACTGGGAGCATTTGATTATTTCTGACGACATAACTTTTGAAGAGATTGGCATTGGGGGGGACTTTTGCCCGGGAAAGGGTCTCAAAAAGACGGATCCTGCCGTCGATGGGGATGGTTGAAAGTACAACAAGACCTGCCAGTTCAACTTTCCGCTCCAAACGGTCTTTATAAGATAGAAAGACTTGCACATCGCGGATCTGACACGAATAGAGCGATTGAATCTTGAGGGAGGCTTCTTCCAATGTTAGGCCAGACACGGGGATGGGATCGAGGTCGGGAAGCCTGATCTTCCCTTCATTGACGTGGAAGCCGACTGTAGATCCAATCGCTTCCATGGCAGCCGAAATATCCGAACGGGTCGGATGGAAAACAGCGATATAAAGCACGTCGCCATCTTGGATTACATCTTGGTATTCGCAGAGGAGTGTGGGAGAGAGGTCATCATAGGTTTTCCCTTCCAACTGCAGTATTGAAAATTTTCCTTGGCGGATTTTATATGAATCCATGACAAATTCATCGGCTCCCACAGAATCTTTTCCCATATAGGGGCGATTTCCGCAGCCAAACAGCAATAAACAGATGCAGATAAAATAGAAATGCATACAATTAACCAGACAACATCATTAACTCGTAGATTAATTTTTCGCAATGAACATCTTCATTACAGGCATCGCAGGCTTCATCGGATTCCATGTCGCTCAGGCTCTCAAGAAGCGGGGAGATACGGTGATTGGCTGTGATAATTTCAATGCTTATTACGATCCTAAATTAAAACGTGATCGCGCAGCTCTTTTAGAAAAACAGGGGATTAAGATCATCGAGATGGACATCTGCGATGGCGCTCTTTTAGAAAAGCTCGTCTTAGAACATAAAATCTCTCATTTTCTCCACCTTGCCGCTCAAGCAGGAGTCCGCCACTCACTTAAGCATCCGGAAGATTACGTCGCTTCTAATTTGGATGGATTTGTCCAGGTGATTGAAGTCATTAGGCGTCATCCTAAGATTCTCTTCACTTACGCCTCTTCTTCTTCTGTATACGGACTCAATAAGAAAATCCCTTTTTCTGAAACAGATCCGACAGATATGCCCTCGAGTCTTTATGGAGCGACAAAAAAATCCAATGAGTTGATTGCTCATGCCTACCATCATATGTTTGGGATTTCTGTGACGGGCTTAAGATTTTTTACGGTCTATGGCCCTTGGGGACGTCCTGACATGGCTTATTTTTCATTTACAAATGCAATCCTGAAAGGAAAACCTCTTCAAATTTTTAATGAAGGGAAGATGAAAAGGGACTTTACCTACATCGATGACATCGTCGCGGGGACAATTGCAGCGATTGATTTAGGAGCTCCTTGTGAAATCTTCAATCTCGGCAATCATAAGCCCGAAGAAGTGCTTCATCTCATTGAACTTCTAGAAAAAAATCTCGGAAAAATCACAGCTAAAGAACTGCTGCCCATGCAGCCGGGAGAAGTACCGGTGACTTATGCCGATATTTCAAAAAGCGAAAAGCTGCTGGGATTTTCTCCTAAAACCTCTTTAGAGAAAGGTCTCGAGAAGTTTCTTGCTTGGTATCGAGAATATTACTAATTAATGATGATGAATGCTTGAGGCAGATATTTCAAAATATCTGAGGCGATCATGCAATAAGATGTCAGATTTAATCCTGCGATCTCTCCTGCTCTTGCATGGAGATAGACACCCAGTGCCGCTGCTTCGCTAGGAGTCATTTTCTGAGCTAGCAATCCTGCTAAAATACCCGTGAGAACATCGCCGGATCCCGCAGTAGCCATCCCTGGATCTCCGTGAGCGATCACCAAAGGTTTTTTCCCGGGATGAAAAACGATTGAAGGCGCGCCTTTGAGCACGAGCGTCGCTTTATGTTTTTCGACATAAGCCTGGCACGATTTTAAACTGGGTTTTTTCTTCAGCAGTTTTTCCATTTCTCCATGATGTGGAGTTAAAATGGAGTTTTTGGGGATCTTAGCTTTAGGATTTTTTGCCAAAAAATAGAGAGCATCGGCATCAAGGACTGTAGGTAAACGAAGAGTGTGAAGCAGCTGTTTTAAAAGTTTTGCTATAGCAGGAGTTCTTCCAAGACCAGGCCCTACAAAATAAGCAGCTGCTCTTTTTGATTCTTCTTTGATTTTTTTTAAATCGTACTCTTCATGGATCACTTCAGCAAGCAGTTGATCGGAGGGTGTTTTGGGCATAGAGAAGAGCCGTACGATGCCAGCGCCGCTGCGCAAGACTCCTGCAGAAGAGAGCGCTGCAGCTCCAGCCATTTGAGGAGATCCTGCAATCCCTAGCACATAGCCTGCTTCGTATTTGTGGCGCGATCTTCGCATCGGAGGCAGGTGAAGAGAGGTGGGATCAAGAAGCAGAGCCTCTTCTTTAGCTTCTTCAATGAATTTTTCAGGCAGACCGAAATCAACACCTGCGAGATCTCCGACATGATCCCATCCTTTTTCAAGGAAGAATCCAATCTTAGGCAGACCTAGAAAAATAGTACCAACAGCTTCGATGGCAACAGTTCCGACTTCTCCTGTTGTTCCATTGAGTCCTGATGGAATATCAAGAGCTAAAATAGGAAGATCGGATTGATTTGCCCAGGTGATGGCTTTGGCTAAAGCACCCGATGCTTTGCCTTTAAAACCTGTTCCAACTAGACCATCGAGGATGACTCCATAGCCTTCTATATCGGCACCTGCAAGAGAAGCGACTTTTCCACCGCTCTTGATGAAGTGGTTATGTCTTTCGCGGCATAAAGGAGAACATTCTTTGAGTGGAAAGGCTGAGATAGCAAGAACAGAAAACCCTTTCTTGCGCAGCAGCGCTCCTGCTGTATAAGCATCGCCGGCGTTACTGCCTTTGCCGGTTAATAGAACGATTTTTTTGGGGAGATTGAGCTGCTCGATAAATTCTTGAGTGATCGCAGCAATGCCTTCAGCTGCTTTATCCATGAACTTGTCAGCGCTCTCTCCTGCAGAGATCGCCCGTTTTTCAATCCTTTGCATCTCTTCAGCGGTGACAATTTTTTGTCCGTGGATCACAAGTGTTCTTCCTTAATAGCGCGTTGAAGAAGTGCTTTCACGGCATCGCGGGGATTGAGGTTTTCATAGATGATGGAATAGACAGCTTGAGTAATCGGCACAGCGATTTCGGCTTTTTTCGCTAGCTGTAAGGCGGAGACGCAGGTATAGGATCCTTCCACGACCATGCCTACGGCATTTTTGGCCTCTTCGGGAGAGAGTCCTTCAGCCATCAGATGACCGAATTTATAGTTGCGGCTGTGTTTGGAAAGGCATGTGACGCAGAGATCTCCCAGGCCAGAGAGTCCATTTAATGTTTCGGATTTGGCATCTTTTGTCACGGAAAGTTTGCGGATTTCATGGAGTCCTCGTGTCATCAGAGCGGCTTTTGTATTGTCGCCAAAACCTAAGCCATCTGAAATTCCACAAGCAATCGCAATGATGTTTTTCATCGCTCCGCCAAAAGCGACTCCATTGATATCAG
>CAZBCR010000055.1:0-5011 GCA_964490565.1 uncultured bacterium
TACAGAAACATGTTACTTGTCACTGGAGATATGTCTTTTGCGGCGATGAAGACCATCGACGTTGAAGTCTGGCTCCCAGGACAAAACCGTTATTATGAAGTCTCTTCCATTTCAAATTGCGGAGATTTTCAGTCACGCCGTTCTATGACTCGTTATAAGTCTGGAGAAGGAAAACCTGAGTTCGTGTATACGTTGAATGGATCTGGGCTCGCTACCTCCCGCCTCATGGTTGCTCTTCTTGAAAACAATCAACGGCCGGACGGTTCTGTTGAGATCCCATTGGTTTTGCATAAATACCTCAATGGAGTCAAAGAGTTATGTCCGATATCTTAAAAGATCTCACTCATTTTTTAGACCGCTCTCCAACATCTTGGCATGCAGTACATGAAGCTGCTCGCCGACTTATTGTTGCTAAAGTAACGCATCTTGAGGAAGGTGAAAAATGGAAGTTAGAGAAAAATAAACGGTATTTTGTCCAGCGCGGCGGATCAATCTGTGCATTTTCTCTCCCGAAAAAAACACCTGAGAAAATGATCATTCTTGCAGCTCATACAGACAGCCCTGCACTGAAACTGAAACCCAATCCTGAGATTGTCATAGAGCCGTATCACCTGTTAGAAACTGAAATCTATGGCGCTCCTCTTCTAAGCTCTTGGTTCAACAGAGACTTAGCGATTGCGGGAAGAGTTGTATTTGAAGACAAGAAAGGCAAATGCCAAGAAAAACTCATTTTCGTCGAAGAATCCCCTCTTTTTATTCCTCAGCTTGCTATCCATCTTGATCGTGAAGTGAATGAAAAAGGACTCATGATCGATAAACAAGATCATTTACGCCCGATCTTCACACTGGATAAAGACAAAAAAAATCTCCTAGAACCGTTCTTGAAAAAATACGTTCCGTTTGAAGAGATCCTTTCTTTTGATCTCTTTTTGGTTCCGATTGAAAAAGCACGCTTTTTAGGCACTTCCGAAGAGATGCTCGCCTCGTATCGACTAGATAATCTCTCTTCTTCCCACGCATGCCTCCAAGCATTTTCAAAAGCCCCTCAAACAGATGATCTTCAAATTTGCGTCCTCTGGGATGCAGAAGAGATCGGTTCACGCACTGCCGATGGCGCAGCTTCGACTTTCATGGACGATGTGCTCCAGCGGATCCGAGATTTTTATGAGCTCACCAACGAAGACTATATCCGGATGAAAACAGAATCGCTCTGTGTTTCTGTCGATGTCGCCCATGCCTATAATCCTAACCATACGAAAAAACACGATCCTAAACATCACCTCTTTGCAGGCCATGGCATCGCCATTAAGTACAATGCCGATAAGAAATACGTAACCGATGCTAAAACAGCGGCTCCGATTGTTTCAGCATGTAAAAAAGCAAAACTTAATTTCCAATCGTATGCTTCTCATTCAAACGTTTCTAGCGGCAGTACGGTGGGACCGATCTTTGCTCATACAATGGGAATTCCGACAGTCGATATCGGCTGCGCGATCTTCTCCATGCACTCGACACGTGAAGTGATGGCCGTGAAAGACCATCTCGACATGTGCCAGTTATTAACTGCCCTCTTAAAAAGATGAAAGCTGACCATTTTGAAGGAAAGTCCGTCATTGAGCATCTGAAAGCAGCCCGCGCTAAAGGCGGACTAGCTGCTGCAGAGATCCATGGCACGGAAATGCCCGGACATCTTTCTGCCGCTGCTGATGCTGCGCGCGATACTGCCGTTGTTTTAATTCTTCTGTGGATTTTGTTTCCTGATCAGACCAAACTCTATTGTCTAGTTGCTGCAGGACTTTTTCTCTGGAAAATTGGACGAAGTGCATTGCTCGGCTGGGCACGCCTCGAAAGACTCCACCGCGTGATCGAAGAAGAAAGGTGGGAAATTCAGCACGCTAGAGAGCAAGAACGAGAAGAGCTCGCAGCTCTCTATCAAGCCAAAGGCCTCACCGGCAAACTCCTCGATGAAGTCGTCACCGTCATGATGGCTGATGACAACCGGCTTCTCCACATCATGCTCGAAGAAGAGATGGGTCTTGCCTTAGAGATCTATGAACATCCTCTTAAGCAAAGTTTAGGTGCAGGAGTTGGTGTTCTCATTGCAACGACCCTTTTTGCCGGAGGCTATTTTTTCTTTTCTCCGATTATAGCTACAGCCCTTACAGTGATCATCGCAGCGATCACTGTTGCCAAGTTAGAGAGAAATCGCTGCATCGAAGCTCTCGTCTGGAATCTTTCTCTCGTTGCGTTTGTGGCTGGAGCAATCTATTTTCTTAAGCAGATGTTCTTATGACAACGCCCTATTCATTTGATGAATTTTTTGCCACCAACAAAGAAGAAACGGTCTCTCCGTTTCTCACTCCAGATTCCCGTAAATGGGGCAAATACCTCTCTGTTCGCAGCGCGCTTTTTGCAGGATTTTTACTCGCCTTAGCTTTTGTGCTTTCTTTCCATTCAACTCCAGCTTCCCTTGCATTACTGACAGCTGTTTATTTCTTAGCCGGAACACCTGCGCTGATTAATTCCCTCCATGATCTTTCTAACTTTGAGATCAATATTGATGTTCTCATGACGCTGGCTGCTTTTCTCTCAGTGGTCATTGGAAGCGAGATGGAAGGAGCGCTCCTTTTAGTCTTATTTGAGCTTTCAGCTGCGATGGAAGGCATGGTCGCGCAAAAAACCCGCAGTAGCGTGCTTAATTTGCATAAACTCTCTCCCCGCGTGGCCTGTGTCATTGGCGCTGATGGAATCATTTATGAAAAAGCCCTCGCAGAAATCCCCATCGGAACCCGCATCCTTGTGAAAGCCGGAGAAATTATCCCCCTCGATGGCCATGTTGTTGACGGCCGCTCGTATGTCAATCTCGTCCATTTGACAGGAGAGAGCCAGCCAATGGGAAAAACCATCGGCGATGAAGTTCCTGCAGGAGCCGGCAATCTTGATGGCACGCTCACCATTTCTGTCACTCGCACAAGCGGAGATTCAACTGTCAGCCGGATTATAAAACTCATCACGCAAGCCCAAGACGCCAAACCCAAAATTGAACAGTTTCTCGACCGCTTTGGGAAGTATTACGCGAGCACGATCATCTTGATGTCACTAGCCTTTGCGATTGCTCTTCCACTATTCTGGGGACTGCCCTATCTAGGACCTGAAGGAGGCATCTACCGCGCTCTAGCGTTCTTAATCGCAGCTTCTCCATGCGCGCTGATCTTAGCCACTCCTACAGCCTACTTAAGCGCCCTAAGCAGCTGCGCCAAGCGCGGCATCCTGCCGAAAGGCGGCATCATGCTCGATGCTGTCGCTACCTGTACGACTATTGCTCTGGATAAAACAGGAACGCTGACTACGGGCAAATTGAGTTGCACTGGAATTGAGCAACTCTCTGGCGGTACTTTCGATCGGAGTCTAGCGATTGCCATTGCGGCCTCTTTAGAGCGCCATGCGGTCCACCCGATTGCAGAAGCATTGACGACTTTTGCTGAGAACCAAAAGATCCAAGTTCTTCCGGTAGAAAATTTCCGATCGATTGCAGGTTATGGACTAGAAGGTACAGTAGATTCTTATCCTGCGATCATTGGACAACGAGAGTTCATCCAAGAAAAATCGCAAGCCACACTTCCGCCTGCGGATCAGATGGCCACTTATCTCTTTGTGAAGGGAGCGCTTTTTGTTTTTCATTTCACGGACACTTTAAGAACAGATACGAAAAAAGTCATTTCTGAGCTTAAAGAAAACAACCTACGCGTTGTCATGCTCACAGGAGATCACGCCTCCAGCGCTAAAGATGTCGCAGAGCAGCTCGGAATCGATGAAGTGTTTGCAGATCTCCGTCCTGAAGATAAACTTGCTAAAGTCACTGAGCTAGCTAAAGAAGCGCCTCTGATGATGGTCGGTGACGGCATTAACGATGCACCGGCGCTAGCTCGTGCAACAGTAGGAATTTCGATGGGAAAAATCGGCAGCGCGACTGCTGTGGATGCTTCCGATATTATCTTCATCCACGACGATATTTCACTTTTGAGCTGGCTTTATAAAAAAGCTAACCAGACAAGGCGCATCTTGCGTGAGAACATTGCGCTCGCGCTTTTTGTCATTCTTTTTGCAACGACTCCGGCACTATTAGGCTGGGTGCCTCTTTGGGTCGCTGTCATTCTCCATGAAGGCGGCACACTTCTTGTGGGTCTTAACAGTTTACGCTTACTGAAAAAATAATTTTTTTCGTAAATAGGGTTTAGGACAGTAAACCCTGAGGTCAAATGAACTGGAGAGGATTTCTTAACGCCGTTTTTGGGGTATGGCTGATCAGCAGCCCTTTTACTTTTGGTTATCAAAGCCAGCAACTCATCCAAAGTGATGTTCTCTGCGGAATATTAGCGATCATCCTCGGACTATTGACGGTTCACTTTCCACTTTTTGCTTGGGGCACTGCCTTAGTAGGACTCTGGCTGCAACTCGCTCCGCTTATTTTTTGGGCGCCTGAAGCTGCCTCGTATCTCAATGACACCTTCATCGGCATGCTGCTCTTAGTTTTTTCATTTGTGATTCCCGACACCCCTGGCACACGCAACAGTCGAGGCGCTGAAGTGCCTCCCGGCTGGTCTTATAATCCCTCCTCTTATCTACAACGTATCCCCGTGATCTTCTTAAATATTTGCTGCTGGCTTATTGCCAGATACCTGGCTGCTTATCAACTCGGATTTATCGATCATGTCTGGGATCCGTTTTTTGGCCAGCAGACCGTCGATGTTTTGACCTCAAAAGTTTCACAGGCTTTTCCCGTTGCTGATGCAGGCCTAGGGGCGACAGCTTATCTCCTAGAAGCTCTTTTTGGGTTTGGATCAACACGCAGGTGGCACACGATGCCTTGGTTTGTCATGTGCTTTGGAGTTTTAGCCATCCCCGTCAGCTGCGTGAGCATCGTGCTGATCATCTTACAGCCCACTGTTGTGGGCGCCTGGTGCGGACTTTGCCTCGTGACAGCTGTACTCATGTTATTTATCATCCCGCT
>CAZBCR010000055.1:5111-7014 GCA_964490565.1 uncultured bacterium
TCTGGCTGCTGTTTTTAAATCCCCTGCTTGGAGTGATCGCCATTGGGCTTGCAGTCCGCAAGGGAAGAATTAAAGAAAAGTACGGAACTTTCAAACCGTAAATTTTTTTTATTTAATATCTCCAGTTGACCCTCACGTATACGTCATTCCTTATATTGGGAATATCCTTTAATATCATAGGGATATTAGAGGGGAGAAATCGATGGCTTATACAGTTAAAAAATTAAGTGAACTCTCGGGAGTGACAGTACGCACTCTGCATTTTTACGAGGAAATAGATCTGTTAAGACCTTCTTACTATGGATCCAATGGATACAGGTATTATGAAGAAAAGGAGCTCTTGCGGCTCCAGCAGATCCTGTTCTTCAAAGAACTGGGCTTTACGTTAAAGCAAATGCAAAAAGTCCTGGGGCGGAGTGATTTTGATCAACTGACAGCTCTCTATTCTCACAGAGAGGCTTTGAAACGAGACTGGGAGAAAATAGGAGTGCTGCTTAAGACCATCGATAAGACAATTAAACATTTGAAAGGAAAGAAAAAAATGAAGGACAAAGAGATCTTCAATGGTTTTATCGAGGTCACAAAAGGAAAAGGAACTGAAAGCTATTTTGCTGCTGAAGAAATCGTGGGACAAAGCGAGAAAAAAACCGAAAGGCCTGATGCGGGGACTATTATCAAAACGGCCCACAAGATCTTTAGAGAACTTGTTAAATGCATCGAAAAGGGCCAGAAACCAGCATCGGATGAAGTGCAGCTTCTGATTAAGAAACACCATGCTTTTATTGAGCAAATCCATGCAGCACCCAAACAGGTGTACAAGGCGTATGCTCAGCTCTATCAGGAACATCCTGCATTTAGAAAACAGCTAGATCCCTTTCATCCTGAACTGGCGGAATTTATGGCTAAGGCGATGAAACTATTCGCAGATGGCGAATTAAATTGAGAAAAGAGCCGGCTGCAAAACTCCGCTTTGGTTTCCAAATGGAGTTTTGCAGCTGCTCTAAATGCTTAAGAATTGAGCTCTGTTTCTTCTTCTACCTTGTAGACTTCGTTTGAGTTCTCATCTAAAACGACAATCGAAGTTTTTGCTTTGATTTTCTCTTCCACTCTGTAGACGAGGGCTTTCACGGTGTAACCGCCTTGGCCTGTAACTTCTTTGGTAACCACACTTTCTGTGCCTAATTGGCAGAGAACTTGAGGCTTAGTAAACTCCACAGGAGCTGTGTTTTCATCGATGATTTGATCGATTTCAAACTGAGCCAGATATTCCGGTTGTTCAGTAGGGGTATTAGAAACAGTGATCGTTGTCTTATGCTGATATTGAGCAGCTTCAAGACTAAAAAGAGCTAGAGTTGCCAGTGAGAATATGTATTTGTTCATTGTGAATTTCCTTTGTGGTTTGCACGGCAAAATACTAAGACACCAAAGAATTTTTTGTCTATCAAACATGTAGATGTGACTAATTTACGCCAAAACAAAAAGCTCTATGCTCTATAATGTTCTTCCCATGATGGACTCAAAAAACCTATTTTCATTTATTTGGAGATTTTTACTTTCGCAGCGTTGGAAATTTGGATTCATCTTCCTTTTATCCTTGCTTTGGGCGATGGAGATGCTGTTTTGGCCTTATCTTCTTAGAAAAATTGTCGACATCCTGATGCAATATGATATCGACCGCTTGTCTGCCTGGCCCTTTTTAAAAACTCTCTTGATCTGGGGCGGAGGAGGGATACTTTTTATTGAAGTTGGATTTCGAGTTAGAGACTACATAGCAGCAAAGGCTTTTCCTAGGCTGGAATCAGATATCCGCATGGCCATGTTCGATCACGTACAAAGACATTCTCCAAAATACTTCAATGAGCATTTTGCAGGGAGCTTGGCTAATAAAATTGGAGATATGATC
>CAZBCR010000055.1:7114-9363 GCA_964490565.1 uncultured bacterium
ATACTTCAATGAGCATTTTGCAGGGAGCTTGGCTAATAAAATTGGAGATATGATCTCTTCAATCACCACCATGCTAAGAAACGTTTTTATGCTTTTCATCCCCGCTTGCCTCATCTGCGTTTTGACGATTCTCATTTTCGCACAAATGAATAGTTTCCTTGCGCTGATTGTGGGGATGTGGATTTTGCTCCATTTTACGCTGACCTGGATTTTCACTTTAAAATGCGCAAAATATTCGCATATCCATGGAGAAGTTAGAAGCACTCTAATGGGAAAGATTGTCGATAGCCTAACCAATAATTTTGTCGTCAATCTCTTCTACCGGTTCCGCTTTGAAAAAGATCAGATCGCTCACTCCCAAAAAGAAGAACTAAAAACAAACGACAAGGCACAGGTCTATTCTGTGAAGATGTTTACCTCGATGTCTGTCGGATTTGTTGTAGAAATCTTTATTCTGACGGGGTTCGCGATTTCTTTTTGGCTGCATGGGAAAATCTCGACGGGAGAAATTGTTCAACTTTTTTACACCGTCTGGAACTTGGGAATGGTCATTTGGGTGACTTCAGATAAAGGCCCTGAGTTTTTTCAATCTTTAGGCATAGCAAAGCAGGCCCTTTCTATCATGCAAGACCCTCAAGACATTCTCGATCCCACTCATGCCATCGATCTCGCTGTCAACAAAGGAGAGATTGTCTTTGAAAACGTCTCTTTTAGCTATGGAGAGAGAAAAGTCTTTCAGAATAAAAGTTTGAAGATCTCTGCTGGAGAAAAAGTAGGTCTTGTCGGCTATTCTGGAGCCGGAAAATCGACTTTCGTCAATTTGATTCTTCGGTTTTTCTCTCTTGAAAAGGGAAGAATTTTGATCGATGGACAAGATATTGCCCTAGTCACCTTGGAATCTCTTCGGAGCAAAGTCACTCTCATTCCTCAAGATCCTATCCTTTTCCATCGTACTCTTGAGGACAATATCCGCTACGGACGAGTAGAGGCTTCCCAAAAAGAAGTCGTCGAAGCGGCTAAACTTGCGCATTGCGATGAGTTCATCCAAAGATGCACCTATGGCTACGCTACTTTAGTCGGGGAAAGAGGAACAAAGCTCTCCGGGGGAGAAAGACAGCGGATTGCGATTGCCCGTGCAATGCTCACATCGGCTCCCATTTTGATTCTCGATGAAGCGACATCGGCTCTAGATTCCGTCACTGAAAGGTATATTCAAGACAGCTTAGAAAAGCTCATGCAGAACCGGACGACTTTGGTCATCGCGCACCGCCTCTCAACGCTTGCTAAAATGGATCGGATATTAGTCTTTGACCAAGGAAAGGTTGTCGAAGAGGGATCTCACGAACAACTCATATCCAAAGCAGGCCATTATGCCCGCATGTGGCATATGCAAGCCGGCGGCTTTTTACCTGATAAAGGCTAAGTCTTTTTTCTGTCGTCTTCGATAATTTCTTTCAGCACATATCGAGCGTTATTTGCCATGACTGGATTCGTATCTTTGTAATACGGCAGTGCAATAATCGCATTAGAAAGGGCCCATCCTTTGCCTCGCTCCCATGTTGCATCATCGACGCCTAGCTCTGTACGAAAAGCCTGTCTGAGCTGAGCTGGCAAGAGATTCCAGGCAACGAGTAAGTCGCAGGCAGGATCGCCGATACCCAAATTCCCAAAGTCAATCACAGCGCTCAGCCTGCCATTTTCAATGAGAATATTTCCCGCTGATAAGTCGCCATGGACCCACACAGGCGGATTTGACCAGGAAGGAACTTTTAAAGCTTTTTCCCATAGAGCTGTGACAATTGGGACATCAACCATGCCTGTTAATTCTTGGAGAGCTTTGCGTGTCTCAGCATCTTTTTTCTCTAAAGGGACACCCCGATTGGAAGTGGGGCCACTTTGCAGAGCGACTTTATGCAATGCCTGAATAAACGCCACAATATCATGGGTAAATAAGGCAGGATCTGGAAGATGGCCTACGATGGGATTACTTCCTTCCAGCCAGCGATAGACTGACCAAGGCCAGGGATATTCTTTAGTAGGAGCTCCCTTCTCAAGTGGAACCGGAATAGCAACAGGGAGAAGCGGGGCGAGCTGAGGAAGCCATTTAAATTCCTTATCGACATTCTCAACAGCCCAATCGATACGAGGAAGCCGTACGACCAATTCATTGCCCAGTCGAAATAAAGCGTTATCTGTCCCTGCTGAAGGGACAGGATTCAGCGATAGCCCAGCCCACTTTGGAAATTGCT